>JBMDWR010000396.1:0-1745 GCA_048594645.1 Actinomycetota bacterium
CCCGGTGTCCAGGTAGACGTCGACCGACGTCGTGAAACCGCCCACCGGGAAGACACTGCTGTAGCCGCCAAGGCGGGTGAACGAGGAGAGCGGCCCTCCGAAGTCGTTCGCGGCGGCTTCCGCATGCCAAGCACCCGCCGACGACGTGACGCCGTTCGTCCCCGAGGCGACGCGCGTGACGTCGAACATCGGCTCGTCCGAGCCGCTCGGCGGAGCGACGGCATCGCCCGCGTTCTCGAAACCGTTGAAGTACCCGCCCGGCGGCGCCGCTGCCGACGCGCCGGGGACGAGCAAGGACATGAGGACCGCTACGATCGCTACGATCGTGAGGTGGACCGCACCGCGTGGTCTGCGCACTTTCATCGAGACCCCCCTCCCCCCGAGATACCGCAGGTCCCTCCCGCCTGGCCCGGGGGGTTGCGCCGCCGAGTATCGCCTGTGCACGCAGCGTAGAAAAGGGGTCGTTCGGTCACAGATGGACGGGACCTCGGATCTAGCGTTCTGACGTAGTCGGCGGCGTCTGCGAGCATGGGCCGGCATGCCCGGGATCGACCTGCACACGCATTCCACCCGCTCAGACGGCACGTTCGAGCCTGTGGAAGTCGTGCGCCTCGCGGCTGAACGCGGTCTCGACGTCGTCGCCCTGACCGATCACGACACGACGGACGGGCTCGACGAGGCGATCGAGGAGGGCATGCGCCTCGGCGTCGAGGTCGTGCCCGGGGTCGAGCTCTCGACCGAGTACGAGGCGACGAGCGTCCACGTCCTCTGCTACTGGATGGATCCGGCGAACGCGGACCTCCAGCTGGAGCTCCGTCGGCTACGCGACCAACGGTTCGCCCGTGGCGAGCAGATGGTCGAGCGCCTCACGGCGCTCGGGATACCGGTTCGGTTCGAACGCGTGCTCGAGATCGCGGGCGACGCCGCGATCGTGCGACCCCACATCGCGCAGGCCATGGTCGAGATCGGCGCCGTCGCGAGCGAGCAGGAGGCGTTCGATCGCTACATCTCGGACGGCGGGCCGGCCCACGTGGGCAAGCACGCGCTCCATCCCGTCGACGCCGTGGGCCTGATCCTGCGCGCCGGAGGGGTGTGCGTCCTGGCCCACCCGGGGATGTGGGCGGCGCAGGCGTCGGTCCCACAGGGCCTGATCGAGCGCATGGCCTCGGCCGGCATGCGCGGCCTCGAGGTCGACCACCCGGACCACCCCCCCGAGATGCGCGAGCGCTACCGAGCGCTCGCCGCGACGCTCGGGCTGGCCGCGACGGGCGGTTCCGACTGCCACGGCACGAGGTACGAGCCGGTCCGGTTGGGGACGTCGCTGTGCCGGCCCGACGCGTTCGCGGCCCTTCGGGCGCCGGCGGCCCCCGGAGCGGCCGAGAACCATCGCTCGCGTCCGAACACGTAGCATCCGAACGATGGGCGGTGTCTCGCGCAAGCACATCCTCGTCGTCGGCGCCGGGTTCGGAGGCCTGTACGCGGCGATGCAGCTTCGGCGCGCGGTCGATCTCGGACACCGCGTGACCGTCGTGAACCCCGAGAACTTCATGCAGTACCAGCCGTTCCTGCCGGAGGTCGCCTCCGGCACGATCGACCCACGGGCGGTCGTCGTCCCGCTCCGCCGCGTCCTGCGCCACTGCGACGTGGTGATCGGCGAGGTCGAACGCGTCGACCACGGCCGGCGCGCCGCCCGCGTCCGCCTCCCCGACGAACGCGAGATCGAGATCGGCTACGACGTCGTGGTC
>JBMDWR010000397.1:0-4876 GCA_048594645.1 Actinomycetota bacterium
CGACGTGATCCCGTTGCTCGAGGAGACGGGGGACGAGGACATCGAGATCGATGCGAAGGATCTGCGGATCGACGTCTACCGTTCGACGGGGCCCGGAGGGCAGTCGGTGAACACCACGGACTCGGCCGTTCGGATCACGCACCTTCCGACGGGCATCGCGGCGGCGTGCCAGAACGAGCGCTCGCAGCTGCAGAACCGCGCCGTGGCGATGCGCATCCTCAAGGCACGCCTGGCCGAACGCATGCGCGAGGAGCAGCAGACGAAGCTCGAGAACCTCCGTGGCGAACGCAAGGGCATCGACTTTGGGTCCCAGATCCGCTCCTACGTTCTCGCTCCGTACCGGCTGGTCAAGGACCATCGCACCGGCGTCGAGATCGGGGACGTCGACGGCGTGCTGGATGGGGGACTAGACCGGCTGATCGAGGCCGAGCTCCGCCGCCGAGCGGAAGCCGGCAGCGACGGCTGACCCTCCGAGAACGTTCGGCCTAGGCACAACGTCCACAAGCACAGCGACGGAGGGTGTCCTCGGTCTCGCCGTGCTTGTCGGCGGGCCGCCGAGCGGTGAGAATCGCTTGACGCGGGAGGACCGGCATGTCCGAGAAGACCAGACGTGGCCTGGAGCTTTCCGTCACGGCGGTCTTCGTCTCCGCACTACTCCTGATCGGCCCGGTCCTCATCTTCTCCGGCGGACCCGTCACGGCGAAGCAGATCGCGACGCTGCGTCTGTTCGGCGGACGCGTCGAGGTGGCGCACGAGGACGGCTCCTTCGCGGTCGGGATGCAGGGGGCGTCGCTGCGTGCGGGTGACACGATCCGAACCGGTCCGGACGGACGGGCGTCGATCGAGTACTTCGACGGAAGCCTGACCCGTCTGGACGTCGATACGACGTTCACGCTGGTCACGCTGGAAACGCTCGCCAACGACGCGGCCTCCAAGGTGATCGAGACCGGCCAGATCGACGGCAACTCGTATCACCGCGTGGCGGAGCTCACGGACCCGGAGAGCGTCTTCGAGGTAGACACGCCGACCGCGACGGCGTCGGTCGAAGGGACCGTGTACGCGGTCCTCGTGGAGGACGCCTCGACGACGGTGGCCGTGATCGACGGCGTGGTTGCAGCAAGTGGCGCCGGCGGGTCGGTCGCCGTTCCCGCCGGGGAGATGGTCGTCGTAGGCGCCGACGGCTCGGTGAGCGACGTTCAGGCGATCTCGACCGAGGTCCTCGAGAGCGATTGGCTCTCGTTCAACCAGTGCGTGCTCGACGGCTCGCGCGTGTGTTCGCCGGACGAGCCGGCCGAGCCCGGGCCCGATGCGGACGGCGATGGTTCTCAGCCGCCGGATGGTCCGCGAGGAGGGACGGGCGGCGGAGGCGTGCGCGACGGCGGAGGCGTTCGCGACGACGGAGGCGGTGATGCTGGGCCACCGGCAGCCAACCATGCACCGAACGCGGGTTTCACGGCCTCGCCACAGGCAGGATCGGCGCCGCTCGAGGTCCACCTGTCCGATGCGTCGAGCGATCCCGACGGCGACCCGCTGTCACGGCGATGGAGCTTCGGCGACGGATCCGGCCGGTCCGGAGGCCAGAGCCTCACGCATACCTACAAGCGCCCGGGCGACTACACGGTGACGCTCACCGTCACGGACCCGAGGGGCAAGAGCGACTCGGATCGGCGCACGATCCACGTGGGTTCCGCCCCGTTCGACCACATCGTCATCTCGCCGTCGAGCGCGACGATCGCGTCGGGCGGGTCACAGTCCTACACGGCGGAAGCGTTCGACACCAACGGGGACTCGATGGGAGACGTGACGCGGAACACCGCGTTCACGATCTCGCCTGACGGCTCGTGCAACGGAGCAACCTGCACCGCCCAGCGGCCCGGGAACCACACCGTCACGGGCGCGTACTCGGGGGACAAGGACACCGCGGGGCTGCGTGTCGAGGAGGAACCTCCAGCACCTGCGCCGACGGTCGAGACCGTGAGGATCTGTCACTGGACCAACGGAGGTCACTACAACCAGCAGACGGTGAGCGCGAACGGCAGCGTCTCCGGTCACGACAAACACGGGCAGGACATCATCCCGCCGTTCGTCTACGACCACGACAACGACGATGAGACGCCCGGAGTCACCTATCCCGGCAAGAACTGGACCCAGCAGGGGCAGGCGATCTGGGACGCCGGCTGCGAGGGATCGAGCGTCACGGTCGCCGCGGGGCGCTGGTCCTCGAACGTCCGCATCGGCCTGTCGCTCCTGGTCGTGCCCATCGCGGTCCTCCGGGCGCGGCGATCGTCCGGCTGAGCCTCGGTCGTCCTCGGGTGGCCGTTCACCCGACCGAGCCGCGGTCTGAGGCGGACCAGTTCCGGCGACCGTTCGACGTGCGCCTCCGCACGAACGCCACCACCGTCACCGAGGCGAACGCCAGCCAGGCGAACGCCGACAGGGCGAGGCCTCGGCCGATCGCGGGCTCCCGGTACACGAGGCGGATCCGGTGCTGGCCGGCAGGCACGGCGACGCCCTGCACGAACGCGTCGGTCGGGAGGACCGGCACGTCACGCCCGTCGAGCGTCGCCTCCCAACCCTCGTCCCAGGCGTTGCGGATCACGACGATCGACGGCGCCCCGGTCCGAACGTCGATGCGCACGTCCTCCGGGTCGGCCTCCGAGTACAGGGCGCTCCACGCGGCCGAACCTCCGCCCGTCGGGATCCCGGGGTCGGACTCGAGCACCGCCGCTTCGGCGGGGTCGAATCCGGGCTCGAGCACCGCCTCGAGCGCCTCGTCGGAGTCCTCGACCACGACCCAGTTCGGCACGACCGAGACGCGTGGGTACGTGCCGTCCACCTCGACCAGCCGGTAGGCACCGTCCGTAGCGACCGTCCGTCCGGTCATGCCGGACGGCAGCGGCGTCTCGCGCATCACGATGAAGTACCTGGCGCCCAGTAGCCGTAGGTCGGTGAGCGTGGGGACCTGGATCACCGCAGCGTTGTAGAAGACCGGCAGCTTGTTGGTCGCGTGGACGAACGCCCAGTACCGGCGCACCTGCACCGGCGTGTAGCCGAGCGTGTCGGGGGTCTCGAACAGCACGGAGCGCCCGATCAGCAGGGCCGGCCAGTCCGCCTCACGCCGCGTGAACAGGTAGCCCTTGTTGAAGTACGCGTCGGGCGGGATCCATGCGAGGTACCGGCCGCCGGCGACGATGGTCCGCTTGATCGCTCGGGCGATCGGCCCGGGCTCCAGGTATCGATCCAGGTCGATGTCGGGCCATCGCAGCGGCGGCGCGACGATCGCGGGATGGTCGCCCGTCTCGAGGCCCAGGTAGACCGTCCCGCCCCGATAGACGGACGCCCACACGGCTCCGACCACCAGTTCCAGGCACAGGACGCCACAGATCGCGACGGTCGCCCATCGCCTTCCGCGTGTGAGCGCCCACACGACCCCCACGAGCGCCGCCGCCGCGATCGCGAACACGACCAGGCGTCCCACGCGAGCTCCCATCGCCAGCGGGAGCACGAGGAAGACGCCGAGCGCTGCTCCGATCCACGACATCGCCTCGCCGAACGAGGGGCGCCGGTCGAGGATCCATTGGATCCCGATGGCCCCCAGCGCTGGGACGACGAGGAAGGCGAGGTACCGCAGGCGGCTCGGGTTGTGCAGGTACACGTCGCCGAACGGCAGCTCGAGCACTATCGAGCGGAACCACCCAGCTCCGACGAGCAGCGTGTTGGTGAGGGCGTATGCGACCGCGGCGACCAGCGCGAGCGCCATGACGAGGGAGCGACGTGCGGCGTCCCTCACGGCGAACGGCACGAACAGCAGGATGCTCGCCCCCAGGTACCCGCCGGGCGTCGAGGCGAGCGCGAGCGGCCACGCCGCCCAGATGCCGGTGGTCGCGATCGGCAGGTCCTCGGACGGCGGGGACGGCCCCGCGACGGTTCCCTCGAGGGCGCCGTACCCGTCGGCGAGGCTGGAGCGGGCGATCACGGTGAACCGCGGGACCAGGATCGCCAGGTTCGCCAGGACGAGGAACGCGAAGAACGCGACGGAGAGCGCCACCGCGGCCGCCGGCCGAACGCGCCCGGTGCGGACCTCGCGGAGGGCTCGCGCGATTACGTACGCGAACGCGAGGCCCGTCATCATCACGAGACCGTGCGAGAGGTGCGATGTCGCGACCTGTCCCCACGCGAACGCGGCGAGTGCCAGCCACACCATGCGCCGCCACCCCGTCGTCGAGAAGAACCCGGACGCGCCGACCAGGACGAACGGCCCCCACGCGAGCGTGCCCGCGAACGGCAGGCTGATGGCGACGATCGACGCCGAGATCGCCATCGCGAGCGACAGGCCACCGGCGGTCGCCGCCATGCGTCCGAGGCCTTCTTTCCGGAGGAACCACAGGAGCCCGAGGCCCGCCAGGATCGGGTTCAGGACGATCTGGGCCCGGAGGCCGTCCCCGCACCCGAACAGCCACGACAGCAGCATCGTCGGGGCGGACAACCATCCGCTCTGTGGATCGGCGGCGAACGGCGTGCCTGCCATCTCGAACGGGTTCCAAAGCGGGAAACGCCCGTCGGCGATCGCGCGCCGGAGCATGCAGGAGCGGGGTAGCCAGAACGAGAGCAGGTCCGGGTGCTGGTCCGAGAGGTGGGGCAGGAACGCGATCCCGCGCAGGGCGATCAGCACGGAGGCGACGATCAGCCCGGGGCCGGCGGCGGCCATCAGCAGGCGGCGTGCGTTCGATGGCCCGCGGACGTCCTCGGGGGGCGGGAGGGCGCGCGTCGCGCGCGTCGTCGTCTCCACCGCCTCAGGCTATCGAGGGCGGTTCGTTCCCGTTGACCAGGGCGTCTGCTAGACTCCGCGCCGGTTCAGCCCGCTCGGAACCCTCAG
>JBMDWR010000398.1:0-1387 GCA_048594645.1 Actinomycetota bacterium
GGCCGACGACGCGATCGCCACGCTCGCGCTCCAGGCGATGGAGCACGGGATCGAGGTCGTCGTCGTGACGGCAGACCGGGACTTCTTCCAGCTCGTCCGGCCGGGGCTAACGGTGATGTTCAACGTCAAGGGCATCTCGGATATCCGCCGGTACGACGTCGAGGCCGTGACCGAGCGCTTCGGCCTGCCCCCGGAGAAGTACCTCGACTACGTGGCGCTCAAGGGTGACGCCTCCGACAACATCCCAGGCGTCCCCGGCGTCGGGGAGAAGACGGCATCCAAGCTCGTGCAGGACTTCGGCTCGGTGGAGGAGCTGCTCCGGCGGACCGACGAGCTCAAGGGCAAGCTCAAGGATTCGATCGAGGCGGCGGGCGACCAGCTGCTCCTGAACAAGGAGCTCGCGCAGCTGGACACGGGCGTCGAGCTCGACGTGCGCCCGAGCGAGTGCGTGATGGGCGATTGGGACGTCGACGCGGTCCGCCGCCTGTTCACCTCGCTGGAGTTCCGGACGCTGTTGGAACGACTCGAGGAGGTCGGGCGCACCGCGAAGCCGGCCGTCGAGGTCGCCGAGCTCGACGTCAGGGAGGCCGACATCAAGGACGTCGCGGCACTCCTCGCTTCCGATGGCCCGAAGGCCATCCGCGTCCACCTCGAGGATCGCGAGGTGCGAGGGGTCGCCGTGTCGCTCGGCGGTGGCCAGGCGGCGTACGCACCCGTGAAGGACCTCTCGGGCGTCGAGGGTGAGCTCGCGGATCCCGCGGTGGCCAAGTGGACGCACGACGCGAAGGAGCTCGAGGCGGCCGCTCTCGCGGAGGGACGGTCCCTCGCCGGGATCGTGGCCGACACGATGCTCGCGTCCTACCTCCTGGACCCCGCCGCGACGAACTTCGACCTCCAACGTCTCAGCGAGCAGTACCTGGGGGGCGACGTCCTCGGCTCGGTGTCCGATGAGAGCGAGGGACAGCTGTTCGGCGAGTCGTGGCGCCGTCCGGCGGCCGAAGCCGCCGCGATCGCGCTGCTCGCTCCGGTCCTCGGCGAGCGTCTCGACAAGGCCGGCCTGCGCCCGCTGCTCGACGACGTCGAGCTTCCGCTCTCGTCGGTGCTGGCTCGGATGCAGGCGAGCGGCGTCGCGTTGGACGTCGCCTACCTGGAGGAGATGGCCGAGGGCGTTCGCGACCAGATGGCGACGTTGAAGTCGCGGATCTACGAGCACGCGGGCGAGGAGTTCAACCTGAACTCGCCGCCGCAGCTGCGCGCGATCCTGTACGACAAGCTGAAGCTGTCGCCCGGGAAGCGGACGCCGAAGGGTCAGTTGTCCACCGACGCGAGCGTCCTCGAGAAGCTGCGGGACGTCCACCCGATCGTCGATGCGCTCCTGTCGTGGCGC
>JBMDWR010000399.1:0-3458 GCA_048594645.1 Actinomycetota bacterium
ACCCTCGCCTCGCTCAGCCCCTGCCGGCGGCCGACATCGATGACCGTCCCTTTCGCGATCAGCCGTTCGCTCCACCGGCCCGCCGGCTCGAGGAAGTTCATCGAGACGTCGGACGAGGCGAGGCCCGTCTTCGGTGGGAGCCTCGTGTAGACGGCGCCGGCGAGCGCGGCGTCGGCGACGAAGGCGAGGGCGCCTCCCGCGAAGACGCCGGCGGCCGTCTCCCACGCCGGGCTGGCCGGCATCGACCACGTCGTCGCGCCGTCGGACGCCTCCTCGACGACGAGCCCGCTGAGGTGCGAGACGGGCGGTGCCGGCAGTCGGCGTTCGACGAACAGCCGCAGCTGGTCGACCGCCGACAACGCGAACAGCCCCGGTTGCTCGACGTACGCGAAGGATCCGCGAACCGGCTCGTCCAGGGACATGCCCGCAGGATATCCGCGGTATCGGCGCCGCCGAGTCGTCCCCCGGCGGCCCGTGCCGCCTGGGTTGCCCCAGCGCGACCGACCTGGATACGTTCGTACACGAAGGTTCGGACGCCCGCATTCCGGGAGGAGGCCCCATGAAGCGCCTGATCACGTTCGTCCTCGCCTCGCTGCTGCTCGCCCTGGTGGCCGCCCCGGCGAGCGCGATCACGTACGGGCAGGTCGACGAGGAGAACCGGTACCCGTTCGTGCCACTTCTCGCGTTCTACGAGGACGGCGAGTACTCGCACCGGTGCAGCGGGACGCTGATGTCATCGACGGTGATCGTGACGGCGAGCCACTGCACGATCGGCATGGACCAGGCGTACGCGTTCTTCGTGGTCGAGGTCCCCGACGACTTCCGCGACGGGCCCGACGAGGCCGAGGACGCGGGCGGTGTCCCCGGGACGCCGCACACGAACCCGGCGTACAACCCGTTGACGCTCCGCAACGACGTCTCGGTCGTGGTGCTCGACGAGACGGTGAACCTCGGTGTCACGCTCCCGGTCCTGGCCGATGAGGGGTTCCTCACGGAGATGAAGGCCGAAGGCGAGATCAAGGACGACGAGTTCCGTGCCGTCGGCTACGGCGGTTCCGAGACGCCCGGCTCGCCTCCGCCGATCCTGACGTTCGACCTGAAGCGGCGGTTCGTCGACTCGCCGTACGCGGGGCTGACGCACAACAACCTTCACCTCCAGCAGAACCCCGTCCCCACGGGCCAGGGTGGGACATGCGGAGGCGACTCCGGCGGTCCGCGCTTCTGGGAGGACACGCTGATCCTGGTGGCGGTCACGAGCTGGGGCGACCCGATCTGCCGCGCGAACGACATGACCCAGCGCGTCGACATCGAGCCGGTCCTCGACTTCCTCGCGGACCACGGCCTGACACCCCCGGCCTGAGCAGGTACAGAACGCGCCGGACGTTCCGGGACGCCCTACGACATGCCGGCAGCTCCGCGCACCCGCTCCGGCAGACCGAGGCGGACGTCGCGGACGCCCGTCGAGTGGTGGACGAGCGGTTCGCCGCTCGGCGACCGCAACCCCGTCGCGGGGACGAACCCGTCGCGAAGCTCGCTCGCGCGGCCTGGGTGCAAGGTCCACGGTCGGTGCTCGACCTGGACGGCGAACAGCCCGAGCGGACACGTCCCGTACATCCGGAACCTGGCAGTGAGGAAGTGATCGAGCGGTGACGCCGCCTTCGTGGCGGCGTTCGAGACGACGGTGACGCGGCTCTCGACCCCGGCACCCGGGGGGACGATACGCCGTGCGCGGTACCCCACGTCACCGAACGCCCCCTCGACGTCCATCCGAGACCACCGGTACGGCAGTCCGAGCATCGTGCCGGCGACCGCGACCGGCCACCGCCCGACGTCAAGGGACAGGAACCAGATCCCTCGCCGTCCATCCGGGCCGATCACGTACGTCCGGACGTTGGTCTCGGCGAACGTCGATAGCCACGGGATCGTCGGCGTCCCCGTCACTCGGGAGATCATCCGGAACGGCACGAGGCCGACCCACGCCGAGCCGTCGAACACGTCGAACTCGAGCTCGCGAGGCACGAGCCCGCGGAGCTCGGCGGCATCGAGGCGCCAGTGCAGGAACGAGACCAGCTCCCACCGCTGGCGCATCATCGGGGTCGCTACGGGCTCCGGCGGGGTCGGCGAGATCGGCTCGATCGTCATCGACCCCTACTTACCCGATGCTCGGTCGCGACGCGCGTGGCGGCCGCCCGCGATCGGACCGCGTCTACGCGGTCGAAGCGAACGCCTTGCAGATCGCCTCGACCGAGCGGTCGACGTCGTCCTCGGTCGTCGTCCAGTTGGAGACCGAGATGCGCATCAGCCGGCGGCCGTGCCACGTGGTGCCGCCGAGCCAGCACGTCCCGTCGCGTTGAACGGCCTCGATCACCTTGTCGGTCCGCTCGTCGGTGCCGAAGCCGACGAGCACCTGGTTCAGCACGACCTCGTTGGCGATCGTGACGCCGTCGACGGCGCCGAGCTGCTGCGCGAAGCGCCGCGCGTGCGAGCAGCAGCGGTCCACGAGCCGGGCCAGCCCGTCACGGCCCAGCTCGCGAAGCGCCGCCCACGAGGCGAAGCCGCGGGCGCGTCGAGACGACTCGGGCACGAAGTCGGACGGGTTGCGCACCTCGCCCTCCCCCTGCCCGGCGAGGTAGGAGGCCGTGAACGACATGGACGACGCGTGCGCCTGCGGGTCGGCGCTGAAGACGAAGCCCGTGTCGTACGGGACGTTCAGCCACTTGTGACCGTCGACCGTCCAGGAGTCGGCCGCCTCGACGCCTGCGACGAGATGCTCGAGCGACGGGCTCGCCGCCGCCCACAGGCCGAACGCCCCGTCGACGTGGACCCACGCACCGTGCCGGTGCGCCGCCTCGCACACGGCGCGGAGGTCGTCGAACGCGCCGCTGTTCACGTTTCCCACCTGGGCGCAGACGATCGTCGGGACCCCCGGACGTGCGCCGACGGCCCGAGCGAGCGCCTCGGCGTCGACCGCGCCGTTCGCGTCGGACGGCACGGGTTCGACCGCCGCCGCGCCCATGCCGAGCAGCCGGAGGGACCGGTCGATCGTGACGTGCCGCTCGTCGCCGGCCACGACACGGATCGGCGGCGCGCCGGTCAGACCGTCGCGTTCGACGTCCCAGCCCGCGCGTTCGAGCACGCGGTGACGCGCGGCGGCGAGCGCCACGTTGTTGGCGCTCTGCGCGCCCGTCACGACGCCGAACGACGCGTCTGCGGGGAGGCCGAACACGTCCTTCAGCCACGCACCGACGGCCTCCTCGACGAAGGCGCCGGCCGGCGAGGAGACGGGGTTGAAGGCCATCTGGTCCCAGCCCGTCGCCAGGATGTCGGCGCACGTCGCGGCGTCGAGCGAACCCCCGACGACGAACCCGAAGAACCTCGGCCCCGCGGTCGCCATCAGGGCGGGCTCGGCGGCCTCGATCAGCTCCTCGATCACCTGAGCGGCGTCGGCACCCTCGGCC
>JBMDWR010000004.1:0-1969 GCA_048594645.1 Actinomycetota bacterium
GATCGGCGCCGGGTTCCTCCGGATGAAGGGCGCGCTCGTCCCCGTCGAAGGGTCCACGTTCGAGGGGGACGGGGTCCGCGTCCCGTACGACGGCGACCACGTCAAGGCCTCGCCGGACATCGACGAGGAGCGGATCAGCCACGCACGGAGGCTGAGCTGGCATCGCACTACGGCCTCTCGTACGGCGAGGACCGTTCTCGCACCGGTCTGCCCGAAAGCGGCAACGGGGGCACGAGCGGTGGAGAGAAGAAGGTCGCTGAGCGCGACACCGTCCGTCAGCGGCTCCAACGGTGGGTCGAGCCCGAGCCTGTCGCGACTGACGTCTAGCTGCGTTAGGAGAAGGGCCTGGTCCATCGCCGATCGGTGAACGTCTCCGGACGTGAGATCGGGAAACGCGAGTCGACGTTCCTGTGGAACGCACGAAGCGTGGAGGCGGCATCCTGCCGCCGCCTGACGTCGTCGGCGGAGGCGGAACGAGCGTGACGACCGTCCGGTCGCGCGGCACGACCAAAAAGATGACTGTCGGCCAACGCATCCCGCGTTGCCGAGAGCTCCGTTTCGATCCCGGTGCGTCGTGGAGGAGCTGAAGTGCGAGCACGTCGACGTCGAGTGGCGCGAGGCGGACGACCGTTAGTCGACGACGCCTTCGATGATCGAGATCACCACGTTGACCGAGAACATCACGCCGATCCCGACGAAGACCATCGCGAGGGACATCACGATCGCGAGTCGCGCGAGCGACCGCAGGACGTCCACGTGGTTGCTCGGGACATCCCAGCCGAGCAGGTCTCGGAGCGACGTTGCTCCCTGAGCCAGCCGCGGAGGCGCGGGGGGCTGACCCAGGACGAACTCGTCCCCGAGAGCCTCGGAACGATCGTCGCGCGCGAGGGAAGGTCGGGTCTGCACCATGGGACTCGGGAATACCCCCTGGTAGGGACGTCAAACCCAGGCGATGTCCGCCCGCGGACTGCGTTTGCAGGCCGCAGATCCGAGACGTCACCTCGTGGATCGCGGACAAGGGAAGGCGCTTCCCGAGATGGTGACGATGCGCTCGCCACGCGGCGACGCGCGCCCACGTGATGCGAGCCGCGGCCTTCACGGGAGAGGTTCGACGAGGTCGCCGACGCGGAGCTCGCCGGGCGCCTCCACCTCCGCGTACACGCCGAACTCCAGTTGGTTGCGCGCGTTCACGCCTCGGTAGTCACGGATCACGCGGAGCGTCGGGAAGTCGCGAACCCCCGTCGCAGGGTCCAGCGTCGTGACGACGCATCGAGGGACGGGCTCGCCCACCCGCAGCACGGCCTCGCCGACACGCACCGCTCGGCCGGCCCACGTGTCCTCCTCGTGCGGGGCGGACACGCCTTCGATCTCGATCGTCATGCGGAACCGGCCGGGGTCCAAGCCGCCGTCGTGACGGCCCCGGCGTGCGAGCTCCGCCACCGACTCGAGCGATACCAGCGTGACGGGCCGGGCGTCGAGCGCCTGGCCGGATCCCTCCGGACGCACGAGGCGGACCTCGTGTCCGGCGTACGCGGACAGCGTCTCGGTGAATCGACCGTCGACCGTGCGCCCCCTTACCGGCCTGCCGTAGAAGTCCACCTCGAGGATCTCGCCGTTGGGGATGGCGGTGCCGCTGACCGCGGTGCCGTTCGGCAAACGGAGCGAGAGCTCGTCGCGGTCCTCGTCGTAGTCCGCCCGGATCGGCAGGATCGGCGCCTTCGTCGCCCCCGAGAACCGCTTCCCGTCGCCGTCGACCAGGAAGAACCGGCGATCTCCGACGGCGCCGCTCGCATCCAGTCGGATCGTCTCGGGATGGTGCAGCGAGGTCGACTTCACCGGCGTGACGTTGAAGCGTGCGACCCTCGGCATCGACACAACGGTACCAACAGGGTCCGCGAAGCCTTGCGTGGTAGCGTCAGGTCCGTGGAGCCCGCGCCGCGCTCGAACGCCGAGGCGCCGGGCCACCGCT
>JBMDWR010000040.1:0-7708 GCA_048594645.1 Actinomycetota bacterium
CCCTCGTTCGACGAGGTCCCGTTCCAGGCGGCGTGGGGCGGACCGGTCGACGTCGCGGCGTTGCACATGCCGTTCTTCGGGTCGATGCCGGGCGGCGCGACCCACGTCGGTCTCGGCTTCACGGGCAACGGCGTCGGCCCGTGTCACCTCGGCGGCAAGATCCTGGCGGGGCTCACGCTCGGGATCGAGGACGAGACGACGACGCTGCCGATCGCGTGCGCGGATCCCAAACGATTCCCCCCATGGCCGCTCACTGGCCTGGGCGAGCGGATCGTGAACCGGGCGATCATCCGCCGCGACGAACGCATGGACGCGGGCGGCGGCGTTGACGCGCTCACCGACGCGCTCGCGCACCTTCCGAGGCGGCTCGGCTTCCGCCTGGGACCATGACCGTTGGTCCGTTCGCCTCGGGACGAACGCCCCCTGGCTCTCGGACACGGCGTGAGCAGGCTGGGAGGCGGAGGTCATGACGATGTCCGACGCGATCGCCGCGGAAGGGCTCACCAAGTCCTACGGGCGTCAGCGCGGTGTCGTGGACCTGACGTTCTCGGTCGAGCCGGGCGAGATCTTCGGATACCTCGGGCCCAACGGCGCGGGCAAGACCACGACGATCCGGACGATGCTCGACATGATCCGCCCCACGTCCGGACGGATCCGCGTGCTGGGGCTGGACAGCAGGACCGACGCCGATGAGATCCATCGACGGACCGGCTACCTGCCCGGCGAGTTCACGTTGTACGAGAACCTGCTCGCGGGCGAGTACCTGCAACACCTCTCCGCCCTTCGCCGCGGCGTGGACGAGACGTACCTGCGTTCCCTGGCCGAACGGTTCGATCTCGACCTCGGCATGCGGATCCGCGCGCTCTCCCACGGGAACCGGCAGAAGGTGGGACTGCTGCAGGCGTTCATGCACCGGCCGGAACTCCTGGTCCTCGACGAGCCTACCCAGGGGCTTGACCCGCTGATGCAGAAGGAGTTCTACGGGCTGATGGCCGAGGCGCGTCAGGAGGGCCGGACGGTGTTCCTGTCGTCGCACGTGATGCCCGAGGTCGAGCGCGTGTGCGACCGCGTCGGCATCATCCGGCAGGGTCGGCTGGTCGCCGTCGAGGACATCGGCGACCTGCGGGCAAAGGAGCTGAGGAGCCTCGAGATCCACTTCGCGCGACCGGTCCCAGCCGCGGACTTCGCGTCGCTCGACGGCGTCCGCGACGTCGAGGCCGAAGGGGACCGCCTGCGGATCACCGCCATCGGCTCGCTCGACGCCGTGGTCAAGGCCGCAGCGGCTCACGAGGTCGTCGACCTCGTGAGCCACGAACAGACGTTGGAGGACATCTTCCTCACGTTCTACGGACAGGAGGCGGCCGCCGATGGCGACTGAGGCGCTCGCCGCCCGTCCGATGCTCCGGGACGTGTTCCGGAAGACGATCCGCGACCAACGCCGCGCACTCACGTGGTGGTCCGTTGGACTGGTCGGGACCGTGTTGATGTACGCGGCCGTGTACCCGAGCATCAGGGAGAACGCGCAGACGCTGAACGAGTACCTCGAGAGCTTCCCCGAGGTGTTCCGCGAGGCGTTCCTCGGCGAGGGCATCGACTTCTCGTCGCCGGCCGGGTACCTGAGCACCGAGCTCTTCGGCTTCTTCGGGCCGCTCCTGCTCCTCCTGTACGCGATCGGGGCGGGATCGCGTGCGATCGCGCGCGAGGAGGAGCGGCGGACGCTGGACATCCTCCTCGCTACGCCGGTCCGTCGACGCAGCATCGTGGCGCAGAAGTTCGGCGCGATGGTGGTCGGAGTCGTGCTGCTGTGCGCCGTGCTGTGGGTCTCGATAGCGGTGCTCGGACCGCCGTTCGAGCTCGACCTCCCGATCGGCGACCTCGCGGCGGCGACCGTGAGCGTCGGGCTGCTCGCGATCGCGTTCGGCTCGTTGGCGCTCGCGATCGGCTGCTCGACGGGGCGACGATCGCTCGCGATCGGCCTCACCGCCGGGATCGCGGCCGCGACGTACCTGTTCGACGTTCTCGCGCCCTCGGTCGACGCGATCGCGTGGCTCGAGCAGCTCTCGCCCTTCTACTACTACGGCGGCAACCAGCCGCTCGTGAACGGGCTCGATCCGCTGCACGTGGCCGTGCTCGTGCTCATCGCCGTCGTGGCGTTCGCGTACGCGCTGTGGGCGTTCGAACGCCGGGACGTCGCTGCCTGAGCTCAGGCCGCACCGAACGGCTCGTACCCAGGAGCCACGACGGGCCACGGGCGTGCGGCCTCCCAGGCCGCACCGAGCTCGAGCACGAGGTCGTCGCGCCAGCGGGGGCCGACGATCGTGAGCCCGAACGGCACACCGTTGGCCGCCATCCCAGCCGGAACGCTGAGCGCCGGATGTCCGCTGAGGTTGAACTCCCCGGTGTTGTACCCCTCCGGCCCCGCCAGGCGTCCCGTCTCGGGCACCGTCCCGTCCGCGAGCCATCCCGCATACCCGTGCGTCGGGGACACGAGCACCGCGTCTTCGCCCAGCAGACGGTCGAGATCCGCCACGTACGCGAACCGGCGATGCCGCACCGTGAGGTAGTCCGCGAGCGTGTAGCCGAGCGCGTTCTCCATCTCACGGCGGAACACGGCGCTGAACGCGTCGAGGTGCTCTCGCACCCAGTCCGGGCCCAACCAGTGGAGCTCCTCGACAGTGACGGTGACGTACCAGTCGTCCCAGTCGTCCTCCGGCGGGACGCTCGGGAAGACGGCCGCGGGCTCGATCTCCTCGACCGGCAGACCCAGGTCGCGCTCGATCTGATCGAGCGCCGCCCGGAACATTGCGTCGACGTCCGGCTGCAGCGGTCCGAGGTCCCGGCTACGGATCGACGCGATCACGCGCCTCGGCATGCCGCCGCCGTACTGCCACGACGGGGTGGCGGACGGATCACCCTCGGTCGGGCCGCGCATCACGTGGAGCAGGAGCCTCACGTCCTCGATGCTGGTGGCCATCGGGCCCTGCGTGGAGACCTCGAGCCACGACGGGATCGGCCGGCGCCCGATCAGCCCCGCCGTCGGCTTGAGCCCCATGAGCCCGCAGAACGCCGCGGGCGTTCGGATCGAGCCGCCACCGTCCGTGCCGGTGGCGAGCGGCACCATGCCGGCCGCGAGGGCGGCGCCGGAGCCGCCGGATGAGCCCCCCGGCGACCAGTCGGGCGCCCATGGGTTGCGCGTCGCGCCGAACAGGTCGTTGTCCGTGAACCCCTGAAACGCGAACTCGGGGGTGTTCGTCCGGCCGAGCGGGATCGCGCCGGCCGCGAGCAAGCGCTCGACGCTCGCCTCGCTGCGTTCGGCGGGCGGCCGGTCGAGCATCGTGCGCGACCCGAAGTTCGTCACGGTGCCGGCGAGGTCGGTGTTGTCCTTGACCAGCAGTGGCAGGCCGGCGAGCGGTCCCTCGGCGCCGCGCTCGTCGAGCGCGCGGGCGCCCGCGAGCGCCTCGTCGGCCCAGAGCGCGGTGACCGCGTTGATCCGCGGGTTCAGCCGTTCGATGCGGGCGACCGCCTGCGACATCACCTCGGCGGCCGAGACGGTGCGCTCGCGCACGGCCTGGGCGATGGCGGCGAGCATCTAGCGGCCGAGGTTCTTGATCCGGCCGATGAACTCGCCACGCTTGTGGTCGCGGAGGATGACCGACGCTGCGTTGCGGCCCGGGACGCCCATCACGCCACCCCCCGGATGCGTTCCCGACCCACACAGGTACATGCCGGCGACCGGCGTCCGGTAGTCGCCGTGGCCGGGGATCGGCCGGAAGCTGAAGAGCTGGTCCGGCGTGAGCTCCCCCTGCATGATGTTGCCGCCGATCAGCCCGAACCGCTGCTCGATGTCCTTCGGTGAGAGCACCTCGAGGTGCTCGACCGACGATCCGAGGGACGGCGCGAACTCACCGAGCGCCTTCAGCACCCTGGCCGCGTACTCGTCTCGGGCGCCGTCGCCCCACGACCCCTCGGCGAGCTCGTACGGCCCGTACTGGCTGAACGCGAGCATCAGGTGCTTGCCCTCCGGCGCCAGGCCGCCGGGCTCGTGCGCCGTCGGGAACACCGCCTCGACGTAGGGGTGCTCGCTCATCCGCCCGTACTTCGCGTCGTCCCACGCGCGCTCCAGGTACTCGACCGACGGCGACACGGCAACCAGACCCTTGTGCAGCTCGCCGTCCTGATCCCACGAGGGGAACGCCGGCAGCTCGGAGAGGGCGACGTTCAGCTTCACCGATCCCGAGCGCGTTCGGTACCGGCGCACGTCTCGGACGACGTCACCCGGCAGGCGTTCCTCGCCGACGAGCGACAGGTACGTGGTCACGGGGTGAGCGCTCGAGACGACGCGCTGCGATCGGACGAGCGACCCGTCGAGCAACGCAACGCCGACCGCGCGCCCGCTGGCGTTGATCGCCACGCGATCGACCTCGGCATCGGTGCGGATCTCGGCGCCCGCCGCTTCGGCGGCGCGAGCCATGGCCGTCGAGACGCCGCCCATGCCGCCCTTGACCCAGCCCCACGCGCCGGCGTGCCCATCGATCTCGCCGATCCAGTGGTGCATCAGGACATAGGCGGAACCCGGCGTCATGGGCCCGCACCACGCGCCGATGATCGCTTGCGTCGCGAGGGCGCCCTTCACGCGCTCGTCGACGAACCATTCGTCGAGGAAGTCCGCCGCGCTCATGGTGAACAGGCGTACGACCTCGTGGACGTCGCGACCGCTCCACCTGCGGAACCGCCCCGCGGTCGCCGCCCACTTCGGGAGGTCGCGCAGGTTCATGTTCGGCGGGACGACGAACAGCAGGTCCTTGAGCAGTCCCGCGGCGCGGTCGAAGTACCGGTCGAACTCGACGTACGCCCCGGCATCGTCCTCGTTGAACCTCGCGATGCTCGCGGCGTCACGCTGGACGTCACCCCACAGCGTAAGCGACGTCCCGTCCGGAAACGGCACGAAGTAATCCGGACTGACGATCGACACCTCGTAGCCGTACCGCTTGAGGTCGAGCTCACGCACGACCTGCGGCGGCATCAGCGAGACGACGTAGGACGCGCTCGACACGCGATAGCCGGGCCACGGCTCCTCGGTCGCGGCTGCGCCACCCAGCAGTGCACGCTTCTCGAGGACGAGCACGTCCAGACCGGCCTTCGCAAGGTACGCTGCGCACGCGAGGCCGTTGTGGCCTCCCCCGATGATGACGACGTCTCGTTCGAACACGCCCACGGAAGCGTCAGGGTACGGGGCGCACGACGTGCGCCGCAACGGCGCGTCATCCGGACTGCTCCGCGGAACCGCGACGCGCGCTCGGGGCGTCCTTCCGGCGTGAACAGCGCGCAACGGCGGGGTCTCCTGAACGGTACGATCGCCGCCGTCGCCACGTTCGCGATCGGTTCGGCCGTGGTCTTCGCTGCGGGCGGGGACGAGGAGACGGTCACCGAGCCTGAGCCATCCCCCACAACGACGCCGTCGCCGCCGCCTCTGAGCTGCACGCCCACGTGGGACGTGGTGCGGAGCGCCAACCCCGGGAAGGCGCCGACGACGCTGCTCGGCATCACCGTGGTGAGCTCCGCCGACGCCTGGGCCGTTGGCGGCATCGGCGACCCGACGTCGCCGACCGCCGTCGCGATCCAGCGCTGGGACGGCGACCGCTGGTCCCCGGTCGAGGCGCCGAGCGCAGGGACGACGCTGAACGAGCTGCGCGGGGTCGACGCGTCCGAGCCGGACGACGTCTGGGCGGTCGGCCGCACGTCGAGCGGGTTCGGCGACAAGCCGTTGATCCTGCGCTTCGACGGAACCGCGTGGAGGCAGATCGAGCTGCCCGACGAGATCGACGGCGTCCTGAACGGCGTCGCCGCCGTCTCGCCCACCGACGTGTGGGCGGTCGGGTACACGGCCGATCCCGTTGCATCGCTCGAGCGGGCGCTGGTGCTGCACTGGGACGGGACAGGGTGGAGCGAGACGCCCATCGGACCGGCGGTCCGTGGCGGTCGGTCGGCCCTCGTGGACATCGAGGGCGTCTCGCCGACGGACGTCTGGGCCGTCGGCTATCAGCGGTTCCGGCCGCTGATGATCCGGTTCGACGGCCGGGCATGGTCCCGGAGCCCGACGGACGTCCGTGGAGCAGTGAGCGCCGTCGAGGCGTTCGCGACGAGCGAGGTGTGGGCTGTCGGATCGCCGATCCAGCGGTTCGACGGCGAGACGTGGACGCGGGCGCGTATCGCGCGCGACGACGTCGAGTTGGTGGACGTCGCGGCCGTCGGTGGCCTCGACATCTGGGCCGTCGGCTCGCAGCCGTCCCGGCAGGGCGGGCTCGCTCGGTCCGCCGTGTTCCGGTACACGGGCAGACGATGGCTTCCGGTGAACGGGCCGTCGGTCGCCGGCTCGGACGTGCTCGCGGCGGTCGATGCGCTGCCGGACGGCACCGTGCTCGCCGTGGGGTCCAAGGACGTGAACGCGGAGCGCCGAACGCTCGCGATCGCCGGCTCGACCTGCCCGCCCGTCTCGTGACGGCGGGCCGCCGATGTCTCGAGACGGCGGGCCGCCGCAGCTCGATCCGGAGCGCTAGGCTCCGCGTCGACCGATGGACCTCCGCCTGGACGCCGAAGACCTCGAGCTCAAGCTTCGCGCGCGTCGGTTCACCGAGGACGTGCTGTTTCCGCTCGAGATGGAGTGCGAGGAGCGTGACGGGCTATCGCCGGAGAGCTTCGCGCAGGCCAAGCAAGCCGTCGTCGACGCAGGGTTCAACGCGATCAACCACTCGCGGGACGACGGCGGACAGGGCTTCGACGTCTTGCAGCAGGTCCTCGTCGAGGAGGAGTGGGGCAAGGCGACGGGCGCGCTCTGGGACATCCCGTGGCGGCCCTCAATCCCGCTCGCCGTCGCGACGGCCGAGCAGAGGGAGCGATACCTGCGCCCGGCGTGCCGAGGCGAGCGCCGAGACGCGTACGCCATCACGGAGGAGTCTGCGGGTTCGGATCCCACGATGGTGCGAACAACCACACGCCGCGACGCGAGCGGCTGGGTGATCAACGGGACGAAGTGGCACGTCACGTCCGGCGACGTCGCGGACTTCTTCCTGGTGCACGCCCACGTGGACGGCAACCCGTCGAAGGCAACCATCTTCCTCGTCGACAAGGACCTGCCGGGCGTCCGGCTCGTCCGGACGCCGAAGTACGCGCACACGTTCGTGTTCGAGCACCCGATCTTCTCGTTCGAGGGCGTGCGCGTCGGCGACGACGCGTTGCTCGGGGAGGTCGGCCAGGGCTTCGAGCTCACCAAGGACTGGTTCGTCGAGGAACGGATCATGATCGGCGCGCGCACGATCGGTGCGGCGACGCGAGCCCTGGACCTCTCGCTCGCGTTCGCGAACGAGCGGGTGCAGTTCGGTGAGCCCATCGTCGAGTTCCAGGCGATCGCGTTCATGCTTGCAGATATGGCGACCGAGATCATGGCCGCGAGGTCGATGCTCTACCGCGTCGGCTGGCAGGCGGCGCGCGGCGAGACCTCTCGCAAGGAGCTGCACGCCCTCGCCTCGGCCGTGAAGCTGCTGTGCTCCGAGACCGCGGGCCGGGTCGCCGACCGCGCGGTGCAGATCCACGGTGGCCGCGGCTACATGCGCGAGCAGCCGGTCGAGCGCCTCTGGCGCGAGCTGCGTGTCGACCGGATCTGGGAGGGCACGTCGGAGATCCAGCGGCTCGTGATCTCGAACGAGCTCCG
>JBMDWR010000400.1:0-15772 GCA_048594645.1 Actinomycetota bacterium
GCGGCGTCGCCCTCGAGCTCCAGCTGCGTGTACCGGGTGAGGGCGTACAGGACGGCAGCCGCGAACAGGCAGATCGCCGCGAGCGTTCCGCACAGCGACCGCAGTTGTCGTGCCACGTTCCTGCGTTCGGGCATGCCCGTCCCCCGGAAGGTTCCTGACCGTCTATCGGCTGACGGTCGCCCGAGGCTGAGCCCCCAAAACCCCGCATCGAACGTGTGTTCAGAGTGCTCCCGGCGGCGCCGTGGGAGCCGCAAACCGTGCGTCCGCCGACGACGGGGCAGCGCGGGTGCACCAGCCCAGAGCACCGGCGCCTTCGTCGTTCCGGTCGTGTTCAGGCGGGCATCGTGAGCGCCATGATGGCCTTGCCGGTGTGCATGCGGTTCTCGGCCTCCTCGTACACGACGGAGTGCGGGCCGTCGATCACGGCGTCGGTCACCTCGGTCCCCCGGTCGGCCGGGAGGCAGTGCATGTAGAGGGCATCGTCCTTGGCCAGCGACATCCGTCGCTCGTCGCAGATCCATCCCTCGTAGCGCCGGGCGTCGGCGAGAGCCGCTTGCTCGTCCGCGAACAGGTCGAGCCGCCCCCAAGACTTGGGGTACACGACGTCGGCGCCTTCGAACGCGGCGTCCATCTCGTCGACGTACGTGATGCTGCCGCCGCCGTCGACCGCGGCGTCCACCGCTCGTTTGCGGACCTCGGGCATGAGGTCGAACCCCGGCGGGTGTGTGAGAACGACGTCGATCCCGAACCGCGGCAGCAGCATCAACAGCCCCTGCGGGACGCTGAGCGGCTTCGCGTACGAGGGAGCGTACGCCCACGAGACGGCGACCCGCATGCCACGCAGGTCGTCCCCCCGGTGCTCCCGGAGCGTCATGAGGTCCGCCAGCGTCTGCGTCGGGTGATCGACGTCGCATTGCAGGTTGATGACGGGGATCTCGGCCCAATGCGCGACGTCGCGCATGTACGCGTTGCCCTCGTACGGGATCAGGTCGTGGCGGATCGCGAGACCGTGCCCGTACCGGGACAGGATGATCCCCATGTCCTTCGGGCTCTCGCCGTGGGCGACCTGCGTCTTGTCGGCATCCAGGAAGTGCGCGTGCCCGCCCAGCTGCGTCATGCCGGCCTCGAACGCGTTCCGCGTCCGCGTCGAGCGATCGAAGAACAGCATGAACAGCGTGCGGTCCTGGAGCAGCCGGTGCGGCTCGCCGCGCCGGAAGCGATCCTTCAGGTCGCCCGCGAGCCCGAGCGCCTCGTCGATCTCGTCGACGCTCCACTCGAGCGTCTCGATGTAGTCGCGCCCCTTCAGGATCGAACGATCCATCTGCGAACCTCCCGTCCTCGGAACAGGCCGTTCTCGGTCGGCCCTCAGAACCTCCCGTTCGCGAACGCTTCGATCATCGCCTCCACGTCGTCACCCAGCGGGTACAGGATGGGGCACGTCGCCCCGGCCTCGACGTACTCGCGGACGCGGGCGCGGCATTCGTCCGGCGTGCCCGAGGCCGTGATCATCTGGACGACCTCGTCGGGTACCAGCTTCATCGCACGCTGGATCTCGTCCGGACCGGCGGGCCACGTCAGCACCTCCGCGATCTCGTCCAGCAGCGCCTGGTCGACGCCGCTCGCCTGCATGATGTGCGGCTGCTGCCCGAGGTACTGCGTCACGAGCTCCCGCGCCCGGTCGAGTGCGAGCTCCCGGTCCTCGTCGAGCGAGCAGACGACGAGCTGCGGACGGTCCACCTCGTCGAGGGTTCGGCCGGCCCGGGCGGCACCGACGGCGAGGTGCCGCATCGCCGTGGCGTCGTACGCGGGGCCGACCAGGTAGTTGAGCAGCACGCCGTCCGCGACCTCGCCCGCGAGTTCCAACATCTGCATCCCCGTCGCCCCGAGGTAGATCGGGATGCGCCGCGGCGAGCGGTCACCGTGAACGATGTCGATCTCGATGTCGCTGACGTCGACGAACGCCCCGTGGAACGTCACGTTCTCCATCGCGATCAGCCGACGCACGACCTCGACGTACTCCCGCATCGCGAGGAGCGGACGCTCGCGTTTCACGCCCACCTTGGACGCGAGCGGCTCCCACCACGCGCCGATCCCGAGCATCACGCGGCCGGGAGCGAGGTCGTCGAGCGTCACGAACGTCGAGGCCATCAGCCCGACGTTGCGAGTCCAGCAGTTCACGACGCCGGAGCCCACCTTGATGCGCTCGGTCGTCGCGGCGAACGCCGCGAGCGGGATCGTGGCCTCTCGCACGAGCCGGCTCTCGGCCTGCCAAACGGCCTCGAACCCGCACTCCTCGGCGAGGCGCGCGTACCGCATCGCCTCGCGGATCGGATGCTTGTCCTGAAGGTACAGGCCGACGCGTCCCTCCGATGCCATGGTCATGTCTCTCCCGCCCCGTCGGGCCCGAACGGGTGCGGCTCGATCGCATCCAAGCGTTCCCACAGCGCCTGGGCCTGCGCCTGGGCGATCGCTCTCGCCCCCTCCGGGTCCCCGGCTTCCAGCCGGCGGCCCCGAACCACGACGCGACCGTCGACGACGACGTCACGGACGTGGTTCGCCGAGATCCCGAAGACCCAGTGACCGGCCAGGTTCTCGGCGGTCATCGGCGTCGAGGGGTCGTAGTCGAGGACGACGAGATCCGCGGGCGCTCCGGGCTCGATCCGCCCGAGGAGGGGCTCACCGAACGCCTGCCCTGCGAAGGCGGCGCCCGCCGCGAGACGACCCAGGATCCACGTCGGCGTGATCGAGGGGTCGTCCTCGCGCCCGCGCCAGAACGCGGCCTTGGCCTCGGCGAACATGTCGCCGTCGAGCCCGTCGGTCCCGAGCGTCACGCGCTCACCCAACCGGGACACGGCGGCGCGACCGACCCGGTTGTTCATGTTCGAGCGGGCGTTGTGGGCGATCCACGCGCCCGCGTCGCGGATCAGCCCGACCTCGCGATCATCGACGTGCACGCAGTGGGCCAGCAAGGAGCGCTCGTTCAGCGCGCCCGCGTCGGCAAGCCGCTCGACGACGCGCCTGCCGAACCGAGCCTGCGCGTCGCGTTGGTCCGCGGCGTCCTCGGCGACGTGGATGTGGATGCCGACGTCGAACTCGTCGGCCAGCGCGACACAGGCTCGCAGCGTCTCGTCGGAGAGCGTGAACGACGCGTGTGCTCCGACCATAGTGCGGCTGATCCGTCGCGCTTCGTCGACATAGGCCTGCTTCAGCTGCCGGCCCGTCTCCGCGAGCCCGGCGGCGGCGCGTTCGGATCCGTCGCGGTCGGTGACCTCGTAGCAGAGGATCCGGCGGACGCGCGGTCGGTCCAGCCACATGTCAAGCGTGTCGAGCGATCCTTCGATCGCGTTCGGAGAGGCGTGATGGTCGATGATCGTCGTGGTCCCCGCGAGGAGCGCGTCGGCGGCCGCCGAGCGTGCGCACGACGCGATCGTAGCGAGGTCCAGCGCGCGGTCGAGCCGCCACCAGACGCGCTGGAGCGTCTCGACGAAATCGCGTGGTGGCTCGAGGCGGTAGGGCATCCCACGAGCGAGCGCGGAGTACACGTGGTGGTGCGTACAGACGTTCCCCGGGATCACGAGGCAGCCGGTGCAGTCGATCCGCTCGGTGGTTCCGGCGCGTCCACGCAGCGCGACGATCCGACCCTCGTCGACGACGACGTCCGCCGGGACCATCGACGGCGGATCCAGTGACGTGACGACCGTGCCGCCCGCGAGCAGAAGGCTCATCGCGCCGGTGCCCCTCGGCCGGTCGCCGCGAGCCGCGGCAGGAGCGCTTCGGCGGCCGCCGAGTCGCGCATCGGGAGCGACGTCCGCCATCGTCCATCGAACGCGTGGAGCGCCCCGGCGACGGCGGCCGCGGTCGGCACGAGCCCGATCTCGCCGACGCCCTTGGCGCCGAACGGTCCCTCCGGCTGCGGGACCTCCACGAACGTGCACTCCACGGCCGGCATCCGCTGCGCCGGGACGATGCCGAGCGACTTCAGCGTCGTCGTCCTCGGAACGGCGTCCTCGACCACGAACTCCTCGGTCAGCGCGAAGCCCAGACCCATGTGCACGGCGCCCTCGATCTGCCCCTCCAGGAGCGTCGGGTTCATCGCCTTACCGACGTCGTGCGCCGCCACGATCTTGTCGACGTGGCCATCGTCATCGAGGATCGCCACCTGGACGGCCCATCCGTAGGCGAAGTGCGTCACGGGGTCGAGCGCGTCGCTGCCGGGCTCGTCCGTCCAGTCGACCACGACCTCACCGTAGAACTCGCGGCCGGCAAGATCCTCCAGGCGCCCACCGTTCAGCCGGGCCAGGAGCCGCCTCGCGGCCTCCTGGACGGCGCGGCCACCCAGGACGGTGGAGCGGGACGCGGTCGTCTGGCCGGTGTCGAGCTCGCGCATCGTGTCGACCACGACGCGGACGCGTTCGGCCGTGATGCCCAGCTCCTCGCATGCCACCTGCAGCAGCACCGTGTTGACGCCCTGCCCCATCTCCGTCCACGAGTGGAACAGGGTCACCGTGCCGTCGGCCTCGGGCCGGAGGATCGCGCGTCCGAACTCGGTCAGGCCGTTGCCGATGCCCGTGTTCTTGACGGCGCAGCCGACCCCCGCGAAGCGGGCGCCGCGGTACGCGTCGCGGACCGCTTCCAGGCACGCCTTGATGCCGACCCCCTCGCCCAGCACCTGGCCCGTGCCGAACCGATCGCCCACCTCGAGCGCGTTGCGCCGGCGGATCTCCCAGGGGTCGACGCCGACGCGTTCGGCGAGGCGATCCATCATCCCCTCCATCGCGAAGGCGACCTGGTTCACGCCGAACCCCCGCATCGCCCCGCACGGCGGGTCGTTCGTGTACACCGCAGACGCCTCGACGTCGACGGCGCCCGCGCGGTACGGCCCACACGCGTGGCCGGCGGCACGTTCGAGCACCTTCGCGCCGACGCTCGCGTACGCGCCGGTGTCCCCGACGATCCGAGCCCGGACCGCCGTCAGCCTGCCGTCCGCGTCGGCCCCGACCGTGTACGCCATCGCGAGCGGGTGCCGCTTCGGATGGAAGCGAAGGCTCTCGGCCCGGCTGAGCGTCAGCAGCACTGGCCGCCCGGTGACGACGGCGCCGAGCGCCGCGTGACACTGCACGTTCAGGTCCTCCTTGCCGCCGAACGCGCCACCGTTCGAGACCTGCGTCACGCGGACGGCGTCCTCGCCGCGCGCGAGGAACGAGGCGATCTGCCTGCGGTCCTCCCAGGCCCCCTGCCCCTGGGAGAACACGTGCACGATGCCGCCGTCCTCGGGCACGGCGAACGCCGACTCCGGCTCGAGGAACGCGTGTTCGATGAACTGCGTCCGGAACGTCTCGGTCAGGACGTGCGCCGAGCGTTCGAGCGCGGCATCCACGTCCCCGCGGTGGACGAGCGAGGTGGACAGCAGGTTGTCCGCGCACCCCGGGTGCACGAGCGGCGCTCCCGGCTCGAGCGCCGCGAACGGGTCCGTGACGGGCTCGAGCACCTCGTAGGCCACCTCGACCAGGCGGGCCGCCTCGCGCGCGGCGTGACGTGTCTCGGCGACGACGATCGCGAGGACGTCGCCCACGTACGCGGTCGTCTCGCCCTCGGCGACGAGCTGCCGCCAGTCACGGTTGATCAGCCCCTGGACGCGGTCGCCCGGGACGTCGAACGCGGTGAGGACGGCCACGACGCCGGGATGCGCTCGCGCGGCGTCGGTCCGGATGCGAGCGACGTTCGCGCGCGGGTGGTCGCTGAACCGGAGGGCGGCGTGCAGCATCCCCGGTGCGCGCAGATCAGCGACGTACGGCTTGTCGCCGAGCGCGAGCTCTCGACCCTGGTACCGAGCCGTGCGTGAACCCACGCGCCCGGAGAGCTCTGGCGCCGGGATCGGCGTTCCAGCGCGGGCGCCCGCGACCATCTGCACGGCATCCAGGATCTTCACGTAGCCCGTGCACCGGCACAGGTTGCCGGCGAGCGCCTTCGCGATCTCTTCGCGCGACGGAGCCGGGTTCTTGGCGAACAGGCCCTCGGCCTTCATCACGATGCCAGGCGAGCAGAACCCGCACTGCGAAGCCCCGGCCGCGACGAACCCGTCGGCCCACCGCTCGCGCTCGGCCGTGCCGAGCCCCTCGTGCGTGACAACCGCGCGACCCTCGGCGCGCTCCGCCCGCTGCGCGCAGGAGACGACCGCCCTGCCGTCGATCAGGACCGTGCACGCGCCGCACGAACCCTCGGGCGCGCATCCGTCCTTGACCGACGTGATCCCGAGCTCGTCGCGCAGCAGCTCGAGCAGGCTCATGCCCGGCCGCAACTCGACCGAGACCACCTCGCCATTCACCGTGAGGTCCACGGGGACCTCACCTCCCTCGTGCCGTGCTCCTCATTCCGTGGCGCCCAGCACCAGCGCGATCAGCGCCATGCGCATCACGACGCCGTTGAACGCCTCGACCCAGTAGCGCGCGTGCTTCGTCGCGTCCACGTCGACCGGGAGCTCGTCCATCCGCGGCAGCGAATGCAGGACGATCGCGTCCGGCTTCGCCTTGTCGCGAAGCAGCTCGCGCGTCACGCGGTACGCCTCGGGGGTCGTCGGCAGCTCGCCGCCCCGCTCGTCGCGCCCCTTCGTGTAATCCGCCTGGACGACCGGCTCCATGTAGATCACGTCGCACTCGGAGATGACCTTCTCCACGGACTCGGCCTCCTGGAAGCGAACGCTCCGCTCCTCGAGCTCCGTCGTGAACTCCGGCAACAGCGACATCTCGGGCGGCGCGACGACGTAGGAGTCGACGTCGAACCGGCTGAACGCGTACAGGATCGAATGCATCGTGCGCATGCGCATGTCCCCGACCAGCAGGAACTTCAACCCGTCCAGGCGTCCGAGCTCCTTCCACGTCGTGTACAGGTCGGTGAGCACCTGCGTCGGGTGCTCGCCCCAGCCGTCGCCGCAGTTGATGATCGGGACGGAGGCCCAGCGCGCGGCCTCGGCCGGCGCGCCTTGCTCGAAGTGACGCATCGCGATCACGTCCGCGTAGAACTCGAGCATGTGGACGGTGTCCTTGATCGACTCCTGGTAGAAGTCGCCCGCGCGCGTCATCTTCGCGTCTGCGAACCCGAGCACGTGACCGCCGAGCCGATGCATCGCTGCCTCGGTCGCCATCCGCGTCCGCGTGCTCGGCTGGTAGAACGCGGTGAGCAGCGTCCTGTCCTTCAGCAGGTCGACGTTGCGGCGCGCCTTGGCGATCGGCGCCATCCGGTCGCACGTCTCGAACACGCGGAAGTACTCCTCACGCTCGAAGTCCTTCAGCGACAGGATGTCCCTTCCGGCGAAGCTCCTCATGTCTGCCTCCCATCCGTTCCTCGTCGCGGATCGCGATCGACGCCCGTCAACAGCACGCCGACCTGTTCGCCCGGCCGCAGCTCGCCGCGGCGCGAGAGCTCGAGCAGCCCCGCCAGCCCGGCCGAGCCCGTGTGGCTCACGTCGATGCCGGTGGTCTCGCGCGCGAGCGCGTTCGCCTCCTCGAGCGCTTCCTCGGTCACGAGCACCGGCGAACCGCCGGTCGCGAGCATCCCGGCGACCACGGCGGCCCAGTCGTACGTCTCGTCGTCGAGGATGCCGGTGGCGATGCTGCGCGGCGGCTCCTCCCACGGCCACATAACGGCCGAACGATGCGAGCGCGCCCACCGCATCGCCTCGTCGATGCGCTCGGCCGTGACGTGCTCGCCGACGCGCCGCCGCACGAGCGCGTACGCGCGTTCGAGCGGATGCGCCGTCGCCGTCTGGGCGGCGTGGAACCTCGGCCATCGCTCCATGGCCCCCAGCAGCGACATGTCGTCGAACCCGCGGACGCACGCGCTCGCGAGCGCGCCGCCACCCACCTGCACGACCAGGCGATCGAGCGTTCGGCCTTCGCGCGCGAGCTGCGTCGCGAGCTCGAACGCGAGCGTCTCGCCGCCCTCGATCGTGAGGCCGTTGTCCGGTCCCTGGCAGGTGAACGGGATGGCACCCCGGGCGATCGCCCGCCGCAACGCGTGATACGACGGGTCGCCCGCGACACCGGGCTCTCGTTCGCACACCTCGATCTCGGCGTCGAGGTCGAGGAGCGTCGACAGGAGCGCGCCGTCGGCCCACGTCGGGACGAAGACCAGGAGCCGGCGTTCCGCGGCTCGCGCGACGACGGCCGCGGCGAGCGCCGCGTTGCCGCAGCTCGCGATCGCCAGCGGACGATCGTCCCTCGGCAGGAGCCCCGCCTGCTCCGTCACGAGGAGGTGGACCATGAGCCCCATGAGGTGGCGCGCCTTGTGCGAGCCGGACACGTTGCCGGTCTCGTCCTTGACCCAGACGTCGCACCCCACGCGTCGGGACAGGGCGGAGCTCTGGGCGAGGGGCGTCTCGGCGAAGCCTCGCGCATCCACCTGCTCGACGGCCTTGTCGAGCTGCTCGACCAGGTGCACGTGGTCCTCGTCGCTCAGGCCGGCCGCTGCACCCAGGTGATAGGCGTGGAAGAGCCGGCGGTAGCGGACGAACGGGTTCGTCTCCTCATCGCGCGGGTCGGGGAACGAGATCCGAGACGGGTCCAGCGCACGCACCATCACGTGATCCACGTCGCCGACGTCCGCGTTCGCGCAACGGAACGGGTGCGGCTCGTCCGGCGGGGCCGGCCATCCGCACCCGGCGCAGGTCACGCCGGTGGCGGCGCGGCCGTTCACGGGCCCGCGAGGCCGACCCGCGCGTTCAGCGCCGTGATGGCCTCGTCCCAGGTGGGGATCAGGTCCATCAGCCCGCGCCAGAACGCCTGGGCACGCCGGAGCACGAAGTCCTCCACGCTCACGCCCTGCTGCTCCACCCACGTGTAGTAGCCGAGGTTGAAGATCCGACTCCGATCGTCCTGGGTGAGCTGGAGCATGTCCCCGGTCCCCTGGCCCTCCAAGGACCGGCCGAAAGTACCTGCGGCCTCCGCCTCGCCGAACCCGTCCGGGAAGTCGCGCGTCAGCACCTTGTCGGCCTCCGTCCGGTACATCGCTGCGCCGTCCGTCGCCACCGTCACGACGGCGTCGTCCGGACCCAGGTCGAGGAGCTTGGCCACCTTGATCGACGCGAGGACGTTGCAGATGCTCGACAGGCCGAACGCGTCGAGCGCGCCGATCGTCCCCTGCGGGACGCCGCGCCTCGCGAGGTAGGCGCGTCCCGCCGCGGTGTTGAACAGGACGTTCAGGCGGTCGGTGTCGCGGTCGCTCACATCCACGACGACGTCGGTGTTCATCACGTTGTGGATCAGCGGCACGTGCTTGTCGCCGATGCCCTGGATGTTGTGCTCGCCGAACCCGTTCCGAAGGAGCGTCGGGCACTCGAGCGGTTCGACCGCGACCGTCATCGACCCGAACCGGTCCTTCAGATGGTCGCCTGCTGCGATCGTGCCCGCCGAGCCCGTCGCGGAGACGAACGCGCACAGACGAAGGCTGGGGCGCTGGGCGCGAACCTGGTCCACGACGCGTTCGAGGGCCGTGCCCGTGACCAGGCGGTGGACGAGGTGATTCGGGTACTCGGCGAACTGGTTCAGGATAACGTTGGCCGGGTCCTTCTCGAGCTCCCGGCACGCCTCGTAGATCTCCTTGACATTGCTCTCGGTCCCGGGCGTACGGACGATGTCCGCCGGGTCCGCGACCCAGCGTTCGAGCCACTCGAAGCGCTCGCGGCTCATCCCCTCGGGAAGGACGGCGACGCTGCGGCATCCCATGATCCGGCCGATCGCGACGCCGCCACGGCAGTAGTTGCCGGTCGACGGCCACACGGCGCGCTGGGTCGCCGGGTCGAACCGTCCGGTGACGATCCGGGCCACCAGGCAGGCGTACGCCGCCAAGACCTTGTGCGCGCCGATCATCGGGAAGCGGCTGCCGAGGGCCACGACGACGGCGGCCGGGACGCCGGTGAGCTCGGTGGGGAGGACGACGTGGTCCGGGACGTCGACGAGCGACCGGCGATCGGACCCGTTGAACCAGTGGACGCGGAACAGGTTCAGGGGATGCGCCGCGTCCGGATCGACCCCGGCGAGCGCGTCCCGGATCCGCTGAGGGATCTTCGACGGCTCGGCCAGCTGCTCGAACGTGGGAAGGACGATGCCTGCGTCCCGGAGCCGGAGGACGGTTCGTTCGTCCACGGCGCCGTGGCTGCGAAGCGCGAAGGGGTCGTCACGCTGCATCGGCGTCTCGGCCATCGTAGGCACGGCGGCAGCCCACACTCGTGCCGAACGGGCCCACACGGACGGGTCGGATCGCCCTGGGGCGGCCCGGTGTGCGGACGGCGCCGGGCTCAGCCGGCGAGCAGCTCGCCCAGGGTGCGGAACGCACGGCCCCGGTGGCTGATCCGGTCCTTCTCCCCGTCGGCGAGCTCGGCCATCGTGCGCTCCTCACCGCTCGGCACGAACACCGGGTCGTAGCCGAACCCCCGTCCGCCCCGCGGGGCGGTGACGAGCGTCCCCTCGCACGTCCCCTCGGCGTGGAGCGAGCGTCCGTCCGGCCACGCGACGCCGGCGACGCACCGGTACCGTGCGGTCCGCCGCTCGGCGGGAACCGTCGCGATCTCGGCGATCAGCTTCGCGAGGTTCTGGGCGTCCGACGCGTCCTCGCCGGCGAACCGCGCCGAACGGGGACCGGGCGCGCCGCCGAGCGCATCGACCTCGATGCCGGAGTCGTCGGCGATCGCCGGCACGCCGAGGGCCCGCGCGACCTCGGTCGCCTTCTCGAGCGCGTTGTGCACGTACGTGTCGTGTGGCTCCTCGACGTCCGGCCACGGGCCGTCGTGCGTGTCGACCGTCAGCCACTCGACCGGCCAGTCGCCGCAGATCCGTTCGAGCTCCCTGAGCTTGTGCGCGTTCCTCGTGGCGATCGCCATGCGCTCGGGGAACGGCACGGCTACGGCTACGCGAGCAGGTCGCGCTGGATCTGCGTCAACTGCTTGATGCCGGCCTCGGCGAGGTCGAGCAGCGTATCGAGGTCGCCGCGCGCGAACGGCTCCCCTTCGGCCGTCCCCTGCACCTCGACCAGCCGGCCCGAACCGGTCATCACGACGTTGCAGTCGACCTCCGCGCGGGCGTCCTCCTCGTAAGACAGGTCGAGCACCGGCGCGCCGTCGACGATCCCGACGCTCACGGCCGCGACGGTGTCCGTCAACACGTTGCCCTTGACGATGCCGGCCTCGCGGAGGCCTCGCAACGCCGACGCGAGCGCGACGTATCCGCCGGTGATCGAGGCGCACCGCGTCCCCGCGTCGGCCACCAGCACGTCGCAGTCCACCGTGACGGTTCGCTCGCCTAGGCGCGTGAGGTCGGTCACCGCGCGGAGCGAGCGCCCGATCAGCCGCTGGATCTCCTGGGTCCTGCCGCTCGGCCGTCCCTTCTGGACCTCCCGTGGGGTGCGTTCGGACGTCGCTCTCGGGAGCATCGCGTACTCACCCGTGACCCAGCCCTGGCCGGTTCCACGCAGCCATCGCGGCGCGTCGTCTTGCACCGTCGCGGCGACGAGCACCTTGGTGCGTCCCGTCACGAACAGCACCGAGCCTTCTGCCCACTCCTGGAAGCCGAGCTCCGCCGTCACCGGCCGCAGCTCGTCGGGCGCCCGTCCGTCGGGCCTGGCCGTCACGAACCGATCCCGAGGCGCATGCCCTCGACCGCCGTCTCGATCGGTCCCGAGAACTCCTCGGCGGCCTGCGCCTTCGAGATCTCGTGATCGAGCGATGGCCAGATGTGTGTCAGGACCAGCTTGCCGACGCCCGCCTCCCGAGCGTGGTCGCCCGCCTGGCGCGACGACAGGTGGAACGGCAACAGGTCGTCACGGTCCTGCCACGTCGCCTCGGCGAGGAGCACGTCGGCGTCTCGGGCGAGCTCCTCGACATGATGCGTCGGGCCCGTGTCTCCCGTGTATGCGAGCACCTGTCCGTCCGCGGCTACGCGGAACCCGAGCGCGGGCAGGCCAAGGTGCGCCATCGGCTCCGTCTTGATCCGGAACGGTCCAACCTCGAACGCCTCGCCCGGCGCAACCTCGGTGAACGCGAACGCGGTCCGCATCGCGACCTGCGAGTCGATCGAGACGAGGTCGGCGAGGCGCTGCGAGAAGTCTGTCGGCACGAACACCGGCAGCCCCGGCTCTCCGAGCTCGCCGTAGTGCCATGCGTAGAACGCCGGGTAGAGGTCGACGAAGTGGTCGGGATGCTCGTGCGAGATCACGATCGCGTGCAGGTCGGGGATCGCGATGTGGTGCTGGAGGTTCGCCAGCGTGCCGGTGCCGGCGTCCATCCATAGGTTGAAGCCGTCGTGCTGGACGAGATAGCCGGAGGTCGCCGTCTCGGCGTTTGGCCAGGTACCGCTCGCGCCGAGGACGCTCAGCTCCACGAGACACCTTCGACGAGCCGCACCTCTATCGGAGACACGCCGCCGAGCTCCGGCCCGAGGAAATGGTGGGCCACCCGACGGAACCGCTCGGGATCGCCCGTGGTCAGGAACTCGTGCTGCGGGTCGCCGCCGTCCTCGCGTAGGAGCGAGGACGCGCGGAGCGTCGCGTACACGTCCTTGGCGGTTTCCTCCGCCGACGAGACCAGCACGACGTCTCCCCCCATCACCATCTGGATCAGCCCCGAGAGCATCGGATAATGCGTGCACCCCAGGATCAAGGTGTCGATCCCCTCGCGTTTCAGCGGCTCAAGATACCCGCGCGCGGCCTCGAGCAACGACTCGCTCGAGGTGTCGCCCGCCTCGACGTGCTCGACGAAGACCGGGCAGGCTGCCGAGAACAGGGCGACGTCGGCCCCGGTCGCAGCGACCGCGCGCTCGTAGGCGCCGCTCGCGACCGTCGCCTGCGTGCCGATCAGGCCGATCCGATGGTTGCGCGTCGAGCGAACCGCGGCGCGGACACCGGGGTCGATCACGCTCACGACGGGGTCGCCGTGGGCCCGGGCCACATCCTCGATCGCCGCGACCTCGATGGTGTTGCACGCAACGACGAGCATCTTCACGTCCCGCTCGACGAGGTACCCCGCGATCTCGAGCGCGAACGTCCGGATCTCGTCGACGGGCCGGGGCCCGTACGGGAACCGGCTGTTGTCGCCGACGTACAGGATCGGCTCGTTCGGCAGCAGGTCGAAGATCGCCCTGGCGACCGTCAGGCCGCCGACCCCGGAGTCGAACACGCCGATCGGACGAGGATCGCTCATGACGTCAGCTCACGGCTTCCGCCGAGTCACCGGGGTCACCACCATAGGGTCTCGGAGACGTTCTTCTCGGCTCGCGCAAGCTCGGGCGCCCATGCCTGCGTCGAGAGGTACTTCCACCCGCCGTCGGCGAGCAGACAGACGACGTCCCCCTTCTCCAGCCGCGAGGCGACGCGGCGCGCGACGTGCAGGACGGCGCCGGACGAGATACCGGCGAAGATCCCTTCGCGCTCGGTGAGTTCCCTCGTCGCCCGAAGAGAATCCGCGGCATTCACCAGGAACTTCCGGTCCAAGACCGACTCGTCGAGGATCGGCGGGATGAACCCCTCGTCGAGCGAGCGCAGCCCGTACACCAGGTCGCCCAGCTCCGGCTCGGCCGCGATCACCTGCACGCTCGCGTCGTGCCGCTTGAGACGCCGCCCGACGCCGGTGAGCGTGCCTCCCGTCCCAAGGCCCGCGACGAAGTGCGTGATCTCGGGCAGGTCCCGCACGATCTCCTCTCCGGTCCCCTGCTCGTGCGCCAAGGGGTTCGCCGGATTCCCGTACTGGAACGGCATGAAGTAGCGGTCGTCCCGCGCGAGCCGCCGCGCCACCTCGATCGAGCCGTTGGTGCCTTTGTCGCCCGGCGAGAGCACGATCTCGGCGCCGAACAGCTCGAGCAGCCGGATGCGCTCCTCGCTCGCGTTGTCCGGGATCACGACCGTCAGCCGGTAGCCCTTGCGCCGCGCGACCATCGCGAGGGCGATCCCGGTGTTGCCGGAGGTAGGTTCGAGGATCGTCCGCTCGGGCGACAGGTCCCCGGAGGCCTCGGCCGCCTCGATCATCGCCTTGGCGATGCGGTCCTTGAGCGAGCCCGTCGGGTTCTGGCCCTCGAGCTTGGCCCACAGCCGGACGCTCGGCTTCGGGCTCATCCGGGAGATGCCGACAAGCGGCGTGTTCCCGATCGCGTCGAGGACGTCGTCGAACCGCATCAGCGCAGGCACGGTGTCATGGGACCTCATCCTACGGGCTGGCCTCGCGAGCCCCCGAACGAGAGGGGGCGCCCCCCCGAAGGGGCGCCCCCGCGCTCGGATCCGCGAGCGGGTGACCTTACCCGCCCGGTTGAACCACCCCGTTCACGGTCAGCGTGTACGGACCGGTCTGGAGGATCTGCTCGGTGCGGTCGAGGAACGTCACGATCGCCGCGACGGTGCTCCCCGTCGTCCCGATCACCGCGTCCAGATCGGCACCCGACAGCGATCCGTCGAAGTTGTCGTCCAACGTGAGCGCGCCGATGCGCACCTGGTTCTTCGTCTCGTCGATCGCGACGAGCCTGACGAACCACTTCTTCACCTGCACCGGGCGGATCTGCGTCGGGGACTTCCATCCCCGCAGTGTCGTGCCACGCGAGATCAGACGGTCGTCGACCCGAACGTCGCCGACCCAGAACCCAGGCTCGATCACGCCGCCGTCCGTGACGTACCGGAAGGCGAGGACCACGCGCTTGCCCGCGTACTTACGCAGGTTGCATCGTTGGGTCTCGAACCCCTTCGACCTGCCGTCGAAGCCGGGACCGAGAGGCGCGTTGACCGAATCCGTGCACCGAACGCTCTTGTAGCTCTTCCCCCCGTTCGTGGAGACCTGCACGTAGGCGTAGTCGTACCCCACCTCGGTGTTCCATGCGAGATCCGCCCGGAGGACGCCATCCTCGACCAGGACCTTGCGAGCGATCGTTCGGTCGAGGTTGTCTCCCTTGCCCGAGTACAGCGCCGTCGAAGGGCCACCCTTCGGTGGACTCTTGTCGACCTTCCACTCGATCGGCAGCTTCGGGAGCTTGCTGGCGCCGTTGAACTCAACACTTTCGACGTCACCGACGTCGACGAACGCGTCCGCCGCATCACGCAGACGCACGTAGTCGGAGCCGTTCGCCGGAACGCCCGGGCCGGCGAACGCCTGCTTGTTGTCCCAGTTGACGTCGGCGTTCAGCGTCGGCGTGCTGAACTCCGCCTGCGTCCCGCCGACGAGGCTGAAGCCGTCGTCGAGGGCCTTGTCGATCGCGATCATCGTGGCCCACGAGGCGATCACGTCGAGCGGCTTCAGCGGAGTGGGCAGTTTGCCGAGCAGGCCGGCGAGCGAGTCGAGCCCGTTCGGCTCATCCAGGTGGAGACCGGTGAGGAACGCGTGCGCGAACCGACCCGCCAGGTACTCCATGAACGCGTACGCCGCCCCGTAGTCGCACAGGATCTCCGACTCGAAGTCGGTCTGATCTCCCCAGAGCGTGAGCGAGTTCTCGGGGCCGCCCTCGTCGGGGATCGGGTTCCCCGGCGTCACCTGGTTCAGCCACCCGAGGAAGCATTGGATGTGGCTGTCCTGGCCGATGTCCGTCACCGGGATCGTCGGGTCCACATAGTCGGTGATCGTCTGGGCGTAGTCGGCCAGTCCCTCGTTCACCCAGTTGCCCTCGTCCGCATCCGCGTAGTTCTCCAGCAGGTGCTGGTACTCGTGCGCGAACACCCCCTCGTACAGGAACGGCCGGGCGTTCGCGTTGAGGCACAGATCGGACGACGGCTCGTTCGGCGGGTTCGCACCCGTGCGGTGGAGCCAGTCGAA
>JBMDWR010000401.1:0-1201 GCA_048594645.1 Actinomycetota bacterium
GACAGCGACATGAGCTTCAGCGTGTCCGACGAGCGAGCCGGCGTCGAGTGGCGGGGGACCTCGCTGTCCACCTTGTTCGCTCAGCGGCGGAACGTCGCGAACCCGGCATTTCACCGGATGCTCCTCGACGTCGTCCGCTTCAACCGGGCGGCGAGGCGCCTGGCGGCTGACGACACCGCTGACCCCGACCTCACCCTCGGGCAGTTCCTCGATCACGGCAGGTGGTCGCGCGAGCTCGTCGACTGGTACCTCGTGCCAATGGGCTCTGCAATCTGGTCTGCGGACCCTGCGTCGTTCGCGGAGATCCCCGCTGCCACGTTCGCTCGGTTCTTCGACAATCACGGCTTGCTGCGCCTGGGGGATCAGCCGCGGTGGCGGACGATCCGAGGGGGTGCCGCCCACTACGTCGAGGCCATCCTGCGGCCGCTCGCCGGCCGAGTGCACTTGGGGGCGCGGGTGGAGAAGGTCGTGCGTCGTCCCGACGACGGCACAGTCGAGCTCCGCACGGAGGGTGGCGACCTCGCAGAGTTCGACCATGTCGTGTTCGCGACCCACAGCGACCAGGCCCTCCGCCTGCTCGCCGACCCTTCCGATGCGGAGCGCGAGATCCTGGGGTCGATCCGGTACCAGCCGAACCGGGCCACGCTGCACACCGACGAGCGCTTTCTGCCAAGAGCGCGCCGGGCGTGGGCAAGCTGGAACTATCACCGGACCGGAGTCGACACGGATCGGGCGATGGTCACCTACGACCTGAACCGGTTGCAGGGGATCGAGTCGACCCCGCGCATCCTCCTCACCCTCAACCGGGAGGACGACATCGATCCGTCGACGATCCTGGCCAGCTTCGACTACGACCATCCGGTGCTCGACGCGGCGGCCGTCCGTGCCCAGCGACGTCGGGACGAGATCAGCGGGCAGCGGGGCACGTCGTTCGCCGGTGCGTACTGGGGCTACGGGTTCCACGAGGACGGGGTGCAGAGCGCGTTGCACGTCGCCCGCGCGCTGGGGGTCGAACCTCCATGGTGAACAGCGCTCTGTACGAAGGCACGCTGCACCATCGCCGGCGGCGACCGCAACGCCACGAGTTCGCCTACCCGATCGCCATGCCGTACCTGGAACTGGGCGAGCTCGAGGAGGTGTTCGACCGCCATCCGCTGTGGTCGATCGAGCGGCGCAACGCAGTGTCGTTCCGGCGAGCGGA
>JBMDWR010000402.1:0-1847 GCA_048594645.1 Actinomycetota bacterium
TCGGCCGAGACCGCCGCCAAGAACTCGGAGCTGCTGGAGCAGCTGCAACAGGCTCGCGGAGAGTTGGTCGGCGTCGAGGAACGAGCACGCCTCAGCGAGGAACGGCTCGCGCAGGCCAGTCAGCGGATAGAGGCCCTCGAAGGGCAGGTCAAGGAGCTCAAGGTGCGCCTGACCGTGGCGAAGTCGGACCTCCCGATCGGTGCCGTGCCCAGCAAGGACCGGAACGCCCTCAAGGACGCGCTGGCGACGGAGGTGCGCCGCCCGCTGAATTCGATCCTCGGCGTCAGCCTGGCGCTTCGGCACAACGACCCGGATTCCCGAGACGGACACGAGCTGGTGCGACAGCTGGGGACCACGGCGCGCAAGCTCGATCGCATGGTCAACGTGCTCCTGGAGGTCGACAGGCTCGCCGACGGGACCCTCAGGCTGAATCGGCGTCGCACCGACCTTCAGGCTCTGGTGCGCCGGGTGGTCGAGGAGTCGCCGGATGTGGGGAACCGGAACGTCCACGTGGAGGCCGAGAAGGTCGTGGTGCCCGTCGATCCCTTCATGGTGGAGGAGATGGTCGAGACCCTCCTCACCAACGCGAGCGGGCGAACGTCGTCCGGGAGTCCCGTCTGGGTCACCGTTTCGGGCGATCCCGAAGGCGCCATCATCGCCGTCGACGACACGGGCCCCGAGGTTCCGGAGGAGTTGCACAGATCCCTGGCGGCCACACCGGAAGCGCTGATGGCCGGTGCCGGCCGGGGTCGGGCGTCGACCGGGCTGGCCGTGTTGCAGAGGCTTGCCGAGGTCCACGCGGGAAGGGCGTGGGTGGAGGAGCGTGAAGGTGGTGGCGCCTCCTTCCGCCTGTTCCTGCCGGACGTGACGGAGATCGTCGCCGGAACCGGTCAGGCGGCCGAGCACACACCGACAGACGGGGACGAGGAGGAGACGGAGGCGAGCGAGGCGTAGGCCTGTTCGCCGGCCGCAGCCGGCCGATGCTCAAACGCCGGCGCCTCGCCGCCGATGGATACGGGCGCATGCCACAGCCCTCACAGATCACCCGTGTTCTCGTGGTCGACGACCACGAGGTGTTCTCGGAGGCGCTCGAGGCGTTCCTCGGGCGCCAGCCGGATATCACGGTGGTGGGCTCGGCGCGCGATGCCGATGAGGCGATGGCCCTGCTCGCGACGGAGCCGAACGTCGTCTTGATGGATCTCGACATGCCGGGGATCGATGGGGTCGACGCCACCCGGCGGATCCGCGAGGCCGCGCCCGACACGAAGGTCGTGATGCTCACCGGCGTCGAGCGTCCCGATGCGATCGCGAAAGCGCTCTCGGCCGGAGCGTGCGGCTATGTGCCCAAATCGCGTGCGGTCGACGAGGTGATGGACGTCGTCCGTCGGGTGGCGGCCGGCGAGATGGTGATGCCGGCGGCCGACCTCCAACAGCTCCGCGACTCGGGCGAGCATGGGCTGGCTCGCTTGACGCCCCGAGAGACGGAGGTGCTTCGGGCTCTCGCGGCCGGCGAGACAGCGGCCGACATCGCCGCGTCACTCGGTATCAGCAGGCTCACGGTCCAGAGCCACGTCAAGAGCATCCTCATGAAGCTGCGCGTGCATTCGAAACTCGAAGCCATAACGCTGGCGTGGCGTCACGGCCTTGCCCAGAGCAACCGCTCGGGTCTGATGACGCCGCTACGTTCGCCCGTCGAACGCGGGGATCCGATCGCTACGGACGCCCCGGCTCGCGTCCTCGTCGTCGAGGACCACCCATTGCTCCGGAGCATCATCCGGCTTGCCTGTGAGCAGACACCCGGCCTGGAGATGGTGGGCGAGGTCGAGGAAGGTTCGTCCGCGCTCGAG
>JBMDWR010000403.1:0-6382 GCA_048594645.1 Actinomycetota bacterium
GTCCACGGATGGGATCGCGAGATCCTCGAGCGTGTCGGCCGCCGGCAACGGGATGTGCGGCGTCGTGACGCGTACGACCGGTCCGTCGAGGTCGTAGAACGCCTCGTCCGCGACGATCGACGCCACCTCGGCGCCCCAGCCGCAGAGCCGCGGGCTCTCCTCGACGGTGACGAACCGCGACGTCTTGGCGACCGAGCCGAGGATCGTCTGCGTGTCGAGCGGCACCAGCGAGCGCACGTCGATCACCTCGGCATCGATCCCGTCGCCGGTCAGGCGTTCGGCCGCCTCGAGCGCCTTGGGGACCATCGCGCCGAGCGCGCAGATCGTCACGTCCTGTCCGGACCGAAGGACCTTCGCGGCGCCGAGCGTGTCTACGATCTCGCCATCGGGGACGTCGCCCTTCTGGGCGTACAGCACCTTCGGCTCGATCACGATCACGGGGTCCGGGTCCCGGATCGCGGCGGCGAGCAGCCCGACCATGTCGGTGGGCGTCGACGGGACGACGACCTTGAGCCCGGGGATCGCCATCGCCCAGCCCTCGACGCTCTGCGAGTGCTGCGCACCGAACCGGACGCCGCCGCCGTTGGCCGTTCGGATCACGAGGGGGAGCGAGACCTGCCCGTTCGTCATGTACCTGGTCTTGGCGATCTGGTTCGCGATGAGGTCCCAGCAGACGGCGAAGAAGTCGCTGAACATGATCTCGGCGATCGGCCGGAGGCCGTTCATCGCGGCGCCCATCACGGTGCCGACGATCGCCTGCTCGGAGATCGGGGTGTCACGGACGCGGCGCGGGCCGAAGCGCTCGAGCAGGCCTTCGGTCGTCTTGAACACGCCGCCCGCCGCGGCGACGTCCTCCCCGATGAAGTACACGCTGGGGTCGCGCTCCATCTCCTGAGCGATGCCGCGCGCGACGGCTTCGCGGAGCGTCAGTTCCGCCACGCGGAGCCTCCATCCGACCAGAGCTGCGTGTCCAACGTGGCGGGGTCCGGGAGCGGGCCGGCCTGGGCCTCCTCTGTCGCCCCGTCGACGAGTTCCTGCGACTCCTGCTCGATCCGGTCGAAGTCGGACTGAGCGATCCCCTCGGCGAGCAGCCGCTCTCGGAGCTGCGGGATCGGATCGCGGCCGAGCCAAACCTCGACCTCCTCGTCGGGACGGTACTTGCCGGGATCGGCCCTCGAGTGGCCGGTGTGGCGGTACGTCCTGGCCTCGACGAGCGAGGGGCCGCCCCCGCCGCGCGCCTTGTCGACGCAGCGAACGGCCGTCTCGTGCATCTCGTCAGCGTCGTTACCGTCGACCAGGATCCGTTCGAGCCCGTAGGCGGATGCGCGATCCGCTGCGGGGTTCGAGACCGCGGTGACCGACGCGATCGGCGTGTACTCCATGTACAGGTTGTTCTCGCAGACGAAGACGACGGGGAGCTCCCACACGACCGCCATGTTCAGCGCCTCGTGGAACGTCCCGATGTTGGTCGTTCCGTCGCCGAAGAAGCAGACGGCGACCTGGCCGGTCCCGCGCTCCTGAGCCGCCCACGCCGCGCCGGCCGCGATCGGCATGTGCGCGCCGACGATCGCATACGAGCCCATCGCGCCGTGCGAAACGTCGGTCAGGTGCATCGAACCGCCCTTGCCGCCGTTGATGCCCGAACCCTTGCCCATCAGCTCGGCGATCAGCGCGCTCATCGGCGCGCCGCGCAGGTACGTGTGGACGTGGCCGCGGTAGGTGCAGAACACCATGTCGTCCGGCTGGAGCGCGGCCGCGAAGCCCGCCGCGATCGCCTCCTGGCCGATCCCGAGGTGCGACGTGCCCTTGACGAGCCCCTGCAGGAACAGGTCGTGGATCCGGCGCTCGAACAGCCGGGACTCGACCATCATGCGGTAGATGTCGAGGCGGACGGTCTGGTCTGCGGTCGCGCGGAGGGTATCGCTCACGATGGGGTCCTCGGACGCCGATCAGTACTCGTTGGCCACCATCAGCTCCTCGCAGGGGAAGAGCGTGATGACCTTCGGACCCTCGGCGGTGACGACGACCTCTTCCTCGATCCGGGCGGCCGAGCGTCCGTCCGTCGCGGGGCAGTAGGTCTCGAGCGCGAACAGCATGCCCTCCTTCAGCTCGATCGGCTCGTCGAACGAGTTGAGCCGGCTGATGATCGGCCGCTCGTGCAGACCGACGCCGACGCCGTGCCCGAACTGCAACCCGAACGCGTCGAACTCGTCGGTGAAGCCGAACTCCTCGGCCTTCGGCCACACCGCCGCGATCTGGTCGGTGCTGTTCCCCGGCTTCACGAGGTCGATCGCCGCGTCCATCCATTCCCGCGAGCGCGTGAACGCGTCTCGTTGTGCCTGCGTCGCGCGCCCGACGACGAACGTGCGGTAGTAGCACGTCCGGTAGCCGTTGTTCACGTGGATGATGTCGAAGTAGGCCTGGTCACCGGGGCGGATCAAGCGGTCCGAGAACACGTGCGGGTGCGGGCTGCAGCGCTCGCCCGCGATCGAGTTGATCGCCTCGACGAACTCGGAGCCCATCTCGAACAGCCTCGCGTGTGCCAGTGCCACGACGTCGCTCTCGCGGACGCCGGGCTTCAGGAACTCGAAGATGTCCTGGTACACGCCGTCGACCATCGCGCACGCCTGCGTGAGGAGGGTGATCTCGTCCGGGCTCTTGATCTCGCGGGCCAGCATCATCGCCTGCTGGCCGTCGCGCACGTCGATCTCGGCCTTCTGGAGCTCGAGGAAGACCGACGTCTCGGCCAGGTCCACGCCGAGCGGCATGTCCGCGACGCCTTCCTCCTTCAGGATCGAGCGGATCTCCTGCGCGGCGCGCTCCTGGAGACCGACCACGGGGGAGATGGCGCCCTGTAAACCGGTGTTGCCGCCGACCGAGGTGGTCTCGTCGAACCACTGCGGGAGCTGGAGCCGGTGGGCCTTGGCGGCCGAGCCGAAATCCCAGATCCGGGGCGGCCCGTTGCGCGTGATGAGGGCGTACCGCTCACCCTTGTTGAAGGCCCAGTAGCCGATGTGCGTGCTGGTCGCGTAGCGGATGTTGCTGGTCTCGAACAGCAGGAGCGCCCCGAGGTCGGACGACTCGAGCTGCTCGCGCACGCGCGAGAGGCGGTGGTTGCGGAGCCTGTCGAAGTCGACGCGGTTCTCCCAGTCGACCCCGTGAAGTCCCGGAGATGACGTCGTCGCGACGGGGAACTCCGAGGTCATCGTCGCCTCCTTCCCGAGCGTTCGACACAGATGAGCGGGCGTCCAGTGACGCTTGACACCTGAGTGGCGGACGATAACACTCCGCACGATCGACGGACAAGCGGGCGGATCGTGACGAGGGCGCGTACGCACGCCCACCCGACCTCGTCCGCGCGTTCCCGTGGGGTCTGGAGGGAGAGGCGTGGTCGGGGAGCTCGAGGACATCGGGGCGCGGCTCCGCGAGGAACGCGAGCGGCACGCGATCAGCCAGCGAGAGCTGGCGCGGCGCGTCGGTCTGTCCGCGAGCCTGATCTCGCAGATCGAATCCGGTCAGTCGAAGCCCTCGGTCAGCACGCTGTACGCGATCGTGACCGAGCTCGCGGTGTCGCTCGACGACCTGTTCCGTTCCCACGAGCACCATGGTCTGCGCACGGGTGCGCCATCGGAGGACGGCGTCGCCGTGCCGGTGGTGCGTCCGCACGAGCGCCACGTCGCGGACCTCGACTCCGGCGTCCGATGGGAGCGCCTGACCAGCCATCAGCACGAGGACGTGGACTTCCTCCACGTCACGTACGACGTCGGCGGCTCGTCGTCCCCGGACGACCGGCTGATGCGGCATCCCGGTCGCGAGTACGGGGTCGTGATCTCGGGACGCCTCGGCGTGCAGCTGGGGTTCGAGCAGCACGAGCTGTGCGCGGGTGACTCGATCGCGTTCGACTCGACGCAGCCGCATCGGCTCTGGAACCTCGGCGACGAACCCGTGCAGGGCATCTGGTTCGTCGTCGGGCGCGACGGCGGCTAGACGGCCCGCCGCTCGACCCACGAGCCGATCCCGACGTTGGATGCCGGCGCGGATGCGTTCAGCCCGGCGCCTTCGTCGTCGCGAACCGCGCCGGCGTCGTTCCAACGTGGCGCTTGAAGTGACGGGTGAAGTGCGCCTGGTCGTGGAACCCCACGCCCGTGGCGACGTCGGCCGGCGGCTCGCCGTCGAGGAGCCGTTGCCGCGCGGCGTCGATGCGGCGACCCAGCAGGTATCGGTGCGGAGAGATCCCGAACGTCCGCGTGAAGCACCGGACGAGGTGGGCGGGGGAGACGTGGAGCGCGCGGCCGGCCTCCGCGAGCGTGATGGACTCGAACCGGTGCGCGTCGAGCAGGTCGCGCAGGCCCGCCGCGACGTCGCTCTCACGGCGCTCGTCGGGCTCGAGTGCTCGGTCTCCGAGATGCCTGCGGAGCTGCCTCCCCGCGACGGCGAGGATCGTCTCGGCACGGAGCGCGTCGTCCGGATGCCGGAGCGCCCGGTGGAGCGCTCGGATCCTGCGGACGACGGTGCCGTCCCGCACGTCCGGAGCGTCCACCGCTCGGCCGCTCAGGCTTTCATCCAGCACGTGCGTCCCGACGTAGAGCACCCGCTTGAGGTACCCGTCGGCGTTCGCCGGCCTGCCGTCGTGCGCGACGTGGGGCGGCAGCAACGTCACGCGCATGCCGGCCGCGCCGCGGTGCCGCGTCTCGAGGTCGTAGCTGATCGCGCCCTCGTCGACGATGAAGACCGTCCACGTGTCATGCGTGTGTCGCGGGTAGGCGTGTTCGACGAACCGGGCGTGGAACACCTCGTGGATGCCGGGGAGCGCCGGCTTCCACGCGCGGACCCACTCGCGGGGACGCTCCAAGAGGCAACGATCGTACAAGACCTCGGGCGAGCGGCGGTCTTGGATGGTGCCGATGTGCGTTCGACGCGTCGAGGGCCGGCCGTGAAAGAGATCGTCGCGCTGCTCGGGTTCGCGTTCGCCGGGTCGGTGTCGCCCGGGCCGAACAACGCCGTGCTGTGGGCATCGGGCCTGCGGTTCGGGTTCCGGCGGACGATCCCCCACGTCCTGGGGACCGCGGCCGGCATCGGCCTGCTCGTGGTCGGCGTGGCGGCCGGCATCGGTGTGCTGCTCGAGGCCGTACCCGCGCTCGTCCTCCTGCTCAAGATCGTGGGTTCGGTCTACCTGCTCTACATCGCGTTCCTAGTCTCGGGTGGTGGAGGGGTCGGGGGGACGGACGTCTCGCACCCGCTGAACCTTCGGCAAGCGATCGCGTTCCAGTGCCTGAACCCCAAGGCGTGGATCTTCGCGGTCGCCGCCGTCGGGACGTTCCTACCGCCCGAGCTGCACAGGGTCGCGGGCATGGCGGCGCTCGCCACGACCTGATGCTGGTCGTGATCGGCTCGTCGTCGATCTGGGCCGTCGGCGGAGCCGCGCTGGGTCGGATCGTCGAGGACGAGCGGGCGCGCCGAGCCGTGGGCGTCGGCCTCGCCGTCCTACTCGCGGCGTCGGTCGTGCTGATCTGGATCTGAAGCCGAGATCAAACGAGGCGGGGCGACCCCTCGACGAACCCGAGCTCGAGCCCGAACGCCTCGGCCGGGTCGAGCCACGCGATCGCGTCGTCGCCCGCCGCGGAAAGAAGCGCGCCCATCACGGCGCGAGCCGCGTCGAGCGCTCCGACGCCGAGGACGATGCGTTCGAGACCCGTCCCGCCCTCGAGGAGCACGACGACGCCAGCCTTCGTCGGGATCGTCGCACGTGTGCGACCCGAACGCGGCTCCACGGCCATCGACGGCTCGCTCACGCCGAGGAGCCGCCCGTAGGCATCGAACGCCGTTCGGAGCGACGGAACGCCGACGTGCACCTCAGCGAGCCGCCTGGCGCCGCAAGGATGCGGTTCGGTGAGCGGCCGCGGCCACGTCCGGGCGATCTCTGGTGGCCGTGTCCGCCGGACCAGGATCGGCATCGTCACCGGTGCGTCGATCTCGACGTCGTCCCACGTGCCGTCGACGCCCTCGTACTCGCTGAACCGGTATCCGAGCCCCACCTCGTCGAGGTGCCTCCGCAGCGCGACGGGATCGTCGAACCGCAGGAAGAAGGACGACGCGCTCCAGCGATCGTCGCCCGATCCCAACGAGACCTCGAGGTAGCTCCGGTCGAGGTAGATGCGGCCGTGACGCTCGGGGGCGTCGGGGCTCACGGTCGTCCGCAGTCCGAGCCGGTGCTCGAGATGGTCGACCGCCGCCCGCAGCTCGGGCACCCCGATCGACGCGTGGTCGAGCCAGAGCGCCGCAGGCGTCTCGCCGTTCACCCCGTCGTCTCCACCCGACACCTTACGCACCGTCCGAGCCCGGGAGGCGCTGCCGAACGCCGAGCACGGGCTCGAACGCGTCG
>JBMDWR010000404.1:0-1103 GCA_048594645.1 Actinomycetota bacterium
TATACTGACTAACATAATTTTGTTATGTTGTAACGCTTATTTTTCATAACATATTTAGCTAAGTCATAGACAATCAACTCCAGTTGATTTCACGTAGACATCTAGATTCTGTTTACAGAAAAGAAACAAATGCTAACATAAAAGAAAGAATACTACTTGTTAAACGTGTTAGATATGATAAACAAGAAGCAGCATCAGCAGTAGCAGAAACAGAATTAGGTAAAACACGAACATGGGCTTACAAGTGGTTACATAGATTTGATAAAGATGGATTAGAAGGATTAAAAGATAAGAAGAGAACAGGTAGACCTCCAGATGTACCCAAAGATGTAATGGTAAAGATAAGACAGGAATTAGCAGACAATAACACAGGATGGGACTTTAGACAGGTACTGGATCTTATTTACAGAAAAACTGGAGTAAGATATCATGAAGTACATATCTATCGTCTATTACACAAATGGGGATTCAAGTCTAAAGTACCACAAAAAAGATTTGTAAATACTGCTTCAACAAGAGAAAAGAAGAGATTCAAAAAAGAGTAAAACAGATTCTTAAAAATAGAAAGGATTGGAATATACTAGTACAAGATGAATCCATATTTGTATATGACTATGTAGTTAAAAGAAAGAAATGGATTTATGTAAATAAAAGACCAATTGTTACCGTTACTGGTTCTCGTAAAAAGACAATTGTTTTTGGCTGTCTATCTTTTGAAGGTAAACAATTATTCAAACAATATGATAAATTTAACAGTAGTACATTTGTAGATTATTTAAAACAAATCCAGAAAAGATTTGTTGGTAAATGCATAATATTTGCAGATAGAGCAAGACCTCATTCTTCTAAAATTACTAAAAAGTTTCTTTATGAAAATAAAGATAGCATCAGATTAGAATATTTTCCTGTTGGATCTCCAGAGTTTAATGCAGTAGAGGAATGCTGGAGACAAGGAAAATATAATATACTTTCTTGTTATTATAATACATTTGATTCTCTAAAAGAAGCAATTTCTAGTTACTATAGAACCAGAAAGTTTAATCTAAATATTGTTCAATATCTCACTAGAAGGATAGAATAACGAAATTATGTTAGTCAGTATA
>JBMDWR010000405.1:0-2756 GCA_048594645.1 Actinomycetota bacterium
ATGCGCGAAGAGCACCCCGTGCTCCGCGACGGGACGAACGAGTTGCTCGCGCGGCTGAAGGACGAGGGCATCGGCGGAAGCTGGCCACTGGACGGGGCCAGGGACGACCTGCAGCGCCTGCTCGGACAGATCGTCCGCCACCGCCAGCTGGGATCGGACCTGGTCTGGGAGGCGTACAACCTCGACGTCGGCGGGCTCGAGTAGGCGCGGTCGCAGCCGAACGCGTGAGGATCGCACTCGGACAGGTCGACACCACGGTCGGCGACCTTCCCGGCAACGTCGACCTGCTGACCGCCTGGGCGTCACGCGCGACGGAAGCTGACGCCGACGTCATCATCTTCCCGGAGCTCGCGATCACCGGCTACCCCCCTGAGGACCTCGTCCTTCGCCCATCGTTCGTGGACGACAACCTCGTCGCGCTCGACGCCCTCGCGGCGAACACGGCGGGCGGGTGCCCCATCGTCGTCGGGTTCGTCGACCGAACCGAGCGCGGCATCCACAACGCGGCCGCGCTCGTCGGCGGCGGCAAGGTCGTCGCTCGCTACCACAAGATCAAGCTGCCGAACTACGGCGTGTTCGACGAGCAGCGGACGTTCACGCCCGGAGACGCGGCGTGCCCGGTCCGGGTCCGAGACTCCGAGCTGGGTCTGTCGGTGTGCGAGGACTCGTGGATGCCGGGCGCGCCGTTCGACGAGTACGCGGGGCGCCGAACGCCCGTGATCGTGAACATCAACGGCTCGCCGTTCCATCGGGGGAAGCAGGACGAGCGCATCCGCATCTGCCACGATCGAGCGCTCGAGACGGGCTCGTGGATCGTGTACGTGAACGCCGTCGGCGGACAGGACGAGCTGGTCTTCGACGGCGGCAGCGTCGTCGTTCGACCCGACGGCTCGCTGGCGCACCACGCCAACCTCTTCGAGCAGGACCTCCTCGTCGTCGACATCGACGGCGATATCTCGACGGCGCAGGAGCGCCCCGACTGGCCGGGCGATCTGGAGCAGGTGTACCGGGCCTTGGTCCTCGGGGTGCGCGACTACGTTCGCAAGAACGGGTTCCGCGAGGTGGTGCTCGGCCTGTCGGGCGGGATCGACTCGGCGTTCGTCGGGGTGGTCGCCGCCGACGCGCTCGGGCCCGAGGCGGTGCGTGCGCTCGCGATGCCGTCGCGCTTCTCGTCCCCCGAGAGCGTCGATGACGCGAAGGCGGTCGCAGCGACCACCGGTATCCGGCTCGACACGCTCGACGTCGACGGCGTGTTCGCCGCGTACCTCGACGTGCTGGAGGAGCCGTTCCGCGGGACGGAGCCGGGAACGGCCGAGGAGAACCTCCAGGCACGGATCCGGGGGAACCTGCTGATGGCGCTCTCGAACCGGCTCGGCTCGCTGGTGCTCGCGACCGGCAACAAGAGCGAGTACGCGGTGGGCTACGCGACGCTGTACGGCGACATGGCGGGAGGCTTCGCGCCGATCAAGGACGTGCCGAAGACCCTCGTCTACGAGCTGGCCAGGTGGCGGAACGCGCAGGAGCCAACGCCGCTGATCCCCGAGCGCATCCTCGAGAAGCCGCCGTCGGCGGAGCTCCGCCCGAACCAGAAGGACACCGACTCGCTGCCTCCGTACGAGGTGCTCGACCCTATCGTGGAGGCATACGTCGAGGACGACCGCTCGCCGGACGAGATCATCGCGGCGCGCGGGCTCGACGCCGCGCTCGTGGACCACGTCGTCGCGATGATCGACCGAGCCGAGTACAAGCGCCGGCAGGCCGCACCCGGGATCAAGATCACGCCGAAAGCTTTCGGCCGCGATCGCCGGCTGCCGATCACCAACGGCTACCGGCAACGACGCACGACGTAGACTCGGCAGGTCGGGGCGGTAGCTCAGTCCGGTCAGAGCAGGGGGCTTTTAACCCTCGTGTCGCGGGTTCGAATCCTGCCCGCCCCACTCCTCGTTCGTCGGTACGGGTGACCGACGCGTCGGTGGCGCACGGTACGGTCGCGCGGTGGATCGCGTCGAGCTCGTGGGGCCTCGAGCGCTCCACATGAGTGCGCTCGTGGCGCGGACCAGACGCGAACGCGTTCGAGGGCTGCTCTCGCATGTGCGTCTCGATGTCGATGACGCGCTGCTGCTACCGGGAGCGACATCCGTCCATACGTTCGGCATGCGGTTCCCGATCCGCGTCGTTCTTCTCGATGCGACGCTCAGCGCGCTCCAAGTGCTCGACGTCGTTCCGGGGCGCCTGGTGTTCCCGCAACCGAGCGTGAGACACGTGCTCGAATGCTCGAGCCTCGCGGACGTCCGACCGGGAGACCGGTTCGTCGTCAGGAGATCGCGACCGGGCCTGTCGTCCCCGTGACGGTCCAGCCATCCGCGTCCTGCTCGAGGACCAACGTCATCCAGTGCGCGCAGAGGCTTCCGCAGTACGCGTTGGCCTCGAGCGTGACGAGCGCGCCGTCGCGCTCGATGGGCCCCACGGCGAGCAGGCCGGTACCCGGTGTCCGATCGGCGAAGATGCGGACGCGCACGCGGTCGGCGTCGTCGACGAACCGCACGTTCGGGACGTCCGCGAGCTCGACCAGGATGGCCTCCTGCTCGCCCGCGCTGAACATCTCATCGCAGGACGCGTCGTCGTTCATCGGATCGGCGATGCCGGCGCAGATCCGTTTGTCCAGCAGGACCGGGTCGTACCAGCGCTCGGTCTCGAACAGCGCACGGAACGCCGCCGCGTAGATCTGCACCCGGGTGGGATCCGGGCCGGTGGAG
>JBMDWR010000406.1:0-1195 GCA_048594645.1 Actinomycetota bacterium
TGATCAATCCGGCATTGATCGGCTCGCACCTTGGCTGGGGTACGATAGCCGTGCCGGGCGACGAGCCAGGTTTCGTTGTAGCGACTAGCAAACTCGACGAGCGCGGCTCGCAGCTCTTCGATGGTGTCGAAGGTCCGCACCCACAGCAGGTTCTCCTTCACGGTTCGGATGAAGCGCTCTGCTACGCCGTTGCCCTGGGGCTCTCGCACGAAGGAAGGCGAAGCTTCGATCCCCAGGAATTCGATTTCGTCCTGGAAATCGCCGGACATGTAGTTGGAGCCATGATCGTGACGCAGCTTCAATCCACGCGCCACCCCGGGCGCGATGGCTCCGAAGCACCGATGCACGCCCTGCCGGACCGGCTCCAAGGCCTCGAAGCGATTGGCCGACCACGATGCATGAATGCCAACGACTTCCGAGTTGGCGTGTTCCACGGCGACGAAGACGTTGGCCCGGCCTTCCCGGATAGTGATCGTCTGCGTCATGTCTGTTCCCCACATTTCATTGACCTTGTCGGTAGTGATCGTCCCATCGTGCGGCTTGGCCGCGGTGCGTCCAACGCGATGCGGCGCGAGCAAGCCGGTCTCGCGCATCACCCGTCGCACACGGCGGGGGCTCGCGCGAACGCCAGCAAAGCGCAATCGTGCCCATAACTTGCGGTAGCCCTCCCCGTGAAGGCGGGAAGCATCTATTTGCCGGCGGATATGATCTGCCAGTTCCGCGTCCGAACATGCGCCGACCGGACCAGGGCGACAGGTGATCGTATTCGGCGGCGTCTCTTTGAGAGATCGATAGACGCTGGCGCGCGAGATCTTCCACACGCGTGCAACTCGCGCCAGACCATAACAGCGAGCAAAGGAAGGCGAGAGTGCGCGGCTCATCGTCTCGACCTCCTGTGGGCCAAAGGGCGCTTGCCCTCCATAGTCGCGATCTTGGCGTAGAGCAGCTCGTTGTCCATGGTGATCTCGCCCACCTTGGCTTTCAACCGAGCGATCTCATCGTCGCGGTCATCGCGCTCGCGTTCTTTTAGGGCTGTAGCCGCGCCTGCAAGCGCGCGATCACGCCACTCGCTTAGCCTGGCGATCGAGACATTCGTCTCGCGCGCCACCAGCTCCAGCGGCTCGCCACGCAACAGTCGCGCGACGATCGCCATCTTGCGTTGAACGGAAAAGCGCTTCGGGCCGTTCCCGTCGAC
>JBMDWR010000407.1:0-7582 GCA_048594645.1 Actinomycetota bacterium
GCGTCCCGCAACCGTCACCGACGACAGGCGGACGACGCCCTCGAGCACGAGGAACAAGCCGGTCGCGACGTCGCCTTGTCGTGCGATGACCTCGCCGTGGGGGAGTCGGCGGGTCACGCCGCCCTCCACCTGGTCGAGCGGAACCCCCACGGCGTGAACCGTAGCGTGAGGCTCCGACACGCGAACCGCTTTCGACACGCGAGGCGCGCCAGGGTAGGCTGCGCGCGGACGGCGGCCCGGATCGAACGCGTTGGACAGCACCAACGAGGAGGAGCACATCGTGACCACACGCGCACGCGACGCGCTCGCGCAGGTGCCGCTGTTCGCCGGGATGCCGTCGCGCTTCATCAAGCGGCTCGCGGATCGCATGGACGAGCAGCGGTTCATGGAGGGCGCGACGATCGTCCGCGAAGGGGACGCCGGGGATTCCTTCTACGTGATCGCCGAAGGCGAGGCGCGGGTGAGCGACCGCAACGGCCGCGTCCTCAGCCGGCTGATCCCCGGTGACTTCTTCGGCGAGATCTCCCTCATGGACGGCGGGCCCCGGACGGCGACCGTGACGGCGGCCACCAAGCTCACGGCGCTCGCGCTCTCGCGCAGCGATTTCCGACGGCTGCTCAACCAGGAGCCGCGCGTCACCGTGGGGCTGCTGAAGCACGCCGCGGCCCTCCTCCGGCGGCTCGAACGTCCGGCCACCGGCTGAGCATCGTGCGCGCCGAGCTCTACCGTCCCGAGACGCCCGACGTCGTCGTCGCCGTGGCGACGTGGGCCGAGGGCCGAGCCGGCCTCGACGTGCTCGACCCGTCCGTCGGGCCGCTGGACGGCCTGCTCCGTCCGACGCCCGTGGTCGTGGACGACCCCTCGCTCAGGCGGCAGGGGACGCACGGCGAGGTCCTGCTCGAACCCGGATCGTTCGACTGGTTCCGTTCGGCGCTGGTGACGCGTGGCCAAGCGGCCGGCCTGCACGTTCGGTTCGTCGCCGACGAGATCGTCGGTGGCTGGGACCCGGCGGCGGCCTACCGCAGCTTCGACGAGCAGGTCGACCGGTTCACGTCGTAGCGGTGGGTCCGTGACCGTCGCTCATCCGGCGGCTTCCATCCATGCCCGCCCTGCGTCGCAGAACGGCAGGAAGTCGCACGTCCGGCAGTAGGTACCCGGCGTCGGGTCGAAGGCCGCGACGCCGATCCCGTGGAGCCATGAGCGGATCCGTTCGCGCACGGCGGCGACGTCGTCCACGGCGTACGAACGCTCGTCGCCCGTGGACAGGTACAGGTACGTGAGCCGCAGGTCCTCCGGCGCCTTGTGCCACACCTCGATGCATGCCAGCGCGTACAGGTCGAGCTGCGCCCGAACGAGGGGGTCATCGTCGGGCGGGATGCGGCCGGTCTTGTAGTCGACGACCTCCCAGGGGCCGTCCGGGAGCCCGTAGATCGCGTCGATCCGACCCTTGATCGTGATGCCCTCGATCGGAAGCAGGAACGGCCGTTCCGCGTACAACGGCACCTTGTCACCGAACCGGCTCCGCACGAACGCCTGCCGGAGATCGTCGAGCTTTCCGGGCGATCCCGCGAGCTCCTCGACGGTCACGTCGGGCTCGTCGTCCACCTCGAGCAGCGTGGCCTGACCCCTGGACTTCATCTCGATCCAGCGGTGGATCTCGCTGCCGATCCTGGCACTCGGCCCGGCGAACCGTGGCAGCGGCCGCACCGCCGACCAGTAGTAGAGCTTGGGACAGCGCGCGTAGCCGATGAGCCCGCCGACCGACACGGTGGAGGGCACCTCGGGTCCCTGGTCCACCGCGGCCTCCTGTTCGCGAAGGTGCGCCGCCAGCGTACGGCGAGCCGACGAGATCTCGAGCACGGCCTGTCGCGTCTGGGGGGAGAGCGGCGCCGTCGGCGCAGCGAAGACGTCGTCGTTGGCGCTCGCCACCAGGGCCGCTCGGCGCCATCCCAGCGGGAACAGCTCGTCGGCGTCGTCGGGCCGGGCCGGGCCGGGCCACGGCTGCACGAACCGCTGCCGGTACCCCTCGAGCGGGTTGGTCTGCGGCACGTCCTCATCCGCGGGCTCATCGCTCTGGGGCGGCCAGTCGACGCCGCCGCCTTCCCGCGCCCATCTGCGGAGCTCGATCAGGAACGCCCCGACGCCCCTGGCGGAGAGGTTCTCCCCGTACCAGTTGGCCGACGATGCGAACAGGTGCTGCCTGGCGCGCGTGAGCGCGACGTAGCAGGTTCGGCGCTCCTCGGCGACCTCCTGCTGGCGCAGCCCGTCGGTGAACGCCTTCATGTTGTCGTCGAACCGCGGGAGCAGGTCGCGGTCGCGACGAAGCTCGACGTCCAGCGAGCTGCCCTTGCGCGTCGGGTTCTGCTGGACGCGATCGTCCGGGAACAGGCCCTTCGCAAGGCCCGGGACGAACACGACCTCGAACTCCAGACCCTTCGCGGCGTGGACCGTCATCACCTTCACCGAGTCGTCGTCGCTCGGCTGCACGGGGTTCCACTCCCTGTCGTCGTCGATCGAGTCGACGTGGTCGAGGAAGGCACGCAGCGTCAGCTCGCCGTCGACGGGCTGGAACGCGTGCACCTGCTCGAGGAAGGCGGCGATGTTCCGACGGCGCGCCGTCGCGACGGGCTGATCGAGCGACGCGTCGAGCTCGGCGAGCAGGCCCGTGCGCCGGACGATCTCGGCCAGGAACTCTCCGACGGGACGGCGGGCCGCGACCCGTAGCTCGGCGAGCTCGTCCCTCGCCTCGGCGAGACGCACTCGGCCCTCGTCGGAGAGGCCCTCGACCTCGTCGAGGCGTTCGAGCGCCTCGGCCATCAGGAACGGATGGTCCTCGAACAGGTCCTCGTCCTCGTCGAGCGCGAGCTCGGCGAGGAGGTGGTGGAGCTCGCCGCCGCTCTTGCGCGACCAGCCCGCGAGCGCACCGAGGTCGTGGAGACCGACGCGGTAGCGCGGCCCCGTCAGGATCCGGGCGAGGGCGACGCCGTCCCTCGGGTCCTCGGTCGCTCGAGCGTAGGCGAGGATCTCGACCACCTCGGGCAGGTGGATCAGACCGGCGAGGTTCACGAACTCGGCGGGGATCTCGGAACCGAAGGCGAGCTGGAGCGGCTCGAACAGCCGGTGCGTCCGACACAGGACCGCCATGTCCCGCCACGCGATCCCGCCGTCGTGCAACTCGCGAGCGCGTTCGGCGACACCCTGAGCCTCGGCTACCTCGTGTTCGTACCGGGCGACCTCGACCCCACCCTCGCCGTTGGGCTCCCAGGGGCGCAGCAGCTTCTCCTGGTCCGGCCGCTGGTTGGCAGGCAGAGCCTCGATCACGCGATCGGCGGCCGAGAGGATGCGGGCGCCCGATCGGAAGTTGGTGTACAGCGGGAGCTGTTCGCAGTCCGAGCCGTCGGCGCGCGGGAACTCGTGCTTGAAGTTGAGCAGGTTCCACAGGCTCGCGCCGCGCCACGCGTAGATGTTCTGGTCGGGGTCGCCGACCGCCGTGACCGGATGGCCGCCCCCGAAGATCGCCTTCATGAGCGCCGCCTGCGCGTAGTTGGTGTCCTGATACTCGTCGAGCAGGACCGCGTCGAACCGACGGCGGTGCGCCTCACTGATCTCCGGATGCGCCTGCGCGATCCGAACGGCATGGGCGATCTGGTCGCCGAAATCGATCACGCCGAGCTCCGCCTTGAGGTCCCGGAACACGCGGACCGCCTTGGCGATCACGATGCGCTCCTCGGCGGCGGCGAGCGGTTCGCTCGAGCGCGCCTTCCGCAGCGTCTCGAGCTTGCCTTGCACGTGCTCAACGACCGTCTCGGGCTCGACGAGGTTGTTCTGGAGCTGCTCGTCCAGCGAGAGGATGTACTGCACGATCGCCGGCTGCCATCGCGTGTGCAGCCCCTCGAACGTCATCCTGTCGAGGACGCGAGCCGCGATCTGCGTTCGCTGCGCCTGGCTGAGGACGCGCTGACCCGGTTCGAGGCCGATCAGCATCCCGTGGCGTTCGAGTACCTGGGCGGCGAACGCGTGGTAGTTGGAGATCTCTGGCTCCTCCCCCTCTTCGAGGTCGAGCGTCCGAAGGGCTCGGCGGATCTTCAGGATCAGGTTCTCGGTGGCCTTGTTGGTGAACGTCAGGCAGAGCACGTTGCCGGGCATCACGCCGGCGTGGTCCGCGGGCCACGCTCCCGCGGCGACCATCGCGAGGTAGATCACGCGAGCGGCCATGACCGACGTCTTGCCGGATCCCGCCCCAGCCACCACGACACACGGCTCGAGCGGGTAGGTGATCGCCCGCCATTGCTCCGGCGTGGGGTCGCCGCGCAGGAACTCGACGATCGGCTTCGGGTACTGGGTCACGACGTCACCTCGGCGGCGGGCTCGAGCGGCTCCGCGGGCGTGAGTGGCTGGATCGGGAAGACGGACCCTCCTTGCGGGTACCTCGTGCAGAGCGTCTGGAACCGACAGAAGAAGCAGCTGGCCTGGGTGTCGGCGACGTAGCTGCGGGTCTCGTCCAGCCGGCGGATCCGAGCGATCAGGCCGGAGATCCGCTCTCGCATCCGCGTCTTGTAGTCCTCCTCCGCGTCCTGAACGGACCACGCCTTCACGTCGAGCGCGCTGTCGCTCTTCTTCCCCCCGAGGAAGGCGAGCTCGACGGCGTCGATCGGCCGATGCTCGGCGAGGTCCTCGCACTCGTTGACCGCGAGGTAGTAGATCCCGAGCTGAAGGTTCTCGGCGGGTCTGCCGGCGTTGTCCGAACGACCGGTCTTGTAGTCCGTGATGCGTGTTCCGCCTTCGGGGACGGCGCCGATCCGGTCGATCTTGCCGCGGATGCGCGCGCCCTCGAACTCGAACGTGAACGACCGCTCGGTCGCCGTCGCCGTCGGTGTCGCGTAGCGCTCGAACCAGTTGCGCACGAGCACGTCCTTGGCGTGGCTCCGTTCGGCCTCCGAGATCGCGTGCGACGGGAACCTCGTGGCGTCCCACCGCTCGTCGACCGCGGCCGCGACCGCCTCGGGCGTCCGCTCGATCGATCCCTTCTCACACTCCTCCACGATCGAGTGGACGAGCTTGCCGACCCACGCCTGGTAGCCGCCGCCAGGGTCCAGTCCGAGCTCGGTGGAAAGGACGAACTGGAGGGCGCAGTTCTCCAACGTGGACAGGCGCGAGTACGACAGGTGCAGGTCGCCCGCCGGGGCCGACAGATCCGTCCAGTCGCGCTGGAACCACCATCGGTTCGGCTCGTCCCCGAGCGCCAGGAGCCCGTCGAGACACGCGAGGCGCTCGACCGGGGGCGCGCCCGGATCGGCGAGGCGGCGCCGCCATGCCGAGGCGGCTTCGGCGACGGAGACCGGTTCGGCGAACGGTGCACCAGGCGCGTCATGCCAGCCCACGCCGAGCTCCTCGACGAACCGCGACGTGAGCGTCACGGCCGACCCGTCGCCGTGAGGGTTGGTGGCGGTCAGGACCACCCGACGTCTCGCTCGCGCGCACACCATCCGGAACAGCCGGCGTTCGTCGGCGAGGCGCATCCGGTTGACCTCCGAGCGGGGACGGATCCCGCTCTCGAGCGCCGTGAGGTCGAACATCGGATCCGGCCGTGCGAGGCTCGGGAAGTCGCCCTCGAGCGCGTCGAGCACTATGACCGTGTCGAACCCGCGCCCGGCGGCGGCGTGGGCCGTGAGCACGTGGACCTGGTCGTCGCGGTCGTCGTCGCCGGCCGAGAGCTCCGGTGCGCCCTCGGCGGTGCCCAGCGAGAACAGGAAGGCCTCGGTCGATGGATCGGCGGCGGCGCCCGCCGCAGCGACGGCGTTCGAGAGCTCGACGACGGCGTCGAGGTCTATCGACGCGCGGTGGTCCGTCTCCGCGCGACGGACGAGATCGGCGGCGTACGGCAACTCCCGCCAGAGCAGCCGGAACGCATCCAGGACGGAGTCGCGGACCGCTCCGGCGGTGGTCAGCACGCGCGCGAGCCGTTCCACCGACACCGCTTCCTCCGGTGAGAGGAGCTCCCCCATCTCAAGCGCGTCGGCCGGCGGCCGCCCATAGGCGCGCGTCATGCGGAGCAGCGTCCTGACGGTGGCGGGGGAGAGCCGCCCCAGCTCGGATGTGAGGAGCGGCTCGATCAGCGCGTCGCGATCGCGGGGTCCGGCGGCGATCCATCGGAGCGCCAGGATGAACGGGCGGGTCGCCGGAACGCCCGCCGGCGAGCCGGTCTCCGTGGTCGTGCGCGGGACGTTGGCGTCGTCGAGAGCCCGCAGGAGGCCGGCGACGTGGGGCCCATGCCGACGCACGACGACGGCGAGGTCACGCCATGCGGTGCCGTCCTCGACGTGGATCCGCCGCAGCTCACGGGCGACGGCCGCGTGCTGTTCCGAGATGTGAGCAGCGCGCCAGGCCTCGATCGTCTGCGGCTCCGGCCGGTGGCGGGTCTCGAGCTCGACGTGGGCGGCGCCTGGGTTGCGCTCGACGAAGCGGCGCAGCGGCTCGTCCGTGGTTCCCTGGAACGAGAACAGGTGGGCTCCGAGGTTGCCCGCGACGACGAGCGACCGTGGCCGGAGCTCCGTCAGCAGCCGTTCGACGGCGAACGTCGAGTCCTGCGCGTCGTCGACGAGCACGTGGTCGAAGGGCGGCTCGTCGGTTCCTGCCGCGACGGCGGCCTGCTCGACGAGGCCCGCGAAATCGACCTCGTTCTTCGCGTCGAGCACGGAGAGGTAGTGCCGGAGGAACGCGGCGAGTTCGGCCCATCCGCCGAGGCCGCGCTCCGCCGCGCGCGCCTCGATGTCTTCGGGTGAGAGCAACGCCTCCTGCGCCCGGATCACGAACTGGCGTACCTCGTCGGCGAACCCGCGGAGCCGAAGCAGCGACCCGTACGCCGGCCATTCGCTCGGGTCCTCTCCTTCGAGCAGCTCTCGAACGCGCAGGAACTGCTCGGACGCCGAAAGCACCGTGGGCGGCTCGTGGTACGCGAGATTGGGGAAGCGCTCGCCGACGATGTGGTACGCGAGCCCGTGGATCGTGACGATCGTGAGGCTGGGGAGTGCGAGCGGAAGCCGCCGGAGCATGATCCGACGCGCCTCGTCCCTGGCGCGGCGCGATCCCACGACCAGCGCGACGCGCTCGGGATCGGCACCGCCGTCGATCAGTCGCGCGAAGCGCTCGCGCAGCATGGCAGTCTTCCCGGTGCCGAACCCGCCCGTGACGAGCATCGGGCCGTCGGCGTGATCCAGGATCTCCCGCTGACGCGGGTCGGGTTCGAAGGGGGCCATCGGTCGCGATGCTACCGCCGTGCTCGGACACGCCGGACCCGATGCGCCGACCCTGAGGCGAGCGCGGCTCGGGGCGTCAGCGCGTTCGAGCGGCCCAGCGGTACACGTCGGTGCCGCTGATCGCCCCGACGAGCTGGCCGTCGCGAAGGACGAGCGCGACGCGTTCGGTGCCGAGGCGGGCCGCGACCTCGTCCAGCGGCTCGTCCGGTCGGGTGACCAGGACGTGCTCGAGAGGGATCACGCCTTCGCGCGCCGGTCGGAGCGGATCTCGCATCCCGAGCTCGCGAGCCGAGTCGAACGAGATCATCCCGATGACCCGGCCGCCC
>JBMDWR010000408.1:0-1580 GCA_048594645.1 Actinomycetota bacterium
CCGAGGACCTCGTCCAGGAGGCGTTCGTCCGCTTCGTGGGTCGGCTCCGGTTCCTCCGCGACCCGGACGCCTTCGAGCCGTATCTGCGACGCACGATCGTGAACCTGTCGAAGAACCACTTCCGGCGCCGAGCGGTCGAGCGCGCGTACCTGGAGCGCGAGGGACCGAGGGCCGAGGACGTCACAACCGATCCGGACGTCGCCACGTCCGACACGCTCCGGTCCGCGCTCCTTCGGCTCCCACTGCGTCAGCGCACGGCGCTCGTGCTCCGCTACTTCGAAGACCTTCCGGACGCCTCGATCGCCGAGCTCCTCGGCTGCCGCCAGGCCACCGTGCGCTCGCTCGTCGCCCGGGGCCTCGTGGCCCCCCGCACGACCCAAGAGGTGATCTCATGAACGACACCGACGTCCGAGAGCTCCTCTCGCGCGTCGCCGACGAGGTGCCGTCGACACCGGTGGACCCGGAGCCGCTACTCCGTCGCGGCTACCAGCGGATGGCGAGGACGGCGGTCGCCGGCGCGCTCGGCATCGCCTGCGCGGTCGCCCTCGTCGTGGGGAGCGTCGGCCTCGTCCGTTCGAGCGCGCCGACGACGATCCCGGGGGGCGAGGGACAGCCGACCGAGCCGCCGGAGACCGTCACCGGCGAGACGACCGGCACGTGGAGCGGCCCGTGTGCCGATTCGCAGGACGGACCGCCGCCAAGGGTGTGCCTCGGACCGCTCGATGAGGGGACGTACATGTCGCAGCGCTTCGAGCCCGCCCTCACCTTCACCGTCCCGGCCGGATGGAACAACCCGTGGGACACGCGCGGCTCGTTCGACCTGTGGACGCCGGGGTGGTCGGAGGGGTGGGACGATCCCGACGATCCAGGGATCTACCTCTTTCGATCACGCAGGGTTGTCTCTCTTCCGCGATGTCCGACCCCTCGAGGTCGGGTGCTCCGACCGCGTCGACGCCGCGGTCGGCACCTCCGCGATCGAGGTCGCGACGTGGGTGGCCGCCCACCCGGGCATCGCGGCGGGGGCGCCGTCCCCCGTGGAGGTGGGCGGACTCTCCGGCTACCAGCTCGACGTGTCGATCGCGGAGACGTGGCAAAGGTGTCCGATCGACGGCGCCCCGGCGACGGTCCCGCTGTTGGACCAACTCGGCGGCCTCATCAAACATCCGGGATACGCCACGATGCGGCTGATCGTGCTCGACCTGCCGGATGGCGGGAACGTCGCGATCGAGATCGACGGGAAGCAGGTGGACGCCGCGATGCCGGTCGTGCGCTCGTTCGAGTTCGAGATGGGTGAGGTCGCCGGATGAAGCCTTCGCGACAGAACGCAGCCGGGACTCATTCCTCGTCGCGATGGTAGTTGCTGATCGACTGCGAGGAGGACCGGACGCTGCCGGCGGGTCCCGGCACCACCTGTAACGCAAGCTGGATGGGCGCGTGGCCAAAGGGGTGGTGGACTAGATCAAACGGGGGTCGGTCAGTCCGCTGATTCCCGCAGCTGAGCGACCGCTCTAGAGTGGCGCCTGGACCCTTCCTTGAAACATCGGTCCTGGGAGCCCCGTGACGGACCGCCGGTGCGGGGC
>JBMDWR010000409.1:0-2856 GCA_048594645.1 Actinomycetota bacterium
CCGGGGATCACGAGCAGGATGAAGCCTGCGGCGATCGCGAGCGCGGCGAGCAAACCGACCAGCACGATCGACCAGAACCGGGACAAGCCGTAGCGGTAGCTGTCGCCGATGTCCATGTCGCGCCCGAGGAACGTCGCGGCCGCCGCGCGCGTGATCGCTCCCGTGAGCACCGTCCACATGAGGACCGATGCGATCGCGACGACCACGGCCGCGAGCGCCCAGCCGGCGAACGCACCGTCGACGCCGCCGTTCCGAACCTCCTCCTCCGTGAGGCTCTCGCGGATCCAGACATCGCCGATCAGCACCTGCACGATCGAGAGCGGGATCACGATCACGGCCACGAGCACGATCAGGGTCTGCCAGTGCCGGACGTACAGGCGGAACGCGTCGGCGAGGATCTCGCCGACGTCACGCGGACGGAGCAGGCTGGGGCTGTCAGGGGGCTCGGGGATCGTCGGATCCATGACGAGGAGTCTAGCCCCGAGCGCCGTGGCGTCGGCGGCCCGAAGCGCCTCAGGTGGTAGGGAGCGTGAAGGCGACCCTCGCGCCGCCCCCCTCGCGATCCTCGGCCCAGATGCGGCCGCCGTGCCGCTCGACCAGGCCCTTTGCGATGGCGAGGCCCAGGCCCGCCCCCTCGCGGGCGGTGTCCCGAGCGGGGTCCGCGCGCCAGAACCGGTCGAACATCGTCCGCGCAGCGCCCGCCGGGATCCCCTCGCCCGTGTCCTCGACCGCGAGGACGACCGAGCCGTTCATCCGCTCTGCCGCGACGGTCACGGAGCCACTCGGTGGCGTGTGCCGGAGCGCGTTGACGACGAGGTTCTGGAGCACCCGTTCGATCTGCTCGGGTGCTGCGGCGACGTGGGGGAGCCCATCGGGCACGCGGCGTTCGAGCGCCACGCCGCGCCGGCGGGCCTCCGCGGCGAACCCCTCGACGCTCGACGCGACCAGCCGGTCGACCGGGACCCCTTGCGTCTCGAGGACCTCGCCGTTCGCGTCGATCGCGGCGAGCTCGAACAGGTCGTCGATCAGCGCCCGCAGACGGCGGACCTGCTGCTGCATCACCGGCAGGTATTCCTCCGGCCGCGCGACGCCGTCCTCGACGGCCTCGAGCATCGCTTGCAGCGACGAGACGGGTGCGCGCAGGTCGTGGCTCGCCCACGCGACGAGCTGCCTCCTCGCATCGAACAGCTCTTCGAGCCGCTCGGTCATCTCGTTGAAGGCCGTCGCGACCTCCGCCAGCTCGCTCGGCCCGGCATCCGCGACGCGAACGCTGAAGTCGCCGCTCGCGACGCGCGTGGTCGATGCGCGCAGCTCGCGGAGCGGGCGCGAGATCGAACGCCGCACGAGCAACGAGCCGACGATCGTGACCACCGAGGACGCGGCTGCGACACCCACGAGGCCGACGTCCGAGCCCACGTGCAGCATCACGCTGCCCGAGAGCAGCACCGCGGCGATCGGCAGCGCGCCCGCGATCAGCGTGAGGCCGACGAGCCGCGCGTGCATCGTCCGGAGCAGGCCGAGCGCGAACGCCGCGACCGATCCAACGAGGAGCGTCGCGGCGGCGGCGATCAGAGCCGAGCGGATCACGGCGCGAACCGGTACCCGACGCCCCACACGGTCTGCAGGTGCTGCGGCCGCGCGGGGTCGTCCTCGATCTTCTCCCGCAGGCGACGCACGTGAACCGTGACCGTCCCCGTGTCCCAGCCGCCCTCGTAGCCCCAGACCCTGCTCATCAGCTGGTCGCGCGAGAACACGCGACGTGGGTGCGACGCCAGGAACCACAGCAGGTCGAACTCCTTTGCCGTGAGCCGCACCCCCGCGCCGCGCTTGAGCACCTCCCGCGTGCCGGCGTCGAGCGTCAGATCGCCGATCGTCAGGTGCTCGACCGGCGGAGCCGACGGGCCGGCGCGCCGGAGCACGCTCTTGACGCGCGCGCTCAGCTCCCGCGGGGAGAACGGCTTGGTGACGTAGTCGTCGGCGCCGAGCTCGAGCCCGACGATGCGGTCGGTCTCCTCGCCGAGGGCGGTGAGCATGATGACCGGCGTCGAGCCCGACGAACGGATCCAGCGCGCGACGGACAGGCCGTCGATGCCGGGCAGCATCAGGTCGAGGATCACGAGGCTCGGGTCGGCGGTCTGGATCACGGCCTGCGCGCGCCCGCCGTCCTCGGCCTCGAGAGCCCGGAAGCCCTCGCGTTCGAGGTAGCGCACGATGACGTCTCTGGTCGTCGCGTCGTCGTCCACCACCAGGACCGTCGCATCCATGTCCTCGGTGGTGTCGGGCGAGGGGCCAGACGTTACAGCGGCCGGGGGGGGGGGGGGGGGGGGGCCCGGCCCCCGCCCCCCCCCCCCCCCCCCCCCCCCCCCCCCCCGGCCCACCCTCGATCGCCCTCACGCGCCGGAAGGCACCTTGTTGACGGGGCACTCGAACGACCTGATGACCCCGAGGTCCGTCGCAGCGCCCGCCTGCAGCGCCGCCTCGACCTCCTCGTCGCTGTCGAAGTCACCGCTCGCGTTCGTGTCGAACGCCGCCAGCGCTGCGTCGTAGTCGGCGAACGCGATCCCGTGGACCTGCCAGCGACCGCCATTGAAGCCGGGGTCGCCGGGCGATGCCTCGATCACGTTGAACTCCTGGGCGCCCAGGAAGTTGTACAGCGTGTCGAAGCTCGACGCGGGCGCACCCGTGCCCGAGAGGTCCGTCGGCGTCCCGACCGTCCGGTACAGGGTCCCGTCCTCGTAGAGGGCCGGACCGGTGATCCCGCCCGACCCGGCCGCGACCGCCGCCGTCGCCGAGACGAGCAGCAGGATGCCCGACAGCAGTGCCGTGGCGATGGCCTTGCGCATGTCTCCTCCTTCC
>JBMDWR010000041.1:0-4977 GCA_048594645.1 Actinomycetota bacterium
ACGTTCGACCGGATGGCGGACGCGTACGCCGAGCAGATCCGCGGGCTGGTCGACGGCGGAGTGGACCTGCTGCTGGTCGAGACGATCTTCGACACGCTGAACGGCAAGGCGGCGATCGCGGCCGCGCGCGAGGTCGCGCCCGACGTTCCGCTGATGATCTCGGTCACGATCACCGACCGCAGTGGCCGAACGCTGTCCGGCCAGACGATCGACGCGTTCTGGCTCTCGGTCGCACATGCCGAACCGTTCACCATCGGCATCAACTGTTCCCTGGGCGCGGCGGAGATGCGTCCGTACCTCGAGTCGCTGGCACGTATCGCCCCGGTGTACACGTCGTGTCATCCCAACGCCGGCCTGCCGAACGCGTTCGGTGGGTACGACGAGCAGCCCGACACCACGTCGAAGTACCTCCGCGAGTTCGCTGAGAGCGGCCTCGCGAACGTCCTCGGTGGTTGCTGCGGCACGACGGACGAGCACGTGCGCGCGATCGCTTCCGCGATCGACGGTCTGGCTCCGCGCCGCGTCCCGGCCGGTCGGAAGGTCACGGCGCTCAGCGGGCTCGAGCCGTTCTCGATCACGCCCGAGACCGGATTCGTCGTGATCGGCGAACGCCAGAACGTGACGGGTTCGGCCCGGTTCCGGCGCCTGATCGAGGCGGGCGACTACCAGGCGGCCGTGGAGATCGCAGCCGAACAGGTCCGCAGCGGCGCCAACATGATCGACGTCAACATGGACGCCGACCTGCTCGACGGCGTGAAGGCGATGACCACCTTCCTCAACCTGATCGCCACCGAACCCGAGATCGCACGGGTTCCGGTGATGGTCGACTCTTCGAAGTGGGACGTGATCGAGGCTGGCCTGAAGTGCTTGCAAGGCAAAGGGATCGTCAACTCGATCAGCCTGAAGGAGGGCGAGGCCGACTTCCTCGAAAAGGCACACAGGATCAAGCGGTACGGCGCGGCGGTCGTCGTGATGGCGTTCGACGAGCACGGGCAGGCCGACACGGTCGAACGCAAGGTCGAGATGCTCGAGCGCTCGGTGCGCCTGCTGGTCGACGAGGCCGGCTACGCCGTCGAGGACATCGTCGTCGATCCCTGCATCCTGGCGATCGCGACGGGGATCGAGGAGCACAACGCGTATGGGAAGGCCTTCATCGAGGCGACGCGCATCTTGAAGCAGCGCCTCCCGGGCGTGAAGGTCTCGGGAGGGGTCTCGAACCTGTCGTTCAGCTTCCGCGGGAACGACCGCGTGCGTGAGGCGATCCACTCCGCGTTCCTGTACCACGCGATCGCGGCCGGCCTCGACATGGCGATCGTGAACGCCGGCCAGATCGCGCTCTACGAGGACATCCCGAAGGACCTCCTCGAGCACGTGGAGGACATCATCTTCGACCGCCGACCCGACGCCACCGAGCGCATGGTGGCCTTCGCCGAGACCGTGAAGGGCGGCGCCACCAAGAAGGAGGTCGACCTCTCGTGGCGCGACGCTCCGGTCGAGGAACGCCTGAAGCACGCGCTCGTCCACGGCATCGACGAGTTCATCGAGGCCGATACCGAGGAGGCACGCGCCGGCTACGACCGCCCGCTCGACGTGATCGAGGGTCCGCTGATGGCCGGGATGCAGGTCGTCGGCGACCTGTTCGGCTCGGGGAAGATGTTCCTCCCCCAGGTCGTCAAGAGCGCGCGGGCGATGAAGCGCGCGGTCGCGTACCTCGAGCCGTTCATGGAGCAGGAGAAGCTGCGGCTCGGAACGGACGGCGCACGGAGCGCACAGGGCAAGGTGGTGCTGTGCACGGTGAAGGGCGACGTGCACGACATCGGCAAGAACATCGTCGGCGTGGTCCTCGGCTGCAACAACTACGAGGTCGTCGACCTCGGGGTCATGGTCCCTCCCGACGTGCTCCTGGACACGGCGACGGCCGAGGGCTGTGACGTCGTCGGCTGCTCGGGCCTCATCACGCCCTCGCTCGCCGAGATGGAGGGCGTCGCCCGCGAGATGGAACGTCGCGGCCTCGAGCTCCCCCTCCTGATCGGCGGCGCGACGACCTCGAGGCAGCACACCGCCGTCCGGATCGCGCCCGAGTACGGACAGCCCGTCGTGCACGTGGTCGACGCCTCGCGCGTGGTCGGCGTGGTCTCGGACCTGCTCGACCCCGTGCGCCGGGACAAGCTCGACCGAGTGAACCGCGAGGACCAGGAGCGCCTGCGGCAACTGCACGCCGAACGCCAGGCGCAACCGCTCCTGCCCTTCCGCGTCGCCGCCGAACGCCGCACCCCGATCGCGTGGCGCGAGGAGGATCTCCCCGAACCCGTGTTCACCGGCGTTCGGACGGTCGAACCGGAGCTCGCGGAGCTCCGCCCCTACATCGACTGGACGTTCTTCTTCACCGCGTGGGAACTGAAGGGCCGGTACCCGCAGATCCTCGATCACCCGCAGCAGGGCGCGGCCGCTCGCGAGCTCTTCGAGGCCGCCACCTTGCTCCTCGACCGCATCGTGGCCGACGGATCGGTACGGGCGAGAGGCGTCTACGGCTTCTGGCGGGCCGCGTCCGACGGCGAGGACGTCGTGCTGGAGGACGGGACCCGGTTCCCCATGCTCCGTCAGCAGGCGGACCACGGTGACGACCGACCCAGCCGATCGCTCGTGGACTTCGTCGCGCCCTCCGAGACGGGTCTCGTCGACCACGTCGGCGCGTTCGCCGTCACCGCCGGGATCGGCGCGGACGAGCTCGCCTCGCGGTTCGAGGCCGATCGCGACGACTACCACGCGATCATGGTGAAGGCGCTCGCCGACCGGCTCGCCGAGGCCTTCGCGGAGTGGCTGCACGCGCGCGCCCGACGGGAGTGGTATGAGTCCGGACCCGCGATGACGAACGAGGACCTGATCGCCGAGCGGTATCGAGGCATCCGGCCGGCGTTCGGCTACCCCGCCTGCCCGGACCACACGCGCAAGGCGACGCTGTTCGGCCTGCTCGGCGCGGAGCGGGTCGGTCTCGGGCTCACGGAACACTTCGCGATGACGCCGGCGGCGAGCGTCTCGGGGCTGTACTTCGCGCACCCGGCATCGAGGTACTTCAACGTCGGGCGCCTGGGTCGAGACCAGGTCGAGGACTACGCCGCGCGCTGCGGCATGCCGCGGCGAGAGATCGAGACCTGGCTGAGACCGAACCTGGCCTACGAACCGGAGTGATTCGTCCGCCGGGTGGCGGATCGGCGTTCCTTGCTCGGGTGGGCCGTCGATCCCCTGCTACCGTGGGCTGCCCGTGGGCGCGTTCTGGCACTCGTTCGCAGACATGGCGGCCGTCGAGGCCGCCGGCGAGCTCGTCGTCGACCGCGGCGAGGGTGTCTACGTGTGGGACCAGGAGGGCCGGCGGTACCTCGACGCGACGGCTGCGCTCTGGTACTGCAACGTCGGCTACGGCCGCGATGAGATCGCCGAGGCCGTCCACCGTCAGCTGAGCCGGCTGTCGGCCTATTCCACGTTCGGCGACCTGTCCAACCGGCCGGCGATCGAACTGGCCGAACGGCTCGCAGCGATCGCGCCGGTGCCGGGCTCGAAGGTGTTCCTCACGAGCGGCGGATCCGACTCGATCGACACGGCGACGAAGATGGCGCGCCGCTACTGGCAGCTCGTCGGTCAGACCGAACGCACGCGGCTGATCACGCGAGAGCACGCGTACCATGGGATGCACGTGGCCGGGACGAGCCTTGCCGGCATCGCCGCCAACGCGGCCGGGCACGGGCCGCTCGTGGGTGACGTCACCAAGGTGGCATGGGACTCGGCGGCCGCGCTGCGCGACGCGATCGAGCACACGGGGGCCGAACGCGTCGCCGCGTTCTTCTGCGAGCCGGTGATCGGTGCCGGAGGCGTCTTCGCCCCGCCCGAGGGCTACCTCGCGGAGGTGCGCGAGATCTGTCGAGAGACCGGCGTGCTGTTCGTCGCGGACGAGGTCATCACCGGGTTCGGGCGCCTCGGCGACTGGTTCGCCAGCGCGCGATGGGGCCTCCAGCCGGACATCGTCACCTGCGCGAAAGGGATCACGAGCGGCTACCTGCCGATGGGCGCCGTGATCGCCGCCCCGTGGGTCGCCGAGCCGTTCTGGCAGGCCGGCGCCGGAGCATGGCGTCACGGCTACACATACTCGGGCCACGCCACGGCGGCCGCCGCCGCGCTGGCCAACCTGAACATCATGGAGCGCGAAGCCCTAGCCGCTCACGCGATGGAGCTCGAGCGCACGCTGCGGGACGCGGTCGCTCCGATCGCCGGGCACCCGCTCGTCGACGAGGTCCGAGCCGGGACCGGCGTCCTCGCGGCGATCCAGCTCGACATCCAGGCGCTCGAGGCCGAGCCGGGCCTCGCCGCGAGAGCGGCGAGCCGTTGCCGCGAGCGGGGGATCCTCACGCGCGCCCTCGGGACGGGCGCGCTCCAGGTCTCCCCCGCCCTCGTGATCGACGATGCCGGCCTGGAGGACCTCCGGGTCGGCATCTGCTCCGCCCTCGACGTGCTCTGACCGCGGCGTCGAGCTCGCAAGCGGCGTCAGGTCTGGTGACGCGGACGCCGCATGAACATGACGACGCCGATCACGACGAACACGGCCGCGATCGCGGCCAGAAGGATCCGGTCGAACGTTTCGAGGGTCGAGCACCGTAGGAGGTCTGTCCGAGAGGACGTGCATCTCGCCGCGGAGGCGTGGTGAGGGCCGGGCCCGCGCAGGTCAGTGGAACGAGTGGCCGCAGGCGCACGATCCCTGCGCCACGGGGTTGTCGATCGTGACGCCCGACGAGCTGCAGCGCACGGCTCTCGCGGAGGTGGCCGACTTCAAGGAAAACCCATCCCCCCGATAGGGAAAGCCCTGGTAACGGGTACAATCATTGGGTCCGAATCACCGTCCCGGAGGAACGATGATCCAGCTGACCGAATCCGCAGCAGGCAAGGTGAAGGAGCTCCTGGCCGAGGAGGGTCGTTCGGACATCGCAC
>JBMDWR010000410.1:0-1135 GCA_048594645.1 Actinomycetota bacterium
CGATCAAGTCGATCCCCGACGAGATCATCGAGGCGGCTCGGATCGACGGCGCCTCGGAGTTCCAGGTCTTCAGAAGGATCATCGTGCCGAGCATCCTCCCGACGATCGTCGTCGTCACGACGTACATGGTCATCAACTCGCTGAAGGTCTTCGACATCGTCTTCGTCCAGCCGGCGAGCGCGGAGGTGAACGGCACGGTCGTGATCGCCGAGCGGATGATCCGCTGGTTCTTCCAGTTGAACCACAACGGTCGAGCCGCCGCGATCGCCGTCGTCCTGTTCGCCGCCGTCGTCCCGGTGATGGTCTGGAACATCCGCAGGTTCCGTGAGGAGGAGGCGATCCGGTGAGCTCGGTCGTCGTCGAAGCTCCCGCCAAGACGCCGCCGGAGGCGCCGAGCCCGAGCCAGCTGGACAAGACCGGCCGGGGTGGATGGATCGTGCGCATCACGATCGTGGTGATCGTGATCCTCTGGTCGATCCCGACGCTCGGCGTGCTGATCACGTCGTTCCGACCCGAGGATGCCGTGAACTCGTCGGGCTGGTGGACGGTGTTCGCGCATCCGTTGCGAGCGGGGGAGTGGACGTTCGAGAACTACCGCGTTGCGCTCGACCAGGGCGGGTTCGGCAACGCGTTCCTGAACAGCCTCGCCGTCACGGTCCCGTCGACCGTGATCCCGATCACGATCGCGGCGTTCGCGGCGTACGCCTTCTCGTGGATGGAGTTCCGCGGGCGCTACGTGATGTTCGTCGTCGTCGTCGGGCTGCTGGTCGTGCCGCTCCAGATGGCGCTGATCCCCATCCTGCGCCTGTACACGCAGGGCGGGGTGCTGTTCGGCCTCCAGGTGTTCCCGAACCTCAGCCTGCAGGGAACGTTCCTTGGGATCTGGCTGGCGCACGCGGGCTTCGGTCTGCCGCTGGCCGTGTACCTTTTGCGGAACTACATCGGGTCGCTGCCGTCGTCGATCATCGAGTCGGCCAAGATCGACGGGGCGGACCACTTCACGATCTTCTGGCGGCTGATCGTTCCGCTTTCGGTCCCGGCGCTCGCGGCGTTCGCGATCTTCCAGTTCATGTGGGTCTGGAACGACCTGTTGGTCGCGTACGTGTTCCTCGGTGGCGCCGGGCAGAACCGGGTG
>JBMDWR010000411.1:0-1129 GCA_048594645.1 Actinomycetota bacterium
CAGCGTCGACACGATCCTGCTGGGACGGAAGACCTATGAGCTGTTCGTGGGGTACTGGCCAACCGCGACGACGGACCAGGAGATCATCGCGGATCGCCTGAACGAGCTGTCCAAGCTCGTGTTCTCGAACACGCTGACCGAGGCGCCGTGGGGTTCGTGGCCACCCGCGCAGGTCGTCCCGGGCGACGCTGTGGCCGAGATCGGACGGCTGAAGGAGCAGGACGGGAAGCACATGGTCCTGTGGGGAAGCATCTCCCTCGCCCAGGACCTCATGGCTGCGGACCTGATCGACGAGTACCACCTGCAGCTCTGCCCGACGCTGGTCGGAGGCGGGCGGCGCTTGTTCCCGAGCCGTGAGGGCTACGCGAACCTCGAGCGCGCGAACGTGCGGACCTACGACACGGGCGTCGTGTTCCTGCACTACGAGCCGCGACGCGAGGCCTGAATACAGCTGTGGCAAGAGGTCGTCGGTGGGCGGTGCTAGCCTCGGCGCGAAAGGCGTCTCCCCTGGAGAGGACGCGAAGGCATGGACCTGCTCGTCGTTTCGGTCAACGCGGTCGTGGTCGCCGCCGTCGGCGGGGTCGTGACGTGGCTGTTCAGGGGCCGCTTCGAGGCGATCGATCGTCGGTTCGACCGGCTCGAGATGCGCCTCGAAGGCCGGGTCGACGAACTCGGGGCGCGCATGGACGGCCGGATCGACGAACTCGCGGCGCGCATGGACGGCCGGATCGACGAACTCGCGGCGCGCCTGGACGGCCGGATCGACGAACTCGCGGCGCGCCTCGAACACAGGATCGACTCCCTTGAACGCAGGATGGATGGGTTCCAGGCGTCCATGGACGCGATGCGTTCGGACATCACGCAAGTGGCCCTAGCCGTCGGTGTTCGTCCTCGAGCCCAGAACGGGTGAGCGTTCGCGAGCTCGGCCCGTTGAGCTGCGCGAGTCCCCCGTATCCGACGCGTTCCGATGGCGAGCTGTCACCTGACAGACCCGGGCGGTCCGGCGCGGCCAGGCCGGCCGGCAACGCCGGTGTCGAGGCTCTACGGCAGGTGCATGTATCCGTTGCGTACCTTCCAGAGGAAGTAGCGCTCGAACATGATCTTCCCCAGATGGTTCTGCGGCCCCGGG
>JBMDWR010000412.1:0-1799 GCA_048594645.1 Actinomycetota bacterium
ACGCGTGTCAGATCGGGAGCGACCAGCCGCCGTCCACCCGGAGCTCGGTGGCCGCGACGGAACGGTTCTCCAACATGAACACGGCGGCCTCGACGATGTCGTCCATCGTGACCCACCGCCCGACAGGCGCGCGGGCCTTGACCGCCTCGAGCGCCTCGGGCTTGCCCGCCCAGAACGGGCTGTCCCCGACGATCCCCGGGTGGATCGCGTTCACGCGGATCGGAGCGAGCTCGAAGGTGAACGCGCGCACCAGCCCGTCGACGCCGTGGTTCACGGTCGTCACGGTCGTGGAGCCCGGGTACGGTCGCTCCTTCGCCAGGCCCCCGAAGATCAGGATCGACGAATCGTCGTGGAGGCGGTCCACCAGCGCGTGGACGACCTCCGTGTAGCCGACGAGCTTCATCGTGACGAGCCGAAGGGCCCCCTGCATGTCGTACTCGCGAACCGCGTTCTGGTCGCGGTCCACGCCCGCGAGGACGAGGTGGTCGACCGTGCCGACGTCGGCGAGGGCGTTCGCGATCGTCTCGGGCTCGCCCAGGTCGAACCCGATGCCGGTCACGTTGCTCCCAAGCTCGACGGCGATCGCCTTCGCGCGGTCCGGGTCGCGTCCGGTGATGACCACCTCGCGCCCCTGCCCCGCGTAGTGGCGGGCGACCGCATGACCGAGGCCGATGGTCCCGCCGACGATGACGACCGCTCCCTGGCTCATCTGACCTCCGTCTCCGTTCGCGCCCGTTCGAGCGCATCCTCCAGGTAGGTCCAGTCGCGCCCGAACCGGTACGAGTGCCTCGACGGCGGTTGCGGCGCCTGCGTCTCCAGCCAGCGGACCGTTCCCGGGCCCGGGTTCGAGAACGAGTGGACGCAGCCGACGCCGGCCCACGCCGCGTCGCCGGGCGCCAGCCGGTACGATGCGCCGTCGAACGTGGCGTCGACCTGGCCGTCGAGGATCAGGTACGTCTCCTCGAGCGGGTGGTCGTGCGGCCCGACGACGCCGCGCGTCTCGTACTGGACCATGAACATCGTCGACAGGTCGGCGCCGAGGTCGGTGTCGACCATCATCTTCACGGTGATGCCGCTGTAGACGAGCAACGCCGTGCGCATGCTGGCCGAGGCCGCGAGCATCTCCTGACGCTGGTTCGCTACCTCCATGTTCGCGGGGTCGATGTGCCCGAACGAGCGCGTCCGGGGGTCGCGCGCGTCGACGAGGACCGGCTCGGCCTCATCGAACGCAGGAACGAAGTAGGTGTCGCCGGCGTGGTCGCGCCTCGGGACCGGCGCCGACATGGCCGCCCACCGAGCCGAGGTCGAGGCCTCGTTCACGAGGCTGTGCGGGACGCCCACGTGGACCAGCCCGTAGTCCCCGGGCCTGAGCAGCGTCGCCACCCCCGGCGTGCGCAGGACGACCTCGCCTTCGAGCACGAACAGGGACTCCTCGAACGAATGCAGGTGCGGGTCGATCCGGCCACCGGCGTCCATCTCGCCGATCCCGAACCCCGTGTGCACGGACCCGACGGACTCGTCCACGATCGTCCACCGCCGGAACCCCTCGACGTGGCCTTCGAGGTTCGGTGGCACGCCCCACGTGGCGTCCTTCGCGAACCCGACGGCGTGTTGGGGGCTCACGAACCCATGGTCGCTCGGACCTTCTCCGCGATGACGTCCACGGATGGGATCGCGAGATCCTCGAGCGTGTCGGCCGCCGGCAACGGGATGTGCGGCGTCGTGACGCGTACGACCGGTCCGTCGAGGTCGTAGAACGCCTCGTCCGCGACGATCGACGCCACCTCGGCGCCCCAGCC
>JBMDWR010000413.1:0-8238 GCA_048594645.1 Actinomycetota bacterium
CCGCAGAAGAGCTCGGGCAGGCGCAGGTAGTCCGCCGACACCGCGGCGTCGAAGAGCGCCGTCGCGACCCGGTTGGTCGACCGGGCGAACCCGTAGCGCTTCAGACCCGCCGCGATCAGGGCGTTGTCGTGCGGCCACACCGAGCCGTTGTGGTAGCTCATCGGGTTGTAGGCGGCGGCGGACTTGCTCATCGTGCGCACGCCCCATCCCGAGAACATGTCGGGCGCGAGCAGCCGCTTGGCGAGCGGGAGCGCCTTGTCCTCGTCGACGATCCCGCAGTACAGCCCGTGGCCCGGGTTCGACATCAGCGTGCGGACCTGGTGCTTGTCCCCGTCCAGCGCGGCGGCGAAGTACCGCTCGTCGTCCATCCAGAAGCTCTCGTTGTACCGGGCCTTCAACCGGGCGGCCGCCTCATCCAGGCGCGACGCGTCCTCGGGCCGGCCGAGCGCGCGGTAGACGTCGGCCATCCGCGACTTCGCGAGGTAGACGTACGCCTGCACCTCGGACAGCGCGATCGGCGGCTCGGCCAGACGGCCGTCGTCGTGGACGATGGCCTCGTGCGAGTCCTTCCATCCCTGGTTGCGCATGCCGCGGGGCGACCGGCACAGGTACTCGACGAAGCCGTCGCCGTCCACGTCGCCGTACCGATCGATCCATCCGAGCGCGGCCTCGGCCGCCGGCAGGAGCTTGCGGGCGAACTCGATGTCCCCCGTCCAGCGCAGATGCTGCGCGTACACGATCAGGAACCACGGCGTCGAGTCCACCGACCCGAAGTACGGCGAGTGCGGCATGATACCGGCCCGCGCGAGCTCACCGTCCCGAACCTCGTGCAGGATCTTGCCGGGTTGCTCGTCGCGCCAATCGTCGACCTCGGTCCCCTGCCTGGCGGCGAGCAGCTCCAACGCCTCGCGCGCCGGATCGCTGTTGACCGTCAGGATCTGATGCGACGCGATCAGCGAGTCCCTGCCGAAGATCGTGACGTACCACGGGATCCCCGCGGCGAGGATGCGCCCGTCCCCCACGTTCGTGTAGAGCGCGCGAAGGTCGCGCAGGCTGCGGTCGAGGAGTTGGTTGAACACCTCGTTGTCGGTCACGATCTGCGTGGACCGCCGCTCCCACTCCTCGTACGAGCGCCGGAGCTGGTGGACCGCGTGGTCGAAGTCGGGCGTGGTGGCCGGCTCGGTCCCGGCAACCATCGGCTCGACCGTCACGGCCAGGAGGCGCGTCTTGAACGGCTCGAGATGCAGCCGGAAGACGGCCGTCGCCAGCACGCCGTCCACGTCGATCCTGTCCGGCTCGATGCCGAACCGGATCCGCGTCATCCGGCGGAGGCGATCGCGACCCTCATGGAGGAACTCGATCCGGTCCGGCGAGACCACGGGGGCGTGCGGACCGCCGGTGTGCCGGTGCGTCATGCCCCGCACGTCGAAGATGTCCGCGAAGTCCGCGCCGAAGCGCAGCTCGATCTCCAGCGTCACCCCGAACGGGTTGTAGTTCCTGACACGGATGCGTTCGAACAGGTGGCCGTCGATCGCTCGGACGCGGCGAACGTTGATCGTCTGCTGCGGCGCGGAGAGGACGCCGTCCTCGAACAGGTCCGGGTTGGTGAGATCGACGTGCGACATGTAGCCGCGCTCCGCCGTCGAGGACAGCAGCACGAGGTCGCGTCCGTTCACCGTCATGCGGAAGTGCGACAGGTATCGCGTGTCGTGGGAGTACAGGCCGAGCCCGTAGTCGCCTCCGTGGTCGAGGTTCCCCTCGAGATCGGAGTACAGGAACGTCCCGCCCTCCTTCACCGCGAGCGTCTTGCTGGCGAGATCGGTGACGAGGACGGGTGCGGCACCCTGCTCCGGGGAGACGCCCTCTTGCACCGGCGTCTCCTCGGCGGCCTCGACGAGGCTCAGCGTCGACGCCTCGGGCGGGGGGTCGTTCTCTGGGCGATCCAGCATCATGCGTCAATCATCGTCGCAGGTGACGCGCGGCTTCACCGTTTGCGCACCTCGAAACCGGTTGGACGTACGGGCACCCGCATGACCTGCCACCCCTTCCCCGGATCGGGCGTCACGGCGTCGTCGCGTTCGAACGCGAGAAGCGCCGGGCCCGAACCCGAGACGCAGACCGCCAGCCCGGCAGCGCGCACGCGATCGTAGACCTCGCGCACCTCCGGGACGAGCGCGAGCCGGGCGTCCTCGTGCAGGCGGTCCCGCATCGCGCTGGCGAGGAGGCCCGGCTCGAGGAGCAGCGCGACGGCGGTGAGCGCCGCGTGTCCCGCGTTCGAGACGGCGTCCTCGCGGGAGACGGTCTCCGGAAGGACGCGGCGCGCCTGCTCGGTGGAGATCCGCGCGTCATTCGGGACCAGCAACGCCGGACGCAGCCCGGGATCGGGGTCGAACCGGGCGACCACCTGCCCGTCCACCACCATCGTGAACCCTCCGAAGACCGCCGCGGCCGCGTTGTCGGGATGCCCCTCGATGTCCGCCGCGATCTCGAGGACGAGCGTTCGGTCGAGGCCGAGCCTCAGGATCGCGTCCGCGAGCACGACGCCCGCCACCGCGGCCGCCGCCGACGAGCCCAGCCCGCGTGCGAGCGGGATCCGGTTGCGACCGTGGATCTCGAGCGGCGGAAGCGGACGACCGGCGCGGCGGGCGGTCTCGGTCAGCGAACGCGTCACGAGGTCCGAGCCGTCGACCGGCAGCTCGCGAGAGCCCTCGCCCTCCCACGAAACGCCCGGCTCTGTGCCGGTGTCGATCGTGATCTCGTTGCAGAGGTCGAACGCCAGACCGAACGCATCGAACCCGGCGCCGAGGTTCGCGGAGGATGCCGGGACGACCGCGGTCAGCCGCACGGCTACAGCCCGAGCTCCGCGGCCACGGCATCGGCATCCGCCATGACGGAGACCGGTGCCGGGCCGCCGCTGGCCGCCCACCCGGGATCCTTCAGTCCATGACCGGTGAGGATGCACACGATCGTCCCGCCGCGCGGGAGCCGGCCTTCAGAGGACAGGCGCAGCAGGCCGGCGACGCTCGCGGCCGACGCCGGCTCCGCGAACAACCCCTCGCGGGCGACGCGCCGGTATGCCGCCAGGATCTCCCGGTCCGTCACGGCGAGGACGCCCCCTTCGGACTCCGTCACGGCGGCCATCGCCAGCTCCCACGATGCCGGGTTGCCGATGCGGATCGCCGTGGCGATCGTGTGCGGGTCCTCGACGCGTCTGCCGAGGACCAGCGGCGCGGCGCCGCTCGCCTGGAACCCGAACAGGCGCGGCGGCTCATGGATCAAGCCGTCGGCCAGGTACTCGGAGTACCCGATCCAGTGGCTCGAGATGTTGCCGGCGTTGCCGACGGGGACGCAGTGCAGGTCCGGCGCGCGACCGAGCGCGTCCACGATCTCGAACGCACACGTCTTCTGTCCCTGAAGGCGGTACGGGTTCACCGAGTTGACCAGCGTGACGGGATGCACCTCGGCGAGCGCGCGGGCGATCTCGAGCGACGCGTCGAAGTTCCCTTCGATCTCGATCACGCGCGCCCCGTGCGCGAGCGTCGCCGCCATCTTCCCCGGCGCGATCTTGCCCTTCGGGACGAGGACGCCGCACGTGAGGCCCGCCTTGCCAGCGTACGCAGCGGCGCTCGCGCTCGTGTTGCCGGTCGATGCGCACACGACCGCCTTGGCGCCGTCCTCGACCGCCTTGCTGATCGCGACCGTCATGCCACGATCCTTGAACGAGGCCGTCGGGTTCGCGCCCTCGTACTTCAGGAACACCTCGCAGCCGGTCTCGGTGGACAGCGGCTCCGATCGCACGAGCGGCGTGCCGCCCTCGCCCAACGTCACGACGGGCGTCGATGCCGTGACCGGAAGCCGCTCGCGGTACTCCTCGATCACGCCCCTCCACGTGGCGGCCACCGCTATTCCTCCGCCTCCACGCGCAGGATGCTGCGGACCTCTCTCACGGCGCGCACGTCCCGCAGCCTCGCCGCGGCCTCCTGGAACGCGCCCTCGCGGGCTCGGTGGGTGATGAAGACGAGCTGCGCGTCGTCGCCGAAGCCTTCCTGCCAAACGCTCTTGATCGAGACCTTGCTGGCGGCGAACACGCTCGCGATCTCGGCCAGCACCCCCGGCCGATCCTCCGCACGCAGCAGGATGTAGTACTGGCCGGTCATCTCCTCCATCGGGCGGATCGTCCGCTCCAGGAAGCACGTGCACCCGACGCCGCGGGCACCGGACAGGAGGTTCCTCGCGACGCTCACGAGGTCGCCCACGACCGCGGTCGCCGTCGCGTCGCCGCCGGCTCCCCGTCCGTAGAACATGAGCTCGCCGACCGTCGGGCCCTCGGCGAAGACGGCGTTGTAGGCGTCGCGGACGGACGCGAGCGGATGGGTCTCCGGGATCATCGCCGGATGCACGCGAGCGGCGATCCGCTCCTCCTCGTCGATCTCGGCGATCGCCAAGAGCTTCACGACGTAGCCGAGACGGCGCGCGAACTCGATGTCCTGTGGCGTCACCGTCGAGATGCCTTCGCGATACACGTCGCTCGCGACCAGACGGGCGTTGAACGCGATCGACGCGAGGATCGCGCACTTCGCGGCGGCGTCGTGCCCGTCGACGTCGGCGCTCGGGTCGGTCTCCGCGTACCCGAGCCTCTGCGCGTCGGCGAGCACGTCCCCGAACACGCGGCCGTCCTCCGACATCTTCGTGAGGATGTAGTTGGTCGTGCCGTTCACGATGCCGAGGATGCGACGCAGCCGCTCGCCGGTGAGCGACTCCTTCAGCGGGCGGATCAACGGGATCCCACCGCCGACGGCGGCCTCGAAGTACAGGTCGACCCCGTTCGCGTCCGACGCGTCGAAGAGCTCGCGTCCGCGGTTAGCCAGGAGCTCCTTGTTGGCGGTCACCACCGGCTTGTCGCGCTCGAACGCCGACAGGACGAGGGAGCCCGCGGGCTCGAGGCCGCCGATCAGCTCACAGACCACGTCGACGCCCGCGTCGTCGACGACGGCCATCGGGTCGTCGACGAACGCGTCACGCGGGAGCGGGACGTCCCTGGCCCTGTCCAGGTCGCGGACGGCGATCCTGCGCACCTCGAGCCGGCATCCGGCACGCCGCGCGATGTCGTCGCTGTGACGTTCGAGCAGCCGGACGACGCCCTGGCCGACCGTGCCGCATCCCAGCATGCCGATCCCGACGACCCGGTCGCTCACGGCTCGCCTCGAGCTGCGGTCCGATCAGCCGTCAGCGTCGCCGGCTGGTCCTGTGGGGGGTCGACCTCCAGTCGGTCGAGCTCCTCGTCCGACTCGCGACGCAGCCACAGTCGGACGGCGCCATCGAGTACGGCCACGACGGCGGGACGCCCGACGCGGTTGTAGGTACTCGCCATCGAGTACGTGTACGCGCCGGTCGCGGCGAACGCGAGCAGGTCGCCGGGCCGTGGGAGCCACGGCAGCGGCACGTCTCGGGCGAGCACGTCCCCGGATTCGCAGTGCCGGCCGACGACGTCCACGACGGCCGGCTCCGCCGGCCGCACCGCGCCCGCATGCGCGACGGTGTAGCGAGCGCCGTAGAGCATCGGCCGGACGTTGTCGGACATGCCGCCGTCGACGGCGACGAGCGTTCGTCCGTCCGGGGAGTCCTTGACGGTGCCCACCCGGTAGACCGTGACCATGGACGTCCCGACGACGGCGCGGCCGGGCTCGACCAGCACGTGCGGCACCTCGAGCCCTCGCGATCGCGCGCCGTCTCGGACGCGAGAGAGCAGCTGCGGGGCGAGCCGGTCGAGCTCGAACGGCTCCTCATCGGTGTACGCGACACCGAAGCCGCCCCCCACGTCGACGAGCTCGGCGACGAACCCCGTCTCGTCCCGGAGCCGAGCCAACAGGTCGAGCAGCACGTCGACCGCGGCGAGGTACGGCTCGGCCTCGAGCACCTGTGAGCCGAGGTGCGCGTGGATCCCGACGAGCCGGACGCCGCGAAGCTCCGCCGCCCTGCGGACCGTCGCGGGCACCTTCGCGAGCGGCGTGCCGAACTTCGAGCCGAGGGCGCCGGTGACGATCTTCTCGTGGCCCCCGGCGCGGATCTCCGGGATCACCCGCAGCATGATGTGCTGGACGGCGCCGGCCTCCGCTGCGATCCGGTCGAGACGCTCGAGCTCGTCCGGGTTGTCGACGTTCACGAGGCGCACGCCCGCGCCGACCGCCTGCCGCAGCTCCTCGTCGCTCTTGTTGTTCCCATGCAGCACGATCCGGCTGCCGGGGACGCCGGCCCGAAGGCACGCGCCCAGCTCGCCGCCGGTCGAGGCCAGGACGTCGAGGCCCTCCTCGGCGACCAGGCGGATGACGGCTCGGCACGTGAACGCCTTCACCGCGTACAGCGGGTGCGGGAACAGCGACGCGAAGGCCTTTGCCCGCCGCCGGAGGTGCTCCTCGTCGACCACCATCAGCGGCGTCCCGTACCGGCGCGCGACCGCCTCGGCCGAGACGCCAGAGATGTTCAGCCCCTCGCGTCCGAAGACCGCGTGGTCCGGCCACGGTCCGCCCTCATGCATCCGAGCGCTCCATCGACTCCGGCGCCGACACGCCGAGCAGGCCGAGCAGGTTCGCGATCGCCTGCTTGGCCCCGCGACACAGCCACAGGCGCGCCTGGGTGAGCTCGGCGTCGTCGGACAGGACCGGGCATTCCGTGTAGAAGCGGTGGAACCGCGCGGCGAGATCCTGCGCCGCGTGCGTCAGCCGGTGCGGTGCTCGCAGGTCGGCCGCGACCGCGACCTGTGACGGGACGTCGGCCAGCGCGCGGAGGACGTCGAGCTCGGTCTCGTGGTCCAGCCGCGAGAGATCGGTCGCCTCGATCGGTCTGATCTCGACGCCGCGCTCGCGAGCCTTGCGGAGGATCGAGGCGATGCGCGCGTGGCCGTACTGGACGTAGTACACGGGGTTGTCCAACGACTGGCGCTTGACGGCCTCGATGTCGAACTTCATCGTCACGTCGTTGCTGAACATCAGCAGGTGGAAACGCGCGGCGTCCGTGCCGACCTCGCGGATCAGCTCGTCGAGCGTGACGAACGTACCGGCCCGCTTGCTCATCGCGACGGGCTCCCCTTCCCGAAGGAACGACACCCACTGGTAGATCACCATCTCGACGCGTTCGGCGCCGATGCCAAGTGCCTCGGCCGCACCGCGTACGCGCGCGACATCGCCGTGGTGATCCGCGCCCCAGACGTAGATCACGTGGTCGAACCCGCGGTCGAATTTGTCCAGGAGGTAGGCGCAGTCCGCCCCGAAGTAGGTGTGCGCGCCGTTCGAGCGGACCAGGGGCCGGTCCTTGTCGTCGCCGAACGCCGTCGACCGGAACCAGATCGCCTCCTCCGCCTCGTACGCGTATCCGGCCTCGCGGAGGCGTTCGACGGCCGCGGCGATCGCACCCTTGCTCTCGAGCGCGCTCTCGGACAGGTAGCTGTCGAAGCGGATCCCGAACCGCTCGAGCGTCGCCTCGATCTGCGGCAGGACACGACGGACGCCCTCCTCGCGTAGCCGTGGGAGGCGTTCGTCCGGCGGCAGGTCGGCGAGCTTCGCACCCTCGGTCTCGACGATGTCGCGGGCGAGGTCGTTGATGTGCGACCCGTGGTAGCCGTCCTCGGGAACCGGCGCATCGCGTCCCACCAGCTGGAGGTACCGTGCCTCGACGGACGCGCCGAACCGGTCCATCTGGCCGCCGGCGTCGTTGAAGTAGTACTCGCGCTCGGTCGTCCACCCCGCGGCCTGGAGCACCCGGGCGAGCGCGTCCCCCAGCGCCGCGTTGCGCGCGTGCCCGATGTGCAGCGGACCCGTGGGGTTGGCGCTCACGAACTCGACCTGCATGCGTCGGCCCGTGGGTTCGGCGTGGCCGAACGTCGCCCCGCGCTCGGCGATGTCCCGCAGCACGCCGGTGAGCCAGTCCGTCGCGAGGTGGAAGTTGAGGAAGCCCGGGCCGGCTACCTCCGTGGACCGAACGAACGGCGCATCGGCGATATGGCTCCTCACCAGCTCGGCCACCTCTCGCGGCGGCTTGCCGGCGCGGCTCGCGAGCACGAGCGCCACGTTGGTCGAGAAGTCGCCGTGCTCCTTCTGACGCGGACGCGTGAGCTCGACCTCGGGAGGATCGCCACGCAGGCCGAGCTCGGGTGCCGCGACGGCGACGGCGTCGGAGACGAGCGAGACCAGGCGTCGTTCGATCATCAGCGCCGGAAGCGTAGCGGAGCGTCTCGGACGGGGC
>JBMDWR010000414.1:0-2297 GCA_048594645.1 Actinomycetota bacterium
GTTGCGCATCCAACGCTGCCATCTGCCGCTTGCATCGCGGAGCCACCACTCGACGGAGAGGGTCCGGTCGCTGTTCGTCTGGATCATGCCGTTCTCATCGAGCGCATACTGGAAGCGTGCTGGGCCTACGAACGTCAGTCGGTCGCCCGCAACCACGCCTCCGTACCGGTTGCCCCCCTCGGTGAACGGACCGTTGTTGCCGAAGAACATGATCCGGAACCGACGGCTCTCACTGTCGTAGCACCAGAAGTTGATGCCCCTTTGCGCCGGTTCGTCGCCGAACACGGTCTCATACTCCTGCACGAGGAAGTAGCCGCCGTCGAGCCAACGGAACGTTTCGATGCTCGTGACCGGGACGCCGCGACCCAGGACGCTGTCGCGCGTGTGGTCGGTCGCCTTCCGCGTGCCGATCAGCGGATCGAGCCGCCTGAGTTCGGGGTCTGGCGGTGGCGGCTCGGACGGCGTTCTCACTCGATCGGTCATCATCGCTCCCCTCCGTACGGTGGTTCAGCCGCGCCCGAATTCATTCGCCACCACTCCGGCGAACCCCGTGAGCACGACTGCCCCGATGGGCGCGAGGAAAGCGGCCAGCGGGATCCGAGTCGGGTCACTTCCCGTTACGAACTCCGGTGCGACGATCGCAACGATCGCTCCGACCCCCCAGACCACGAGCGTCGCTGAGGTGAGGCCGATCCACGTTTCGCGCACGTCCGTGGACCGCCTGAGCCTGCCCATCCCCCAGACGAAGATCGCCGTTCCCAGCACACCCCAGAGCCACGTCGTGAACGCCGCGATCGGGAGGCGCTCCTGTTCGGAGCCCGACACCATGTGTGGGGCGAACAGGCTCACGGCGATCACCGCGAGCCAGATGCCGACGAGGCCGGCCATCGTCCACACGATCCACGATGCATCCTTCGGGTCGTTCCGATCCTTCGATGCCACGCCCTCACCTCCTGCGAAGACCGATGGAAGTTGGACCCATCGCAAGCCCCTGGAGTCATCGCAGAACGACGACTATGCGGCGAGCTCGGGCGGAAGCCCGAACCGGGGGAAGACGCCCGGGGTGCGGAAGGCCGTGACCTGTCCGATCGCTCCGTCCCGCAGAGTGAGCACGTCGAGCGCGAGGGGCAGGTACCGCGACCGGTCCGGATCGAGGATGTAGACCGCCGCGGCAGGCTGCCCGTTCGCGCGGGTCGGAACGACCCTCAGGCGCGGCGCCGCCCCCTCCGGCATGAGCCACGAGTCGGCGATCTCCCGGCGACCGCGGAACGGCCTCGGGTCCGGAGGCATCGAGAACGTGGCGTCGTGGGTCAGCAGATCGAGGATCCCCCTGGCGTCGCCGCGCTCGAAGGCGTCGCCGAACCGCTCCACGACCTCACGCACACGATCGTCGCCGATCGCACGAGCGGTCGCCTGCTGGCTCCGTTCAGGGACACGCGACTCCACCGTCTTGCGTGCTCGTTGCAGGGCGCTGTTGACGGACGTGGGAGAGGTCTCCAAAGCCGTCGCTACCTCCTTCGCGGAGAACGCGAGCACGTCCCGGAGGATCAGCACAGCGCGCTGACGGGGTGGGAGGTGCTGAAGGGCGGCTACGAATGCGAGTTCGACGGCCTCCCGTTGCTCGTATCGCGCTTCCGGCGAGGCGCGAGCTTCCTCGATCGCCAGAACGTCGTCCGGATAAGGCTCGAGCCACGGAACATCCACGATCGGCCGCTCCGCCCGCTCTCCCCGGTCATCTGACGGGTAGTCGATCGGCACGACACGCTTGGGCCGGCGGGCGATCGCGTCGAGGCACGTGTTCGTCGTTATGCGATAGAGCCAGGTGCGAAGCGAGCTGCGCCCGTCGAAGCTGTGGAGCCAACGCCAGCTTCGCAACAGCACCTCCTGCATGACGTCATCCGCATCGTGGAGCGACCCGAGCATCCGGTACGCGTGCGCATGGAGCGCCCCGTGATGGGGCGCGATCAGGCGCCGGAAGGCCTCGTGATCGCCCGCACGAGCGGCGGCCAGCAACTCGCCCTCGTCCAGCGGAGCGTAAGCGTTTGCCATGAAGCATCCGACCCCTCGGGCGCCGCCAGAATCATCGGTCGCGAACGATGAATCTACCGGAGGTCCTTACGTCCAATCCTCGAGAAGGCATGAGCGGAGACCATAAGAACGTGGTCGTTCACCTCGAGCTGCGTACGAGCAACCCTGCCGCCTCCTGCAGGTTCCTGTCGGAAGCGCTCGGGTGGCGCGCCGAGAACGTGCGGGTGGGCGACGGGTCGTACGTGGCCCTCGACCTCGGCCGGCTCCTC
>JBMDWR010000415.1:0-2292 GCA_048594645.1 Actinomycetota bacterium
GGCGGGACGATCGAGTTCGACGCCGCGGTGGCGACGCCGGACATGATGGCCGCGGTGGGCAAGGCGGGTCGGGTCCTCGGGCCCCGTGGACTCATGCCGAACCCGAAGACCGGCACGGTGACCAACGACATCGCCAAGGCCGTGCAGGACATCAAGGGCGGGAAGGTCGAGTACAAGACCGATCGGACTGGCAACGTCCACATGATCATCGGTAAGAAGTCGTTCTCCGAGCAGCAGCTGCTCGAGAACTACCTCGCGGTGGTTGACGAGATCCTGCGCGCCCGACCCTCCGCCGCCAAGGGCAAGTACGTGAAGACCCTCACCGTCGCGACGACGATGGGGCCGGGCATCGCGATCGACACGAATCGGATCAAGGGCACGACCGAGGCGGCGCAGGCGACCGCCTAGACGGCGACGCGTCCGGGTCTCGGGTTCCTCCGCTGTCCTTCCCTTCCGGGTCTTGCGACGAGGCCCGTGGCAACATGAGCCGATGCGTGAGTCGCTCTCCGAGCGTGAGGAGGCCGCGCCCGTCCCGGATCTCGAACCGCCGGAGCCGCGTCCTCGCTGGCCGCTCGTCGTCGTCGGTGTCATCGTGCTGTTCAACCTCGTCGTGCTCCGCGCGGAGGCGCGGACGGTCGACAGCCCGAACGACGCCTCCGTACACGGGTCGATGATCGCGTGGGCGAGCGATCGGATCGAGGCCGGGCACCTGCCGTTCGACGGGTGGTATCCGGACCTCGCGCTCGGGTCCTCGAGGTTCCATCACTATCAGAGCCTTCCGCACATCCTGGCCGGGATCGTCGCGCTGGGCATCGGGAGCAAGGCCGCGTTGACGTGGACGATGTACCTGGGGATGGCGCTCTGGCCGATCGCGGTGTACGCGGGGGGGCGGCTCCTCGGGTGGGGGCCATGGACGTGCGCGGTCGCGGCGGTCGTGTCTCCGTTGATCGTCAGCGAACCGACGCTCGGCTACGAGTGGGGTAGTTACGCCTGGCGCGGCTACGGCACGTGGACGCAGCTGTGGGGGATGTGGCTGCTGCCGTTCGCGTGGGGTCTGTCGTGGCGCGCGATCTCGAGACGCGGCTCATTCGCGCTCGCGGCGCTCGTCCTAGCGCTCACGGTCGCGTGTCACCTGTTGACCGGGTATCTGGCGCTGCTGTCGCTCGGTGTGTTCACGCTGGTGCGGTGGCGCGGGCTCCTTCGCCGGATCGCGCGCGCCGCCATCGTCGGCGTCGGCTCTCTGCTGATCGCCGCCTGGGTCGTCGTTCCGCTGCTCGCGGACCGGGTTTGGACGGTCAACGACGAGTACTCACGCGGCAACGTCCATTACGACTCCTTCGGGGCACGGCGCATCCTCGGCTGGTTCGCCAGCGGTGAGCTGTTCGATCGCGGCCGCCCGCCGATGCTGACGATCCTCGTCGCCGCCGGGATCGTGGTTGTCATCTGGTGCTACCGACGCGACGAGCGCGCCCGCGTTCTGCTGTTCCTGTTCCTGCTCTCGTTGGTCCTGTTCTTCGGCCGGCCCACGCTCGGGCCCGTCCTGCGGTTGCTGCCCGGCTCCGGAGACCTGTTCCTGCGCCGGTTCCTCTTCGGCGTGCACCTGGCCGGCCTGTATCTGGCCGGCGTCGCGGCGGTTCGACTCGGCCGACTGGCGCTCGAGCAGGCCCGCCGGTGGCGGCCGATCCGGGAGCTTCCCGCGGTCGTCCCGGTCCTGGCCGTGTCCGCCGCCGTCGTGTTCGTCTCCCCCGCGTTGATCGAGCGCGCCTCCTGGGGGACCGTTGGTGCGGCGTGGATCGAGGAGCAGGCCGTCGCCGACCGGACGAGCGGGGCCGAAGCCGCGGCGCTCGTCGAGATGGCGCAGCGGCGGGGGCAGGGACGCTTCTATGCCGGGATGCGCGCCAACTGGGGGACGAGATACGAGATCGGCGAGGTCCCTATGTACATCTTCCTGTTGAACCGTGGCGTCGAGGGCGTCGGGTTCGTCCGTCCGACGTGGTCGCTGTCGTCCCCGTCCGAATACCGGTTCACGGACACGAACCCCGCGCACTTCGACCTGTTCGACGTTCGGTGGATGCTCCTTCCCGCGGGGCGCGAGCCGCCGGTGCCGGCCGAGCGCGTCACCGAACGGGGGCACCACGTCCTATGGGAGGTCTCGCGTGACGGGTACGTGGACGTCGTGGACGTCCTCCCCGCGATCGAGGCGGACCGGACGAACCTCGGGATCCAGGCGGCGACGTGGTTGCATTCGGACCTCCCGGCCCAGGGGGCGCATCCCGGCGTGGCGTTCGAGGG
>JBMDWR010000416.1:0-4046 GCA_048594645.1 Actinomycetota bacterium
ACGTGACGGTCGCGTTCGTGCATTTCGATGGCGTGGATCGGCTTATGCAGACGAGCGGTCCCGACGTCGTCGCCGCCGAACTCCAGGAGCTCGTCTCGATCGTGCAGAAGGCCTCCGAACAGGCTGGCGTGACGTTCCTCGGCACGGACATCGACCGCGACGGCGGCAAGATCATCCTGGTTGCCGGCGCGCCGTACGCGCTCGGTGACGACGAGGGACGGATGCTCCTCACGCTTCGGACGATCGTCGATGCGGACACGACGCTGCCGGTTCGGATCGGCGTGAACAAGGGACCGGTATTCGCGGGGGACATCGGGCCGGCGTACCGCCGGACGTACACCGTCATGGGCGATGCCGTGAACCTCGCGGCGCGGGTGATGTCGATGGCCGTCGCGGGGCAGATCCTCGCGACGGGCCCGGTCCTCGACGCGTCGTCCGTGGCGTTCAACGCGCTCGCGCTCGAGCCGTTCATGGTCAAGGGCAAGAAGCATCCCGTGCACGCGTTCATGGTCGGCCACTCGACGGGCGCCAAGGCGCAGACGGCGTCGGGGGAGTTCCCGCTGGTCGGCCGCGACGACGAGATGGAGGCGTTCCGCAACGCGGTGCTCGAACTTCGGGGCGCGGACCGCGGGTCTGTCATGGAGCTGATCGGCAACCCCGGGATGGGCAAGACGCGGCTGCTCGAGGAGTTCCGCGCCGAGACCCCCGACATCCCACACGTCATGGCCAACTGCGAGCTGTACGAGTCGTCCGTCTCCTACCTGCCGTTCCGACGGTTGCTCCGGCTGATGCTCGGTCATGCGGTCGGCCACCACTCGTCCGAGCTCGCACGGCGGCTGGAGGAGGACGTTCGAGACCGTGCCCCGGATCTGCTGCCGTGGCTGCCTCTGCTCGCGATCGTTGCGGGCGTGGACGTGCCGATGACGCCGGAGGTGCGCGACCTTGGCGAGGAGTTCCGCGCGGTCAAGCTCGCGGAGGTCACCACCGAGTACCTCTCGCGGTTCGTGACCGAGCCGACCCTCGTGATCATCGAGGACGCGCATTGGATGGACGAGGGGTCCGCCGGAGTGCTGCGGCATATCGCAGGACGGATCGGCGAGCTGCCCTGGCTGGTCTGCGTCAGCCGCCGCGACGAGGAGACCGGGTTCACATTGCCCGAGCTGGCTCGCTGTGCGTCCATGCGGCTGGGACCGCTCTCCGAGGAATCGCTCGGCGAGCTGATCACGATCGCGACCGAGGACGAACCGTTCCCGCCGCACGAGGTCGCCGAGGTGAGCGACCGGTCCGGGGGGAACCCGCTGTTCCTCCAGGAGCTCGTGCACGCGGCGAAAGCCGCCGGGACGGTCGAGGGGCTCCCGGATTCGATCGAAGGCATGGTCACGGCCCAGATCGACCGGCTCCCGAACGCGGACAGGCGCCGGCTCCGCTACGCGTCCGTCCTCGGGGTGAGCTTCGACGTCTCGCTTGTCTCGGCCGTCCTCGACGGAGGCGAGCAGGAAGCGCTCGATCGCGAGGCGTGGCGCGGGCTGGGACCGTTCATCGAAGACGAGGGCGATGGCAGGTTCCGGTTCCGTCATGCGTTGATGCGCGACGCCGCGTACGAGGGGCTGCCGTTCCGGCGCCGGCGGGAGCTCCACGCGCGGGTCGGCGACGCGATCCTGCTGGCGTGCGGTCCCGCGGCGGACGAGGACGCCGAGATGCTCTCGCTGCACTTCTTCCTGGCGGGCGACCACGAGAGGGCGTGGCACTTCTCGAACGTCGCCGCAGAACGCGCGGAGGGCGCCTACGCCAACATCGAGGCGTCTCGGTACCTGGGCCGGGCGCTCGAGGCATCGAAGCGGCTCGGGGTGCCCGATAAGGAGATCCTTCGAACGCGCGAGCGGTTGGGCGACGTGCTCGAGCGGGCAGGCCTGTACGAGGAGGCCGGCACGGCCTACGCCGACGCCCGGCGAACTGCGGGGATCGACGTGTTGACCGAGAGCAGGTTGCTGCTGAAGCTCGCGAAGCTGGCCGACAAGGCCGGCAAGCCGCGGACGTCGCTCGGGATGCTGACGCGGGCCATGCGGCTGCTCGATGGTGCGCCCGACCACGAGGTGACCGCGCAGCGAGCCCGGCTGAGCGCCACGTACAGCGCGGTGCGAGCCGGCCAGGGCCGCGCGGAAGACGCCATCACCTGGGCGGAGCGGGCGATCTCGGAGGCGGAGGTGGTGGGCGAGAAGGACGCGCTCGCGAACGCGCACTACATGATCGCGTGGACGCGCGTGAACCGCGGAGAGCTTGGGCAAGCCGCGCATTTCGAACGCGCCCTGTCGTTGCTCGAGGACCTTGGAGACCTGCTGCGACAGGGAGACGTCCTCAACTACTGGGGCGCGATGGCGTACTGGGAGGGGCGCTGGAGCGACGCCGTTGCGCTCTACGAGGAGGGAGGAGAACGCGCCCGGCGTGCCGGTGATGTCATCGGCCCAGCGATCGCCTCGATGAACGTCGCCGAGATCCGCTCGGATCAGGGACGACTCGAGGAGGCGGAAGGTCCTGCGCGTGAGGCGCTGCGTGTGTTCCGTGCGGCCCACTATCCGGAGCTCATCGCGACCGACTCTGGGATCCTGGGCCGCGTCCTATCGCGAGCCGGTAAGCACGAGGAGGCCGCGTCCCGGCTCGCCGATGCGCTGGATGCAGCCGAGGAGTCCGGTGGCCGGCTGATGGCTGTCGGCGTGATCGGCTTCCTCGCTGAGGACCTCCTCCGACAAGGTCGTGCCACCGCAGCACTCGGACGCGTCGCCGAGGCAGAGTCGCGGGCGGAGGCCGTCGGCGGCCCCGGCGTCTACGAGCCGTTGATCGAACGTGTCAGAGGCTCCGCGTCGCTCCTGCTCGGCGATCTCGATGGCGCGGAGGACGCGATCGGCCGGAGCCTTGCCGCGGCTCGCGGCGCCGGTGCTGAGTTCGAGGTGCTTCTGACGATCGACGCTGCGCGCAGCCTGATGCGGGCTCGAGGGGCCGAGATGTCAGCGATCGAGGAGGCCGAAGCCTCCTCGATCGCTGAGCGTCTTGGGATCGTGGCGATCCCGGGAACGCTGCCGGTCTAGCGCCGCCCCCCGGGATCTCCGCCGCCGAAGTACCACTCCGTCACGGTGTTCTCCCCGGTCGCCGGGTTGAAGTCGACGAACGTGTCCATGATGCACCACGGATCGACCGCGTCCGACGGATCATCGGTAGCGAGCGTCAATGGCAGTTGGGGCAGCCCATCGCCGTCGGAATCCGCCTCACAAGGCTGGAGCGCGGCAAATGTCCCGTCCAGGTCGAAGTCGAACTCCGTTGGCGTCTCGGGGTAGTCCGTGGACTCCGGGTTCCACGTGACCTTCCAGATGAACTGCGTCGCCTGGCCGAGGATGTCCTTCTGAAGCAGGATGCATTGGGGCGATCCCGGCGTGCAGCCTGGGGTGGCCCCTTCGCCCGAGTCCAGGTTGAATGGGATGGGCGTGCACGGGAAGGGCTCACCCGTCTCCGGATCGATTGCGTTCTCCTGCCGGGTCAGCATGCTCTCCACGACCCCCGGATCCTGTTCTGAGGCTTCAAACGTTCCCTGCCCCGACGGGCAGTCGAGGATCCCGTCCACCTCGAGGAGGTGGAAGAGCGAGTCGGTCGTGCCGTCGAGCGTCTGTCCAAGGCTGAAGTCGAGGCAGCCTTCCTCGTTCGGATCGCCGGTGACCCCGTCTTGCTGGAGTCCATCGCACAGGCTTGTGCCGTCCGCCCCGCCTTCGAGCGACGCAGCGCCCGTCGTATCGATCTCGAACTTCAACTGGTTGACGAGCGTCGTCCCCGACTTCGGGAATCGGATCCGATAGTTATCGCCATCGGTGGAATCCGGACCCGAGTCCGAACCCGTCGACGCGTACGTCTCCGGTGTTCCGACGGGCGTCCCGTTCAGCAGGCCGGTGATGCGGAGCGTGGCGCCGAACTTGAGCTCCACGTCGATCTCGGCGTAGTCGATCACCTTTCCGCCGAGCGCCGTGCCCAGACTCATCGTCAGCATCTGACCCGGCGGCTTG
>JBMDWR010000417.1:0-3442 GCA_048594645.1 Actinomycetota bacterium
TCCCGGGTCGGTCGCGCTTCGCGCCGGCGGCCTTCGCACGGACGGGCTCCTTCGGCTCGGCCGCGCCGCCCGCATCGAGGTCGTCCCAGGGGTTCGACATCTGCGTCCAGCCTAGACGCGCCACGGTTTGCCGGAGGTGGACCGCCTCCGTAGCCTGGCGCCGTGCCGATCCGGGTCGGAGAGCCGCTCTCGCTCGATGACGTCGTCGAGGTGGCGAACGGCGCCAGGGTCGAGCTCGGACCCGGTGCGAACGATCGCATCGCGGCGGCGCGAGCGGTCATCGAGCGAGCGGTCGCGTCCAACGAGACCGTCTACGGCGTGACGACGGGCTTCGGGTCTCTCGCCAGCGAACGGATCGAGCCGTCGCAGGCCGAGGCGCTCCAGGAACGGATCGTGCGCTCGCACGCGACGGCCGTCGGTCCGCCCCTGTCCCGCGAGGAGGCACGCGCGATGCTGCTGCTGCGCGCGCACGTCCTCGCGCTCGGCCATTCGGGCGTGCGAGCCGAGGTCATCGAGCGCATGGTCGAGATGCTGAACCGCGATCTCGTCCCCGTCGTGCCGGAGCAGGGCTCGCTCGGCGCCTCGGGCGATCTGGCGCCGCTCGCGAACCTCGCCCTGCCGTTGCTCGGTCGCGGCGAGCTGCTCGTGGGCAGCGAACGCAGGCCCGCGGGCGAGGTGCTGCGTTCGGCCGGGCTCGAGCCGTTGACGCTCGGCGCCAAGGAGGGGCTCGCGCTCGTCAACGGGACGCAGGGGATGCTCGCGATCGGCATCCTGGCCGCCGCCCGCGCCGAACGGCTCCTGCGCACCGCGGACGTCACGGCCGCGATGAGCATCGAGGCGGCGCTCGGCTCGGACCGCGTGTTCGACGAGCGCCTGACGGCGCTCCGGCCGCACGCCGGCGTCATCGCCTCGGCGTCGAACATCCGCCGGCTGCTCGAGGGCAGCGCGATCGTGGCCTCGCACCGCGAGAGCACGCACCTCGTTCAGGACGCGTACTCGCTCCGATGCTCGCCGCAGGTGAACGGGGCCGCCCGCGAGGTGCTGCGTTTCGTCCGCGGGGTGCTGGAGGTCGAGACCAACGCCGTCTCCGACAACCCGATCGTCCTGCCCCAGGATGGCGAGGTGCTCTCGGGCGGGAACTTCCACGGCCAGCCGGTCGCGGTCGCGCTCGACGCGCTGGCCGCCGCGCTCGTCCCGGTGGCGAGCATCGCCGAACGGCGGCTGTACCGGTTGCTCGACCCGGCGCGGAACAACGGGCTGCCGGCGTTCCTCGTTGCCGAGAGCGGGCTGAACTCGGGCTTCATGCTCGTGCAGTACACGGCAGCGTCGCTCGTGTCCGAGTGCAAGACGCTCGCGCACCCGGCATCGGTCGACTCGATCGGGTCGTCGGCGGGCCAGGAGGATCACGTCAGCATGGGGATGACCGCGGCGCGGCACGCGCGTGACGTCGTCGCGAACGTCGAGGTCGCGATCGCCCTCGAGGCGCTGGTCGCGGCACAGGCGCTCGACATGCGCGCGCCGCTCGTGCCTGCGAGCGCGACGCGCGCCGCTCGGGACACCGTGCGCGGCGTCGTTCCGTTCCTCGACGCCGACCACGAGCTGGGGGGCGATATCGAGGCGGTGACGATCCTGACGAGATCCGGCGCGATCGTCGCCACGGTCGAGGAGGCGATCGGTCCGCTGGGATGACGCGGGCCCGGGACCGGGTCGTCGTCTCCGCGCGAACGATCGGAGCGCGCGAACGGTCAGTGGTAGATCACGACGCGGACGCCGAAGTCGGCGCGCGCGTACACCCACTTCGCGTTCCAGTACGGGATACGAACGCAGCCGTGGCTGGCGGCGTACGTCGGCACCTCGGTCCAGCCGTGGAGGGCGCGCAGCCCGTCGAAGTAGCTCGGGTAGTACAGGTTGTTGGCGCTGAACCCCGCGAGCTTGCGCCACACGCGGAACGTGCCGTCGTGCGTCGCGCCGCCGGCCCCGGTCGAGACGTGCAACACGTTGGTGACCTCGCCGCCTTCGACCGTGTACAGCAGCTGCTTCGTCTGATCGACCTCGACATGGAAACCGCGCCAGTCGCGTCGCGCGTGCGGCCGTACGGGGTCGGCCAGGCGTCGCCACGTCGCCTCGCTTACCGAGAACGAACGAGTCATGCCCTGGACCTTGTGGAACGCGACGACGGCGTCGCCGGTCCGGAAGTCGTATCGGCCGTCCTTGGCGCCCGCGAGCCGGTACTGCAGGTCGACCAGGCGCCGTTCGAGCAACGCGACGAAGCGGCCGGACGAGCCCGAGGACAGTCGGGGGAGCGGTGTCGTGTCGGCGCTCGACGTCGCCCGATCGAGAAGCAGGTCGGCGGCCGTGAAGATGGCCTTCCCGCGGTAGGTGCCCGGCTGCGGGATCGTGAACCTCGCGCGGAACCCTCCCGCCGATCCCATCGTGACGTCCTTGCTGTCGACGGTTCGCGTACCCTTTGTGAGCAGGACGCGGACGCGTTCGCCCGGGCGAGCAGGCTGGACGGTGCCGCGGACGACGACGCGGTCGAACAGGCGAACGGGCGACATGCGGACGTCCGAGACCACCGCTCGAACCCGAACCGTGACCGGCTCGCTGATCGCGTCGCCGAGGACGGCCACGTACGTATCGCTTCGTGCGGGTTGGAACGTTGCGGCGAAGCGACCGGCTGCACCCGTGGTGGCCACGGCGATGACGGCGTCGGCGCCGTTCCTGATCTCGACGCTCGAGCCGCTCGCGGCGCCCGACGCCGTCCCGGAGAGCGTCACCTCCTGCGCGTACGTGATCTTCGTCGCGTCGGCGGCGAGCGTGATCGTCGTCTGGGCGGATGCCACGGCCGGGGCGAGAAGGACCACGAGCACTACCGCGAGAAGCGCGGGCACCCTCCTCAACGTCCTCCCACCCTTTCGCCATCGACGAACGTGTGTACGACCGGGTTGTGCCCGGGTCGGTACGGCACCTGCCGGAAGGCGTCGCCGTCGAGGATCACGAGGTCGGCGGGCCTGCCTGGCGCAAGCGTACCGCGCTCCGACGCAAGGCCAAGCGCGGTTGCGGCGTTCGCCGTCGCGGCGGCGAGTGCCTCGAGCGGCCGCAGGCCGTACAGCGAGCACGCGACCGCGATCGCCTCGGGCATCGACAGCACCGGCGACGTGCCGGGGTTGAAGTCGGTCGCGATCGCCACGACCGCTCCGGCGTCGAGCAACGCTCGGGCGTTCGGCGGGTCCGAACGCAGGAACAGCGTCGACGTCGGCAGCAGCACCGAAACGGTTCCGGCGGCGCGTCCGAGCGCCTCGATGCCGGCCGGAGAGACGTGGTTCAGGTGATCGGCGCTCCTCGCGCCGAGCCCCACGGCCGCCTCGGCAGCGCCGGACGGCCCCAGTTGGTCGGCGTGGCACCGTAGCGGCAGACCGGCCGCCGAGGCCGCCTCGGCCAC
>JBMDWR010000418.1:0-1810 GCA_048594645.1 Actinomycetota bacterium
GAGCGTCCGGGCCGAGGGAGTCGCGCGGGATCCTCAGCGTGGCCCCGATCCGGCCCGCGTACGTCGGCACGACGACCTTCTCGCCGGTGTCGAACTCGACCAGCGCGTTCCTCGGACCGGGACCGTTCGAGCGAACCAGCACCCTGACCAGGCGGCCGCGCCACCTCGCGGCCGTGTCTTTCGTCCCGACGTACATCCGTGTCGCGATGGTGTCGCGTCGGGCACGCTCGCGTCGCATCAGTCCCGACGTGGCACGGTCATCACGCGAACGCTTTCCGCAGCCGTGCACCCGCCTCCTCGAGCGTCTCGATCCGCTTGCAGAACGCGAACCGCACGAGATGCCGGCCGAGCTCGGGTCGCGAGAAGAACGACGAACCCGGCACGACGGCCACGCCGACCTCCTCGGTGAGCCGATGCGCCACCTCGACGTCGTCCCCCAAGCCGACGTGCGACACGTCGGCCATCACGTAGTAGGCGCCACGGGTCGGATGCGACTCGAACCCCGTCTCGGCAAAGATCCGCAACAAGGTGTCGCGCCGCTCGAGGTACTCGAGGGCGAGCCGGTCGTAGAAGGACTCGGGCATGCCGAGCGCGACGACGCCGGCTTCCTGCAGCGGCGCGGCGGCGGCCACGGTGAGGAAGTCGTGCACCGAGCGGATCGCGCCGGTCAGCGCCTCGGGCGCAACGACCCAACCGACGCGCCACCCGGTGACCGCGTACGTCTTCGATAGCGCGCTGATCGTCACGGTTCGGTCCTCGAGCCCGGCGACGGTCGCCGGTGGCACGTGTCGGAAGCCGTCGTAGGTGATGTGCTCGTAGATCTCGTCGGTGAAGACGACGACGTCCCACTTCTGGCACAGCTCGGCGATCACGCCGAGCTCGTCGCGCGAGAACACCTTGCCGGTCGGGTTGTTCGGCGTGTTGATCACGATCCCACGCGTTCGGGCGTTGAACGCGGCCGCGAGCTCGGTCCCGTCGAACGTCCAGTCGGGCGGATGTAGCGTCACGGGCCTCGGCACGGCTCCGCACAGGATCGTGTCGGGGCCGTAGTTCTCGTAGAACGGCTCGAAGACGACGACCTCGTCGCCCGCGTCGAGGACGCCGAGCATCGAGGCGATCATCGCCTCGGTCGAGCCGCAGGTAACTGTGACGTTGGTCTGTGCGTCAACCCATGACACCCCGTAGCGCGTTCGGTACTCGTTCGCGATCGCCTCACGAAACCCCTCGGCGCCCCAGGTGATCGGGTACTGGTTGATGTCGGCCGCGATCGCGGTCCGGGCCGCCTCCTTGACCTCCTCCGGAGCGGGGAAGTCGGGGAACCCCTGCGAGAGGTTGATGGCCCCGTGCGCATTCGCGAGGCGCGTCATCTCGCGGATCACAGATTCGGTGAAGGACGCGGCCTTGCGCGACGGACGGATCTTCGACATCAGCCGATGATAGCCGTGACGATGGAGCCCACCTACCGACGAGGAGATACGAGTCATGTCCCGTCGCGTGACGCGGTCAGACTCTGGGAACGCACATCGGCGCCCGGTACTAGCCTGGATCTGTGTTCCGCGCCCGACTCGGTCTGGCAGGTCTGTTCGTTCTGACGGCGCTGGCCTGTACGGCGCCCCGGGACTGCACCGCCATCGGGGCGGAACCGGGCGTGACGTTCTATCTACGAGAGGTGTTGACCGACAGACCGGCGACCGTCCGGGTCTGCGTCGAGGCGACGTGTGCAACCCGCCGCGCCAAGACCGGCTTGTGGGAGATGATCTTCGTACGCGACGCGACGCTTACCGGACCGCAGGAAGTGGACGTTTCCGTC
>JBMDWR010000419.1:0-1006 GCA_048594645.1 Actinomycetota bacterium
ACATATAAGGTGACCCTCGCCGAAGATGAACGAGCATGGTTGCGGAAGATGCTCGCGACCGGAAAAGCCGCAGCTCGCAAGCTGAACCACGCACGGGTCCTCCTGTACGCCGACCAAGATGTCGAGGGGTTGCGCCGCACCGACCAGCAGATAGCCGATACCTTGGGAGTCGGCCTACGGACGGTGGCCCGGGTGCGCCAGCGGTTTGTTGAAGAGGGCCTCGCAGCGGCCTTGCAGCCGCGCCCTCGACCGCACGGCGCATACAGGTTGGATGATCAAGCTGCAGCCCACATCATCGCGGTGGCGAAGGGGGAGCCGCCCCAGGGGCGGAAACGTTGGACCTTGCGGCTCATTGCGGACCGCCTGGTCATGTTGGGATATGGCGCGTTTTCCCACGAGACGGTACGGCAGGTGCTAAAAAAAACGCAGTGATCCCGTGGCACGAGAAGACGTGGTGCATCCCGCCAACGGCCGATGCGGAGTTCGTCGCCCGGATGGAGGATTTGCTAGAGTTGTACCAGATGCCCTACGACGTGCGGTGCCCCGTCGTGTGCATGGATGAACTCTGCAAGCAGCTGATTGCCGAGACGCGGGTCCCGTTGCCCGTGCATGAAGGGCATCCGGCTCGGTATGACTACGAGTACGAACGCAAAGGGGTCTGCAGTCTGTTCGTGTTTGTGGAACCGCGCCGCGGTTGGCGCAAGGTCTTCGTGCGGGACCGGCGTACCAAGGTGGACTGGGCTCTGTGCGTCCGCGTGATCCTGAACGAGGTCTACCCAGAGGCGTTGTGTGTGCGGCTGGTACAGGATAATTTGAACACCCATACACTCGCATCCTTGTATGAGGCGTTTCTCCCTGAGGAGGCGCGGCGCTTGGCACGGCGGTTGGATCTCCACTACACACCAAAACACGGTAGTTGGCTGAACATGGCGGAAACGGAGCTTGGCATCCTGAACCGACAATGCCTCGATCGCCGCCTCGACGACCCGGCCGTCATTCGGGAGGA
>JBMDWR010000042.1:0-31139 GCA_048594645.1 Actinomycetota bacterium
GTGCGATGTCCGAACGACCCTCCTCGGCCAGGAGCTCCTTCACCTTGCCTGCTGCGGATTCGGTCAGCTGGATCATCGTTCCTCCGGGACGGTGATTCGGACCCAATGATTGTACCCGTTACCAGGGCTTTCCCTATCGGGCGGGTGGGGTTTCCTTGAAGTCGGCCACCTCCGCGAGAGCCGTGCGCTGCAGCTCGTCGGGCGTCGTTCGGAACACGGCGTCGGGCGTCCCGGCTGCCGCCCAGACCTCGTCGAACCCGAGCAGGTCGCGGTCGATGAACGTCCGGACCCGCTCGGGATGCCCGAACGGGGGCGTCCCGCCCACGGCGAAGCCCGTCGCGGCCCTCGCCTCCTCGGGATCCGCCCGCCTCGCGTCCGAGGCGCCGGCGACGCCGGCCAGGCGCTGGGGTTCGACGCGATTCGCGCCGCTCGTGAGCGCCAGCACCGGCTCGCCGCCGGCGACGAACACGAGCGACTTCACGATCTGCCCGACGTCGCATCCGATCGCTCGAGCGGCGTCCTCGGCGGTCTTCGTCCCTTCCGGGAAGCGTCGCACCTCGACGCTGTGCCCGAGCACCTGCGCGGCGTCCAGGAAACGGTCGATGGCCTTGCTCACGGGGCCGAACGATACCGGGTCGAGGCCGGACGGTACGATACGGCGCGTTCGGCCCCTCGGGCCCGTCGAAAGGAGCACGCGTGACGGTCGAGCGCACCCAGATGCTCGGCATCGCCCACGCCGAGCGCGAGCGTCTCGGACGGACGATGCAGTTCGCGGCGCCGGATACGTGGGATGCCGACAGCGTCTGCGCCGGCTGGGCCAACCGAGACATCGTGGCGCACCTCGCCGCTCAGGACATCGCCGCCGCCCAGCTCATGAACGGCGAGCCGGCCGCGGAGTTCGACGCGTTCCGCGAGGCCAACGACGGCGACCTCTGGGTGAACGGCTTCAACGAGTGGGCGGTGAAGGTCCGAGACGAGGTCGCCGCTCGTCGGCTGATCACGGACTGGGGGAAGGCGGCCCAGGCGTTCCTCGTGCTCGTCGCTCGGCTCGACGACGACGAGTGGCGGACCAGGAAGCTCGAGTGGGTCGCCGGTGAGATCGGCGTGCGATACCTCGTGCAGTCCCGAACGATCGAGTGGTGGTACCACGGCGAGGACATCCGCGAGGGCGCCGGCCTCGAGGAGAACCCCCAGCACTGGCCCGTCTACCTCGCCAACGACATGGCCATCCGGATGCTGCCGTGGGCGCTCGGGCAGGCCGGGATCTCGGTCCCGGGAAGGAGCATCCAGGTGGACCTCGAGGGCGTGGGCGAGGGGCACTGGCACTGGGGACTCGAGCCCCGGACGATGCCGCCCGAGGACAAGAAGCCGGATGCGTTCGTCCAGGGACGCGGCACGGCGTTCGCGGAGGTCGCAGGTCGCCGCGTCGCGGCGGACGTCTATCTGGAGGACGGCAGCCTGGTCGTCGGCGGCGACGAGGCGCTCGCGATCGCCGTGCTCCAGGTGCTGCGCGCGTTCGTCGAGTAGGCCGTCCCGCACCCGCGCGCGTCAGCGACGCACGATGAGCCGTTTGACCGCCCTGGGCCTCGCGCCGAACCGGTACTTGTACGCGTAGTCGCCCTTCAGCATGTCGAACGCGGAGCATCCGGCCTCGATCGCGATGCGGATGTCCTCGGCCACGAGCACCATCCCGGGCGACGCGGCCTGATACGCCCGATCGAACGCGGAGTTGTACAGCGAGTACGTCCCCTCGAACCGGAACCCGATCGAACCAGCGAGCTTCACGTGCTCGGCCGTCTCGACGAACGTCAGGCTGAAGATGCCTCGCGGAAGGAACGCCTCGGCCAGGCGGCGGAAGAAGATCTCCATCCCCGGCTGCATGAAGACGCCCTTCGGGCCTTCGCTCATCCGGTGGAGCTCGACGAACCGATCCAGGAAGGGTTCGAGCGAGGCATGCGTTGCCAGGCAGATGTGCCACGGCCCCACGTCGGCCTCGAGGCGGCGTCCCTTCCGGTTGATCTCGTGCCGCAGCTTCGAGGGCAGCCACTCGAGGTACTCGGCGTACGAACCGGGAAGCGGGAGGAACGGCGCGACGCCGTTCTGGTCGTCCAGGACCTCCACCGCGAACCCCTGCTCGGCAGCCGCCTCCCGGAGGAGTTCCAGCCACGCGCGGTCCTCGGCCAGCCCGCGCAGGTCCGCCTCGGCCCAGTCGTCGGAGCGCGCGAGGGCCGTCAGCAGTTCCGTCGCCACGGCGGGCTGCGCGTCGGGCAGCGCGACCGGGCCCATGTAGTCGGTCACCTCGGTTCCTCCGAGGAAGCGGATCGTCGTGCCGACGCGCTCGAAAGCGACGGCGCCTATCTGAGCACCGCCGTCCTCGACGAACGCCAGCAGGAGGTTGTCGGCCTGCGAACCGAACTCCTCCCAATAGAGCTTCAGGAAGCCCGGCGTGTGGAAGAACGTGCCTGCGGGGTCGGCCGTGACGAGTGTGGACCAGTCGCGCCGGGTGAAGTCCCGCGGGTCCTGGCTGAAGACGACGCCCATCGCGCTCAGGCGGCGCGCGTTCCGCGCGCTACCAGGAGCCTCCGCCCCCGCCACCACCGCCGCCGCCGGAGAAACCGCCGCCGCCGAACCCGCTGCCACCGGAGCCCGCGGGTGTCGACGAGATCGTTCCGCTCGTCGTCACCGTGAACGAGTCGATGGCGTCGGCGAAGTCAGCGAAGAGGAACGGGCGCGTGCTCATGTACCAGGTCGTGTCCCCCGGCAGCTGCCCCAACGCCTCGAACGCCTTCGCCCACTTGTCGGTCACGCCGAACACCACGGCGTACGGGAGGAAGCGCGTGAAGACGTTCTCCTGCTCCGCCCACTTGGACATGTGCTCCTCGGCCTTCGCGATCACGATGCGGAACCCGTGCACCCGCCGCGTCATCGCCGTCCCCTTAGCCGTGCGCGCCGGCATCCGGTTGGCTCCGATCAGCAGCACGATGCCTCCCAAGACCAACGGGATACCCAACAGGCCGAGCTTCGTGAACGTGGCGAGCAGCACCGTGACGGCGATCCCCGCGCCGAGCGCGAGCGCCCCGATCACCACCCACGCCTGCCGCACCTTGTCCGGACGCCGCAGGAACCACTTCCGCCGCACGAGATCCGTGTACAGGGCGTCCTTCACCTTCTGAAGGCGCCCCGCGAACTTCTTGCGAAGATCCGAAAGCTCGACCTGGTCGCCGTCCTCGAACAGCCCGTCGAGCAGCTTCCGCTCGTAGGGCAGCAGCTCGTCGCCCTCGGGCTCCGGCAGCCGGCGGAGGTTCCAGTCCGCCTTGCCGAGCAGCCACTTCTTGGGGATCTCCTCGATCACGAGGAACCTGCGGACCGCCAGGTCGACGATCGTCGCGCTCACGTCCAGCGTGTTCGCCTCCTCGTCGATCAGCGTGCCGACCTGTCCGGGCCGCAGGCCCTCGGGCGGGGCGAACTCCACGACGCTCGTCCCGCGCTCGAACAGCGGGACCGGTTGCGTCTGTGCCTCGTCGAGCCCGCCCATCACCTGGTCCACCTGCGACCCGCGGTACCGGATGTCCCGGCCCCGCCGCCACATCAGGTACCCGAGGCCGCCGAGCACCACCGCGAGCAGCCCGACGCCGCCACCCACCGACGCCGGCGTGCGACTGAACGCCTTGTCGAGCGACCATCGCTCGTCGAGGATCGGCTCCGTGCTCGCGACGGTTCCGGGCGGGAGCGCCACCACGACGGACATCGCCTCGAACGCCGCGATGTTCGTCTGGGTGAAGGCGGCGTCCCCATTCTTGGTGATCTGCGCCCGATCGCACGACGCCGTCGACCCGAACGGGCCTCGGTAGCATGCCACGCGCGTGACGTCGGCCGGGCCCGTCACCCGAACGGTCATCTCCCCGATCGACTGCTCCCACCGGTCGCCGATCGCGTTCCAGTAGAGCTCGTCGTGCGATGCGAACCCGTTCATGGCGCCCTCGACCCGGTAGACGATCTCGTACGTGTGTCGTCCGGTGATCGTCACGTCGGGGTCGCCGATCCGGATCGAGAAGAACCCGTTCTCGTCCTTGGTCTCCACGTCGTCGGGCGTGTCGCCCGAGGCGCTCACGGACACCAGCTCGATCGGGTACACGCGATCGAAGCTCGCGTCGTAGCGGAGGCGATCGGGGATGAAGCGGAAGATCCCGTGCCGCTCGGTCGAGCCGAACTCCTGCTCGATCGTCTCGGTAATCATGAGATCGCCGGACGGTTCGATGACGATGCGCACGTCGAACCGGGGCGTCGACTCGAAGACAAACCCCTGTCCCCATGCCGCCACGGGCAACAGGACTGCGAACGCGACCCCGCCGACCGCGAGGATGCGAAGGATGGGTCTCACAGTGACTCCACGAAGAAGAACGAGATGGCCATGATGACGTATGCGCCCGTCAACTGTGCCCCTTCCAACCAGTTGCTTCTTCCGTCCACCGAGATCATGAACACGAGGACCGTCGACAGGGCCACGGCAGCCACCTCGAAGGTACTGAACACGAAGTCCATCGGGTGACCCACCAGCAGGCTGATGAACACCAGGGCCGGCGCGACGAACAGCGCGATCTGGGTGGAGGAGCCGATCGCGATCTCCAGGGTCACGTCGACCTTGTTGCGCAGGGCGAACAGGATCGCCGAGGAGTGCTCGGCAGCGTTGCCGATGATCGGGATCACGATCAGGCCCACGAACAGCTCGGACAGCCCGAGGTCCTCGAGGGCCGGCTCGAGGGACTCGACCAGGAACTCGGCCTCGAGGGCGACGAACGCCGTCGAAGCGAGGAGCACCGCGATCGCCCTACCCCGGGACCACGCCGGGCGCTCCTCGGCCTCAGGCGTCCGGAACAGGTGCTCGTGCGTGATCAGCGTGAAGGCCAGCGCGGCGGCGTAGAGGACGATCAGCACGGCCGCAACGGTGCCGCTCACCACCTCGCGCTGCAGGAAGCTCGCCGACTCCTGGCTGAGCGCGAACAGCGCCGGCATCAGCAGAGCCGTGACGGCTAGGACGAGCGACGTGGCGTGGATCGAGGCAGACCGGGCGTTGTACTCCTGCTCCTCATGCTTCAGCCCGCCTGCGAGGAACGAGAGGCCCAGCACGAGCAGCAGGTTTCCCAGGATCGAGCCGGTGAGAGAGGCCTTCACGATCTCGGTCTGGTCCTCCAGGATCAGGAAGACCGCGATGACGAGCTCCGTGACGTTGCCGAACGTCGCGTTCACCAGCCCACCTATGCGGGGGCCCGTGTGGAGAGCGAGCTGCTCGGTCGAACGACCGATCAGGCCGGCGAGCGGCAGGATCGCGCCCGCCGAGGTCAGGAAGATCAGGAGCTCGTTGCCGGCGGCGATCTCGAGCACGATCGAGACCGGGACGAGGACGAGCAGCCAGTCGAGCGAGGGTCGGGGCTTCGGCACGCGCGAAGCTTAGAGTGTCGAACGGCCGACGCGAGGAGCCGACGCGATGGACGATGGTCCGAAGCTCTACCGGGAGCTCGCCGAGTGGTGGCCGCTGCTCTCGGCCCCCGACGAATACGCGGAGGAGGCGGCCGAGTACATGCGGTTGCTCCGCGAGGCGGGAGCCGGTGAGGTTCGAAGCGTCCTCGAGCTCGGCTCGGGTGGCGGCAACAACGCCTCGCACATGAAGGCGTCGTTCGAACTCACGCTGGTCGACCGCTCCCCGCAGATGCTCGCCGTGAGCCGCGCCCTCAACCCCGATTGCGAGCACGTGGAGGGCGACATGCGTTCGGTGCGGCTCGGGCGGACGTTCGACGCCGTGTTCGTGCACGACGCGATCGCCTACATGCTGACCGAGGACGACCTCGCCGATGTGTTCGCGACGGCGTTCGAGCACCTGCGTCCCGGCGGCGTCGCCCTGTTCGTCCCCGACTACGTGACCGAGACCTTCGAGGCCGTCGCCGACCACGGTGGCCACGACGGGCCCGACCGAGCGCTCCGCTACCTCGAGTGGACCTGGGACCCGGATCCGAACGACACGACGCACCGGATGGATCTCACCTACGTGTTCCACGAGCCGGATGGGTCGGTCCACGTCGAGCTCGACGAGCACGTGTGCGGGCTCTTCCCGCGCGCGACCTGGATCGCCCTGATCGAGAAGACGGGGTTCGAAGTCCGGGCGGTGCCGCTCCCCCACGACGAGCGCCCGGTCGGTGCCGAGGGCCTCCTGGCAGTCCGGCCGCCCTAGGGCCTTTCTCCGTCGCTTCGTCGCGGGAGGACGCCCGCCCGCGCGGCGAACCGGATCGCCTCCTCCAGCCATGCCAGTCGCTGAGCCGGTGTGGTACCCGACGAGATCGCCGACCGCTGTTCGGCTCGGTGCGCCGCCCAGAGGGCGTCCTGCGGGTTACGCCCCTCGGTCACGGGCTCCGTTCCTCCTTGATGCGCCGCAGTTCCGCGATGTCATCGAGATCTAGCGGCCGCCCGGCCTGCTCCTTCATCGCGATCAGGTCGTCGATCGAAGCCACATGAACCTCGATCCTCTCGAGCTGGATGATCTCCGCCCGGCTCCACAGCTCCTCGAACGGGATCGGCTCGTCCACGAACAGGTCAACCTGCCTGAGAGGGTCGTCGGGGTCCCGCATCGTGAAAACGAGCATCCCGCGTTCGAGACGCCATCGCTCGCGCGTCGGCGGATGGGCGAACCCGGCGGGATCCACCGGCGCCGCGGGACGCAGGCCGAGCGATCCGAGCGCGTCGACCACGCGCCTGGCCGGTGCGGGTGAGAGGTCCACGGCGAGGTCAAGGTCGGCGGTCAGCCGCGCGTGTCCGTGAAGGACGACGGCGACGCCACCGACCACCACGTAGCGCGCGTTCGCCTCGTTGAGCGCCAAGAAGATCGGTTCGAACAGCGGCACGCGTGGACTATAGGATCGGATCGCCGTATGACGTCCGAGGCCAGCGCCTCCGGGTCGAAGCTCAGTGCTGGGCCGACCCCTTGGCCTCGCCCTCGCCGGACAGCGCCGCCTGGAGCGTGTCCCAAGCCAGGACCGCGCACTTGACCCTGACCGGGTACTTCACGACGCCCTTCAGCGCCACCAGCTCGCCGAACGCGTCCTCGTCGGCCTCCACGTCGCCGGCCATCATGCCGCGGAACGCGGCGACCTGGCCCCCGACGTGCTCCCGGGTCTTGCCGGCGACGGCCTCCGTCATCATCGATGCCGAGCTCTGGCTGATCGAGCACCCCTGGCCGACGAACGACACGTCCAGCACCTTGCCGTCCTCCTCGTGGACGAACACGGTGATCTCGTCGCCGCAGAGCGGATTGTTCCGCGAGCACGAGAGCTCGGCCTCTGGCATCTCGCGCTTGTTCCGGGGGTTCTTGTAGTGGTCGAGGATGACCTCTTTGTAGATCTCGTCGAGCGCCACGACTCCCCCTCGAAACCTTCAGTCGCCGAACACGCTCTGGGCCCTGCCGAGCGCGTCGACGAGCGCGTCCACCTCGTCGTTGGAGTTGTACACGTAGAAGCTGGCCCGCGCCGTCGCCGGGACGCCGTATCGGCGCATCACGAGCTGGTTGCAGTGGTGCCCCGCGCGGACGGCCACCCCCTCCTCGTTCAGGATCGTCGCGAGGTCGTGCGGGTGCACGTCGCGGTACCAGAAGCTCACGGCGCCGCCGCGAACGCTCACGTCCGTCGGTCCGAACACCCGAGCGCCCGCCTCCATCAGCCGTGCGATCGCATACGCCGTGATCTCCTCCTCGTGCCGACGAACGGCGTCCATGCCGAGCCCCTCCAGGTACTCGATCGCGGCGCCGAGCGCGACCTCCTGCGCGATGTTCATCGTCCCGGCCTCGAACTTGTACGGGACCTCGTTCCACGTCGAGTGGTCCGGGAAGACCTCCTCGATCATGTGGCCTCCGCCGAGGAACGGGTCCATCGCGTCCAGGAGCTCGAGCCGGCCGTACAGCCCGCCCGAGGCGGTGGGCCCGAGCATCTTGTGCCCGCTGATCGTGAGGAAGTCGCAGCCGAGCTCGGCGACGTCCACCGGGACGTGCGGCACCAGCTGCGCACCGTCGACGAGCACCAGCGCGCCCGCGGCGTGCGCCGCGTCCGCGAGCTGTCGGACCGGCGGCAGCGTGCCGAGCGAGTTGGACATGCCCGTCACCGCGACGAGCTTGGTCTTGTCCGTCAGGACCAGGTCGAGATCGGACAGGTCCACCAGGCCGTCGTCGGTGAGCGGCAGGTACCGGAGCCGGGCGCCCGTCTGCTTGGCTGCGAGCTGCCACGGGACGATGTTCGAGTGGTGCTCCATCTCGGTCAGGAGGATCTCGTCCCCCTCGCGCAGGAACCTGCGCGCCCACGCGTACGCGACGAGGTTGGTGGACTCGGTGGTCCCGCGCGTGAAGACGATCGTCTCCGGCTGGGGCGCGCCGATGAACCGTGCGAGCGCCGCGCGAGCCCGCTCGTACATGCCGGTCGCCTCGTCCGCGAGCATGTAGATCCCGCGGTGCGCGTTGGCGTTGTGGAGCCGGTAGAACTCGGCCTCGGCGTCGATCACCTGGTTCGGCTTCTGCGACGTCGCCGCCGAGTCCAGGTAGACGAGCGGCTTGCCCTCGACCGTCCGTTCGAGGATCGGGAAGTCCTTGCGGACCCGGGCGACGTCCAGATCCGCCGAGTGTTCGGTCACCGCCACGGTCAGCCTCCTACCCTGCCGTCACCGTCTCATCGAGGCCGAGGTCCTTGCGGATGCCCTCGTACCCCTTCTCCTCGAGCTCGTGCGCGAGCTCGGGACCGCCGGACTTCACGATACGCCCGTCGATCATGACGTGGACGAAGTCCGGCGCGATGTAGTTCAAGATCCGCTGGTAGTGGGTGATGAGCAGGACCCCCAGGTCCGGGCCGATCAGCTGCGCCACCCCGCCGGCCACTGCCTTCAGCGAATCGATGTCGAGGCCCGAGTCGGTCTCGTCGAGCACGGCGATCTCGGGCTCGAGCACGGCCAGCTGGAGGATCTCGTTCTTCTTCTTCTCGCCGCCGGAGAAGCCCTGGTTCACGTACCGCTGGACCATCTCGTCCTCGACGCCCAGCAGCGTCATCTTCTCCTTCATGTGCTTGCGGAAGGCGAGCGCGTTGATCTCCTCGCCCTTCACGCTCTTGTACGCCGTGCGCAGGAAGTTCACGACGCTCACGCCCGGGATCTCGACCGGGTACTGCATCGCCAGGAACAGCCCGCGCTCGGCCCGTTGATCGGCAGTGAGCGCGGTGATGTCCTCACCCTTGAACAGCACCTGTCCCGCGGTGAGCACGTAGCCCGGTCGCCCCATCAGCACGTTGGCCAGCGTGGACTTCCCCGAACCGTTGGGGCCCATCAACGCGTGCGTCTCTCCCTGCCGAACCACGAGGTCGATGCCCTTCAGGATCGGCTTGCCCTCCACCGAGGCCTCGAGGCCTCGGATCTCCAACGTTGCCGGCTCGGTCATGTCAGTCACCCTCCGGTAGCTCGATCATCACGTCCTCGTTCTCGATCTTGGGCGCGAACACCTCCACGGGCTGCGTCGCGGGGAGCGTCCTCGGGCGCCCGGTGTTGAGGTCGAACGTCGATCCGTGCTTCGGGCACTCGACCGTCTCGTCGTCGACGTCCACGTCCCCCTCGTCCAGGAAGTAGTGCGCGTGTGAGCAGATCGCGTCGACCACGCGGTAGCCCTCGTCGCCCAGGTTCACGACGGCGAACGGCCGATGGTCCAGCTCGAACCGCCGAACCTCGCCAACCGGCACGTCGCCGACCCCGCAGATCCGCACGAGCGTCACCGAAGGTCTCCCCTCTCGAGCTCGTCCTCGATGGCGCGCTCGAGACCCCCACGGATCTCCGCGACGTCGATCCGGTCGAGCACCTCCGCGAAGAACCCGAACACGATCAGCCGCTCGGCCTCCTTCTCGGGGATCCCTCGGCTCATCAGGTAGAACAGCTCGTCGTCCGAGACCGGCCCGACGCTCGCCGCGTGCCCGCAGCGCGTCGGGTCGTTGGTCAGGATCTCGAGGTTGGGCACCGAGTGGGCCCGGGCGTGCTCGGACAGCAGGATGTTGCGGTTGGTCTGGTACGCGTCGCAGTGGTGCGCGCCCTTCTCGATGATCACGGTGCCCGTGTAGATCGCGTTCGATGAGTCACGCATCGCCCCTTTGTAGAGAAGGTCGCTGGAGGTCCGAGACCCGACGTGGTCCTGGATCGAGCGGTGATCGATGTGCTGCTCGGCGTCGCCGAAGTACACGCCCAGCATCTCCGAGCTCGCGCCGTCCTCCGCGAGGAGCGCCTCGACCTCCGCTCGCGCCAGCGCACCGCCGAACGCGACGCCGAGCGTCTTCAGGGTGGCGTCCTTCGCGACGCGAGCGCGCTGGACCGCCAGATGCGTGACGCCGTCGCCGTACTCCTGGAGCGCGAAGTACCGGACCCGCGAGCCCGGACCGGCGTGGATCTCGACGATCGCGTCGGAGAGCGCTCGGCCGATCGCGGGCGAGGCGTACCGGTCGATGAAGGTGACCTCCGCGTTCTCGCCTGCGACGAGGAGGGTGCGTGGGAACACGGCCGCATCCTCGGCGTCGATCCACGTGAGCGTCTGGAGCGGAAGCCGGATCTCGACACCCGGCGGCACGTACAGGAAGGTGCCTCCCGTCCGGAAAGCCGCGTGCAGCGCGGTGAACTTCGAACGGCCGGTCGCCACGAGGGTGTGCAGGTACGGCTCGACCAGCTCGGGGTGCTCGGCCGTCGCCCGGTCGAGGTCGCCGAAGATCACGCCTCGCTCGGACAACCCGTTCGCCACCCGGGTGGAGATCACCTCGGAGTTGCGTTGGATCTGGAGCCCGGCTCGTTCGCCACCACCCGCCGCCTGGAGCACGCCATGCTTGTTGACCGCCTCGGGTCCGCCGCCGTCGGCGAACGGTCGCAGGTCGAAGCCGAAGTCCTCCAGGTCCGTGTAACGCCACTCCTCCGTCTCCTGCGACGGGATAGGCAGGGCCTCGAACTCCTCGAAGGCTCGCCTGCGGATCTCGTCGACGAAGGGCGGCGCGCTGGGAAGCGCCGAGAGCGCGTGCTCGTCGAACCCGACGCTGGCCGTGGTCATGCCCGAAATCCTATCAATCGGGTAGGATTCGCCCGCCGACATCCCCGACGACAGCCGACTCCAGGGTGTCCCGCTCCGCGCTAGCCGATCGCGCCTTCCATCTGGAGCTCGATCAGGCGGTTGAGCTCGACCGCGTACTCCATCGGCAGCTCCCGCGTGATCGGCTCGATGAACCCGTTCACGATCATCGCGGAGGCCTCAGCCTCGGAGAGCCCGCGGCTCATCAGGTAGAAGAGCTGGTCCTCGCCGATCCGCGCGACGGATGCCTCGTGACCGAGCTGCGCGCTCTCGTCCTCGACCTCGACGTACGGGTAGGTGTCCGAACGCGAGAGCTCGTCGAGGATCAGCGCGTCGCATCGAACCATCGACTTCGCGTGATCGGCACCGGGCTCGACGCGAACGAGACCGCGGTACCCGGTCCGCCCGCCATCCTTCGACACCGACTTGCTCGTGATCACGCTCGTCGTGTGCGGCGCGGCGTGGATCGCCTTGCCTCCGGCGTCCTGGTGCTGCCCCTTGCCGGCGAACGCGACCGACAGCACCTCGCCACGGGCGCCCTTGCCGAGCAGGTAGATCGACGGATACTTCATCGTGACCTTCGAGCCGATGTTGCCGTCCACCCACTCCATCACCGAGTCCTCGTATGCGGCGGCGCGCTTGGTGACCAGGTTGTAGACGTTCGAGGACCAGTTCTGGATCGTCGTGTAGCGGACGCGCGAGCCCTTCTTCGCGATGATCTCGACGACGGCCGAGTGCAGCGAATCCGTCGTGTAGATCGGCGCCGAACAGCCCTCGACGTAGTGCACGTAGGAGCCCTCGTCCGCGATGATCAGCGTCCGTTCGAACTGGCCGACGTTCTCCGCGTTGATGCGGAAGTACGCCTGGAGCGGGATATCCACGTGCACGCCCGGCGGGACGTAGATGAACGACCCACCCGACCACACGGCGGAGTTCAGCGCCGCGAGCTTGTTGTCGTTGGGCGGGATGATCGTCCCGAAGTACTCCCTGAAGATGTCGGGATGCTCACGGAGCGCCGAGTCGGTATCCGTGAAGATCACGCCCATCTGATCGAGCTCGTCCTTGATCCGGTGATAGACGACCTCCGACTCGTACTGGGCCGAGACGCCGCCGAGGTACTTCTTCTCGGCCTCGGGGATCCCCAGCTTGTCCCACGTCCCGCGGATGTCCTCGGGAAGGTCTTCCCAGTTCTTGGCCTGCCCCTCGGTGGGCTTCAGGTAGTAGTAGATGTTCTGGAAGTCGATCTCGGACAGGTCGGCGCCCCACCACGGCATCGGCCGGCCCTCGAAGTGCTTCAGCGCCTTCAGTCGGAACTTCCGCATCCAGTCCGGCTCGCCCTTGATCGCTGAGATCTCCTCGACGACCTGCGGGTTCAGTCCCTTCTTCGGCTTGAAGACGTACGTCTCGGGGTCGTGCCAGCCGAAGCGGTACCCCTTCGAGAGCTCTTCGAGATGTTCCTGCTGGGTGGTCGCCATGTCCATCGCTCCCCGAGACGTCGCCCACCGGCGTTCGGCTTCTGAGGTTCCGTACGCTCCGGCCGGGTCCCAACGAACAGGATACCCACCCCGTCCGCGGAAAGTCCATCTGATAGGTCGGAATAGGCGCCGCGACCCTCAGGAGCCCAGCTCGTCGGCGGCGCGCCGGATCCGGTCCTCCAGATCGGCGAGTGCCCGTTGGACGGACTCCCACGCGTCCTGCGCCTCGGCGCCCGCCTCTCCCGTGGCCTCGTCCGCCTGCCGCCTGAGCTCCTCCGCACGTTCGAGCAGGTCGGCGTAGGTCCGGCGAGCCTCCTCGCCGGCCTGGTCTGCGGCGTCCGAGAGGTCCGCCTGGAGCTCGTCGACGCCGGCCCGGACGTCCTCGAACGTGGAGCGTGTCGCGTCACCGATAGCCTCGTCTGCCTCGGCGAGCGCGTCCTCGGCCGCCTCCAGGCCCTGCTCGACGGTTCCCTGGATGTCCTCGCCGAGCCGGTTCGCCTCGTCGCACGCGGAGAAGGCGACGAGCGCGAGCGCCACGACGACCAGCGCCTTCGCTCTCATGCTCGCTCCTTACCCGGGACGCGACGATCGGACCCACGGGGGGCCCCGGACCTTTCGCCGTCCGGCCCCCCCGACGGACGTGGTGCGGTCAGCCCTTCTCGACCGGCGCGCCGACCAGGGAGCCGTACTCGGTCCATGACCCGTCGTAGTTCTTGACGTCGGGGTAGCCGAGCAGTTCCTTCAGCGCGAACCACGTGTGGCTCGAGCGTTCCCCGATCCGACAGTACGCGATGATCTCCCGGTCGGCCGTGATGCCCTCGGCCTCGTAGAGCGCCCTGAGCTCGTCGGCGGTCTTGAACGTGCCGTCGTCGTTGGCGGCCTTGACCCACGGGATGTTCGACGCACCCGCGATGTGTCCGGGGACCTGCGCCTGCTCCTGCGGCAGGTGATCGGGGGCGAGCTTCTCGCCCGTGAACTCCTCGGGCGATCGGACGTCGACGAACCCGGAGGGTCCGCCCACCTTGGACAGGACCTCGTCGCGCAGTGCCCGGATCTCCGGACGCTCGGATGCGGAGATCGTTAGGCCGGTCGGAGCGGAGGACGGCACGTCGTGCGTCAGCGGGCGGCTCTCCAGCTCCCACTTCTTGCGTCCGCCGTTCAGGAGCTTCACGGCGTCGAACCCACGAAGCTTCAGCACCCAGTACGCGTAGGCTGCGAACCAGTTGTTGTTCCCGCCGTACAAGACGACGGTGGTGCCGGGACCGACGCCCGCCCTGGAGAGCAGCTCGCCGAACGCCGCCTGGTCGACATAGTCACGCCCGACCTGGGCATGCAGGTCCGTCGTCCAGTTCCAGGCGACCGCTCCCTCGATGTGGCCCTTCTCGTAAGCCTCGGTGTCCTCGTCGACCTCGATCACGCGGACGCCCGGGTCGCCGAGGTGCGCCTCGAGCCAGTCCGTCTCGACCAAAACCTCGGGCTTGGCGTACTCCGTCATGTCCTTCCTCCTTCCGGGACGGGGCCGTCCCGTGAACGCCAGATGGTCTCGGTGCCGCCCGTCGTCCCGGCATGATCCGGATCAGCGATCGGGCGTGGCGTCCGTCACGGTTCGCACGTGGCGGGGCGGAGCCGCGAACCGGACGCGGAAGGAGGCGGACAGCACAAGCGCGAAGGGATCATCGCGCCGACGACGCCCGCTGCCCGCGTCCTGATCAAACTCTACCCCTCGGGTCGGATTCGCACGTGCAAGTCAATAACCGGACCCGAGATGTGTCAATGCGGCGCGGAGCGGCGTCAGAAGTACCCGAGGGCGGCCTTGGCCTCCTCGGACATCATCTCCGGCGTCCACGGCGGCCGGAGGACCATCTCCGCCTCGACCGACGTGACGCCGGGGACGCCTTGCAGGAACGACTGCATCTGGTGCTCGATCAGCGGACCGATCGGGCAACCCATCGTCGTGAGCGTGTACTCGATGTGGATGGCGCCGTCCTCCGATACGTCGACGTCGTAGACGAGGCCTAGGTCGACGATGTTGATCCCGAGCTCCGGGTCGACCACGTGCTTGAGGGCGTCGAGCACGGCCTGCTCCGTGACCGCTCCACCGTTCGACGCGTCGCGCTCGGATGCGGCGCCGTTGTCGCCCGACGCATCGCTCGGCGTATCTGCCCGTTCACTGTGCGTGATCGACTCGTCCATCGATGTCGTTCCTTCTTATGTCGTTCCCTCTTATGTCGTTCCTTAGGCGTCGGTCTCCCTCTATCCTAAGGGACGCTTTGCCCAAGACCTCGGCCGAGAAGGCTAAGGAGGAACGGCTGGCTGCCGATACTCGTTCCACGAGTCGGGAGGAGATGGGGCCTATCCGCATCCTCATCGTTGACGACCACCCCGTTACCAGGGAGGGACTCCACGCGGCCCTCGACCTGGCGAACGACGTCGTCGTCGTGGGCGAGTCCGACAGTGGCGAGGACGCGATCGAGAAGGCCGGCGATCTCACTCCGGACATCGTCTTCATGGACGTCCGGATGCCTGGCATGAACGGCATCGAAGCGACGAAGGCGATCCGCCAGGCATCGCCGGACACGCGCGTGATCCTGTTCACGGTCGACGAGTCGCGCGCATCGATCTCCGAGGCGATCCAGGCGGGGGTGTCGGGGTACCTGCTCAAGGACGCCTCCGCCGACGAACTCGTCAATGCCGCTCGTCTGGCGCTCGAGGGCAAGGCCGTGATCCACCCGCAGCTGACGAGGGCGTTCATCGAAGAGGTCCAGATCGCGGAGAAGCGCGTCGAGGCGCCACCGCTGTCCCGGCGGGAGAAGGAGATCCTCCAGAAGGTTGCGTACGGGGCGACGACCAAGGAGGTTGCGTCCGACCTGGGCATCTCGCCGCATACGGTGAAGACGCATCTCGAGCGCATCTTCGAGAAGCTCGGCGCGAACGACCGCGCGCAGGCCGTCGCCATCGCGATCCGCAGCGGCCTGGTCGAGTAGCGACGCCTTTCCGGCCGAGCCCGCATCCCCTCGCGCTCAACCCGATCCGACAGCCGCGATACCTGACGATGCTCACGAAGGTGGTGCTGTGACACGGCCGACGGGCGCGCGCAGCTTCAGTACGTCCTGATCAAGTCAGGCGCCGAGCTGATCCGGCGGCTGGACCCGCTGGACGAGCTCCGGTCGCTCGCTCAGTCGAGGACCGACGCCAGCTCCTCGTAGGAACGGATCGACGTCGCGAGCGATCGAAGCTCGAGCCACACCTCGGACGCCTCGCCGCCGGTGAAGTCGCGCTCCTCGATCGGGACCTCCTCCAGCAGGATCGTCGGGATCCCCGCGCGGGCCGCCTCCAGGGCGAGCCGAAGGTTCGCGACGTTCGCCGGACCGAACGGGGCGTCGCAGACGACGAGGAGATCCGCCCGCATGACGAGGCGGCGGCACGTGCGCTCGGCCTCGGCGTCGATCGTCGAGAAGGGTGGGACGCCGATGCGGACGAGGTTCAGCCGTTCGGCGACGGCAGCATCGGTGTCGGCTCCGTGCAGGACGCCGACGCTCACCTGGTATCCGGCCTGCGCCAACATGCGCACGACCGGCGCGCCGCGACCCGCACCCGCCACGACGTGCGCGCGCCGTCCGAGCGGTGTCGCCGCGCGAGCGGCCATCTCGATGCGGACGCTCGGACGGCCGGTCACGTGATCCGTGGAGACGTCGGCCTCGACCCCGTACACCTCTCGCAGGAGCCCTCGGGTCACCACGGAGGCCGGTGTGCCCTCCGCCACCACGGCGCCGTGATCGAGCACGACGAGCCGATCGCAGGTGGACGCGGCGACGTCCAGGTCGTGGTGGATCGCCACCACCGCGGTCCGCTGGCGTTCGGCGAGCCCCCGGACGATCGCGAGGAGCTCGACCACGTGCCGGACGTCCAGGTGCGTCGTCGGCTCGTCCAGCAACAGCACGGGCGCGTCCTGGGCAAGCGCCTGGGCGAGCACGACGCGTCGGCGTTCGCCACCGGAGAGCTCGTCGACCGGCCGGTCCCCGAGGTGTTGGACGTGCGTCGCCGCCATCGCCGCGCGGACGCGCGCCCAGTCGTCGCCCGCCACGCCACCCCACCGAGAGCGGTACGGCGAGCGGCCCATCAGCACGACCTCGAGCGCCGTGAACGAGAAGGCCGGCGCGACGTCCTGCGGCACGACGGCGACCCACCGGGCTACCTCTCGGGCCGCCATCGTCACGACGTCATGCCCACCCACGCGAACCGTGCCGGCCGAGGGCCGAAGAGCCCGCGACGCGACGCGCACGAGCGTGGTCTTGCCCGAGCCGTTCGGGCCGACGAGACCCACGACCTCGCCGGGCCGCACCTCCATGTCGACCTCGCACAGGACCGGCCGGCCGTCGTACGCGGCCGAGACCCGCTCGACGACCAGGGCTGCCTCAGGCACGGGCTCGCGCCTTCCGGCCCTCGCGACGCAGGAGGTACAGGAAGAACGGACCGCCGAGGAGCGCGGTGACGACGCCGACGGGGAGCTCGGACGGAGCGATCGCCGTCCGCGCGACGACGTCGGCCAGGACCAGGAGCGTGGCACCCCCGAGCACGGAGGCGGGCATGAGCCTGCGGTGATCCGGCCCGATCACCAGCCGCAGCAGGTGTGGGGTCATGAGCCCGACGAACCCGATCACCCCTGCGACCGAGACGGCCGCGGCCGCGAGCAGCGCCCCCACGGCGATCGAGGTCCGCTTCAGCCTGTCCAGCTCGACGCCGAGCTGCGCGGCACGCTCCTCGCCGAGGGAAACGAGGTTGAGCTCGTGGGCGACGAGCCACGCACCCGCCGTCCCCGCGATCGCGACCGGCAGCACGATCGCCACCGAGCGCCAGCCGGGCGCGACGAGGCCGCCGAGCAGCCACGCGTAGATGTCCCGCACGTCCTCACCGGAGAACGACATCACCAGTGACATCAGGCTCGAGATCACGGCCGCGATCGCGATGCCGGCGAGCAGCAACGTCGCGACGTGGACGGCCGGTCCGATCCTCGCGAGCCGGTACACGACGAACGCGGTCGCCATCGCGCCGACGAAGGCCGCGACGGGGACGCCGAACGCACCGAGGGAGCCGGCCCCAACCGTCACGATGACGAGGACCGCACCGAGCGCCGCTCCCGACGAGACGCCGATGATCGCCGGGTCGGCGAGCGGGTTGCGGAACATCCCCTGGAACACGACCCCGGATGCCGCGAGCGCACCGCCGACGATCGCCGCGAGGACCACGCGTGGGAGGCGAAGCTGGAAGACGATGACGTCGGCCGCGGCGCTCACGTCGTCGGGACGGCCGGCCAGGCCGAGCTTCCACGCGGCCAGACGGATCGTCTCCCACGGAGAGACCCACACGGCGCCCACCGCGACGCCGAACAGGCTCGCGGCGACGAGGGCCACGACCAGGAACACGATCACCCGCCGATACGGGAACGCCCTGCGCATCCCGTCAGGCGAACGCGCCGGGATGGAGAGCCCGGGCGATCGCACGCAGGCCGAGAACGATCCTGGGACCCGGCCGCTCCGCCAGGTCGGAGTCGATCAACACGACGCGACCGGCTTCCACCGCCTCGATCGCGTCGAACCCTGGGCGCCGCGCGACGCCCCCCGCGCTCGTTCCGGACTCCGACGACACGAGGTAGACGTCCGGCCCCTGCGCCACGACGTCCTCGATCGCCCACTGTGGGTAGGGCTGCCCGGCCGACGACGTGATCGGGTCGCATCCGGCGCGCCGGAGGAGGTCGTAGATGAACGTCTCCGGCCCGACCGTGTACAGCGGCGGGTAGAAGGTCTCGTAGAAGCAGGTCACCGGTGTCTCCCCCGCGACCCTCGCCTCGACGTCTGCGGCCTGCGCGCGCAGGTCCGCCACGATTGTCGCAGCTTCCTGCGTGGCGCCCGTGAGGCGGCCCGCGACCTCGATGTCGTCCATCAGGTCATCCAGATCCACGGCGTCCAGGGTCACGACCGGCACGCCGAGCTCGCGCAGGCGGTCCTTCCACCGATCACCGCCCGCGATCGTGAGGAACACGTCGGGGTCGAGCGAGACGACCTTCTCAACGTTGGGGTCGACGCCGAAGTCGCCGGCGCCTCCGACCTCCTCGATCTCGGCCGCTTCGGACGGGTAGTCGTCGAACGGACCCGAGACCCCAACGAGCCGTTCCCCGAGGCCGAGCGCGAACACGATCTCGGTCAACGAGGGCGCGAACGTGACGATGCGTTGCGGTTCGGTCTCGATCGTGACGGTCACGCCGTCGTCGTCGGTGATCGTGACCGGGAACGTGGAGGCGTCGGCGTTCGAACCTGCTGGCGACGTCGCCGGAGCGGCCGTGCCGACGGGCTGCGAGGGTTCCTCGCCGCATGCGGCGGCAAGCAGTAGGACCGAGAGAGCCAGGGCGCTTCGGAGGGGTCTCACGCGCGTCTCCTTTCGTGCGAAGGACGACCCGACGTTCCTCCGAGGGCAGGTCTCCTGGCTCCCGGATCTCGGCTCCCCCGACCCTTCCCAGGGCTCCGCCCCAGTGGTTCCGTCGGGTTCGCTCCCCGGTCACAGTGGCGCGACCGCGCCGGATTCTCACCGGCTTCCGCACACCCTCGGAGGCACGAACCTATGAAGTTCTCGCCGGGCGATCGTACCCCACCGCGAGGACGCGGGTTCGCCAACTGGCGAGACGGGGAAGCCTCGGTCTATGCTGCCGCCCGGGATCGGCGGGGTGCGGAAGGTCATCGGCAGTCTCGTGGTGTCGCTCGTCGCCGCTGCGTGCGGCGGCGGTGCCTCCTTCCCATCCGACCCCGCCGGTCTGGAGGTCCGTCAGTCCCCCAGCCCGTTCCAGCACGTCTCCGCGGGCCCGGTCTCGGCCCTCATCCCGGATCACTGGTCACCCCGGCTCGCCGGCAAGGTCGACGACCCGCGGCAAGGGATCGTCGCGGGTCCGCGGCCGGAGGCCTGGGCCAGCGACCTGCCGCGCGAGGGGCTGGCGGCGATGTGGGTCGACGGGACCGAGGTCGGCGTGCCGTCCGACTATTACTACCTGGCGGCCACGGGTCCTGCGCTCGACGTGCTCACGGGTTCGCAGCAGTGCCGAGCCACGCGGCAGGACGTCGTCATCGACCATCTTCCGTCGTACGCGCACGGCGATCCGGATTCCCCCGGTGACTACGTCGCGCACGGCCAGGGCACGTGCACCGTCGGTCACAAGCCGACGCGGTGGGCGTACTTCGTCGCCGCCCCTGGGTACGGACCCGTGCGACAGGTCGGCATCCCGACCTCGGGGCTGTACGTGGTGGTTGCCCTGATGCCCGCGTCGCCGCGGGCGCCCTTCCTCCTCAACCGCCTCCTCGAGCGGACCGAGTTCAACGGGGCATCGGTCGCGGACATGATCCGTGCCGCGGCACCGGTCCCACCGGTCAGCGGCCCGGTCTAGACCCTCGAGCGTCCGGCGTCACGCCTGCGCCCTCACCGCGGCGAGCGGTCGACGAACGGCGTCTCGACCACCGTGGCGGGCGCGACGCGACCCCGGATGTCGATCTGCACCGTCCCTCCTGGCTCGAACGCGTGGGCGGGGCGGAGGTACGCCAGGGCGATGCCGCGGCCGAGCAACGGGGAGAACGTCCCGCTCGTGACCTCGCCCGCCTCGGCCCCTTCGACCGTCACGCGCTGGTGCGCCCTCGGGATGTACCGGCGGTCGGTCGTCACGAGCCCTCGCAGCCGGCTCGGCAGCCCCTCGTCGCGCTGCCGCACGAGCGCCTCGCGCCCGACGAACGGTCCCTTGTCGAACGCGACCGCCCATCCGAGGCCCGCCTCGAGCGTGGTCCGGTCGGGGCCGAGATCCTGGCCGTAGAGCGGGTATCCCATCTCGAGCCGCAGCACATCGCGCGCGCCGAGACCGCACGGACGGATGTCGAACGGCCGTCCGGCCTCCGTCAGCGACTCCCACAGGGTCTCGGCGTCCGCGCCGCGCGCGAAGAGCTCGTACCCGCGTTCGCCCGTGTAGCCGGTCCGCGCGAGGACGACCTCGGCTCCGGACCGCTCGACGGTTCGGCACCCGCGGAAGGCGAGCTCGACGGCATCGCTCCAGAGCTTGCCCACGACGGCATGCGAACGCGGACCCTGAACGCCGATGAAGCACCAGTCGTCGTGGTCGACGACCTCGCCGCCGGCGCCCTCGATCGCGGCGACCACCTTGTCCTTGTTGGCCGCGTTCGGCACGACGAACCATCGATCCGCTGCCAGCCGGTAGACGAACAGGTCCTCCTCGACACCACCACGCTCGTTCAGGAGGTGGTGGTACTGGGCCCGTCCCACCTCGAGCTTGCGCAGGTCGTTCGTGAACAGCTCCTGAAGCGCCTTGAACGCCGAGGCGCCCACCACGTCGAGCTTGCCAAGATGGCTGAGATCGAACAGGCCGACGCGCTCTCGGACCGCGCGATGCTCGGACAGGACGCCGTCGTACTCGATCGGCATCAGCCATCCACCGAACGGCCCGAGCCTGGCTCCGAGGGCACGATGACGCTCCTCGAGCGGACCGTGCCGAACGCCGGGATCGAGCATGGAGCGCCATCCTACGTTCGGCCGGGCGCGGCCCGGAACCGTTCGGGCAGGCGCCGCGTGGAAGCGCGGTAGCATGGCGGTTCATGTCCGACGCATACGACGTCGTCGTGATCGGCGCGGGGACGGGTGGCTATTCCTGCGCCCTGCGATCGGCGCAACTCGGCAAGCGTGTCGCCGTCGTCGAACGGCACGACCGGCTGGGCGGCACGTGCCTGCTCCGCGGCTGCATCCCCACCAAGGCGCTGCTGCAGTCGGCCGCCGTGATGGATGCCGTCAACCGCTCGGAGGAATGGGGCATCAAGGCATCGGGCGAGCCGGACTGGACGCAGGTTCAGGCGTTCGAGACCAAGATCGTCGACAAGCTGGTCTCCGGCCTGACCGGGCTGTTCAAGGCGCGGAAGATCGACGTGATCACGGGCTCCGCCGTACTGAAGCCCGGTCCAGCCGTCGAGGTGGCCGGCCGGACGATCACGGCGACCGACGTCGTCATCGCGACGGGCTCGCGCCCTCGCCTGCTCCCGGGGCTCGAGGTGACCGACCGCATCATCACGAGCGACGAGGCCCTGTGGTACGGCGAGATCCCGTCGTCCGCGGTCATCATCGGCGCCGGCGCGATCGGCCTCGAGTTCGCGAGCTTCTACCGTTCGATGGGCACCGACGTGACGCTGGTCGAGGCGCTGCCCCGGCTCGCGCCGCTCGAGGACGAGGATCTTTCGAAGGAGATCGCGCGGGCCTTCCGCAAGCGCGGCATCAATGGACACGCCGGTGCCAGCGTGTCGGAGGTCAAAGACGTCGGCGACCACGTCGAGGTGACGTTCGAGGCCGGCGGCAAGACGCAGACCGTGACGGCCGACGTCTGCCTGGTCGCGATCGGCCGCGGACCGGTGACCGACGGCCTCGGCCTCGAGGAGGCGGGCGTCGAGCTGGACCACGGGTTCGTTCGCGTGGACGACCGGCTTCAGACGACCGTCCCACACGTGTGGGCCATCGGGGACGTCGCTGCGACGCCGCTCCAGCTCGCGCACGTCTCGTTCACCGAGGGCTACGCCGTCGCCGAACGCATCGCCGGTGAGCCCGTAGCCGAGATCGAATACACCCAGATCCCGAGGGTGACGTACTGCGCGCCCGAGATCGCATCGGTCGGGCTCACCGAGGCGCAGGCCGTCGAACGCGGGCACGACGTCGAGGTCGAACGCCTGAACTTCCAGGGGGTGGGCAAGGCGAACATCGTCGGCGAGGGCGGCCTCGTCAAGATCGTCGCCGCGAGGGACGGCGGAGCCGTCCTCGGCGTGCACATGGTTGGCCCCCACGTCACGGACCTCGTGTCCGAAGCGATGCTCGCCGTGGCGTGGGAGGCCGTCCCTGCCGAGGTCGCCGCGCTGATCCATCCCCACCCGACGCTGTCCGAGGGCGTGGGCGAGGCGTTCCTCGCGCTCGCCGGCAAGCCGCTGCACGGAGCATGACGGTGGCGACGACGGTTCAGCAGGGGCGCCTCGCGGCCGAGGACTGGCGTGCCGGCCTATCCGACGATCAGCTGAAGGAGATCCTCCACACGGTGAAGCTCTGTCGGTACTTCGACGAGCGCATGGAGGCGCTGTACCGGCAGGGCCGCCTGCCCGGCGCGATCTATTCGGGACGCGGGCAGGAAGGTACGCACGTGGGCGTCGCGTACGCGCTCCGCAAGGACGACTCGCTGTTCCCGACGCATCGGGACCTGTCGGCGCAGCTGGCGAAGGGCCTCGATCTCAACCGCGTGATGGCCCAGTTCTGGGGACGGATCGACGGGTACACGCGCGGGCGCGACGGGAACAGCCACATCGGCGACTGGCAGGGCAACCGGACGTGGACCGTGATGTCGCACCTGCCGATCGCGTACCCGGTCGCGTGCGGTGCCGCGCTCGCGTACAAGATGCGGGAGGAACCGCGCGTCGCGATGGCGATCTGCGGCGACGGAGCTACCTCCAACGGAAGATGGCACGAGGCACTCAACGTCTCGGCGATCTACCAGCTTCCCGTGGTGTGGGTCGTCAACAACAACCTCTACGCGTACTCGTCGCCGAACGGTCTGGAGTTCCCCGTTCCGACGATCGCCGAGCGCGCCGGCGCGTACGGGATGCCGGGCGTTCGCGTCGACGCGCAGGACGTGCTCGACGTCTACCGCATCGCGTACGACGCGGTCGAGCGCGCGCGCGAGGGTGGTGGCCCCACGCTGATCGAGTGCCTATCGCTCCGCTGGCGCGGCCACGCCGGGCACGACCCCGCCAAGTACGTTCCGAAGGAGTTGCTCGAGCGGTACACGAACGAGAAGGACCCGGTCCGGCGGTTCGAGGAGCTGCTACGCGCGCGCGGCGTCGTGAGCGAGCAGGACGTCGAGGAGCTCGACGCGTCCGTGCGCAGCGCGTTCGAGGCCGGCTACGAGTACGCGCTCTCCTCACCGTTCCCCGAGCCGGACGACGTGACCAAGGGCCTGTACACCGACGACGGCTACTGGGCGAGCGAGCCGGGTCGAGCGGGAGGAACCCAGACCTGATGGCGACCAGAACCGTCGAGGCGGGCGCCGCCGGGCACGGGGCCGAACCGCGTGGCAAGCGGACCGAGCAGGGCGAGGCGACGTACCTCGTCGCGATCGCGGAGGCGTTGTGGGAGGAGATGGAGCGCGACGAGCGTGTCTTCCTGCTGGGCGAGGACATCGGCGTATACGGCGGCGCGTTCAAGGTCACCGAGGGGTTCATCGACCGGTTCGGACCGCAGCGGGTGCTGGACACGCCGATCGCGGAGGAGACGATCGTCGGCATGGCGCTTGGCGCGGCGATGGAGGGTCTCCGCCCCGTCGCCGAGTTCCAGTACGCCGACTTCATGTCGAGCGGCTACGACGAGATCACGACGGCACTCGCCCGGTACCACTACCGAAGCGGGGTGCCCGTCCCCGTCGTCCTACGGGGGCCCTCGGGCGGAGGCGTCCGGGCCTCGAGCTTCCACTCGACGAACCCCGAGCCCTGGCTCTCGCACGCGCCGGGGCTGAAGGTCATGTGCCCGGCGTTCCCGGGCGATGCGAAGGGTCTCCTGAAGTCGGCGATCCGCGACGACAACCCGTGTGTCTTCCTGGAGCACAAGTGGATCTATCGGCGTATCAAGGAGCTGGTGTCGGAGGATCCCGACGTCCTCGTCCCGATCGGGAAGGCCAGCCTCAGGCGCGAGGGGGCGGACGTCTCGGTGATCGCGTACGGCATGATGGTGCACCTCGCGCTCGAGGCCGCCGACACGCTGGCCAACGAAGGGATCGACGTGGAGGTGCTGGATCTTCGGACCGTTCAACCGCTCGATCAAGATGCGATCCTCGGCACCGTCGCGAAGACGAGCAGGGCGATCGTCCTGTACGAGAGCCATCGGTTCCTCGGCACCGGCTCCGAGGTCGCATCGCTGATCGCGGAGGAGGCGTTCGAGTCCCTGGACGCGCCCGTCGTGCGGCTCGCGCCGCCGAACGTTCCGGTTCCCTTCTCTCCCCCGCTCGAGGACGCGTACCTGCCACAGGTTGCCGACATCGAAGACGCAGTGCGCAAGCTGTCAGCATGGTGAACGTGGAGGCGCGATGACCGCGGTGAAGATGCCTCAGCTCGGCGAGACCGTCGTCGAGGGAACCATCATCAAGTGGCTCAAGCAGGAGGGTGACCAGGTCGCCCTCGACGAGCCGCTGTTCGAGATCTCGACGGACAAGGTCGACACCGAGGTGCCGTCCTCGGCCGCCGGCGTGCTCACGAAGATCCTCGTCCCGGAGGGAGAGACCGTCTCCGTCGGCACGGAGCTTGCGGAGATCTTGGAAGGAGCTGCGGCCGGCGCCGCCGCCGAGGGAGGTGGGACCGGCGCCGCCGCCGAGGGGGGTGAGGGCGCCGCCGAGGTACCGAAGGGTGGTGGCGAGGCCGACGGCCAGGCTCCGTCGGCTCCACCGGCACCCGCTCCTCAGCCGGCGGCGGAGCAGGCTCCGTCCCAGATGGCGGCATCGACGCAGACGGCGGAGCCGCTGCCGGACCGCGGGCCGCGCAGTCAGATCCTGTCGCCGCTGGTTCGCCGGCTGGCGTCGGAGCACGGCGTCGACCTCGCGCAGGTCACCGGGAGCGGCACGGGCGGACGCATCACCAAGAAGGACGTGCTCGCGTTCGTCGCTTCGCAACCCTCGGGCGCCCCGGCCGAGGCCCCACCGTCCGCGGCCGCTCCGCCGGCCGCGGCACCGCAACCGGCGGCGGCAACGGCCTCCGCCGCGCAGCGAACGGCCCCAGCGGCGCCAGCACAGCCCGCTCCGGAGATCCCGCGGGCGCCGCTCGGCCAGGGCGACGAGGTCGTCCCCGTGTCGCACATCCGGCGTGCGATCGCGCAGCACATGAAGATGTCCCTCGACGTCTCTGCGCGCGCGTGGAACGCCGTCGAGGTCAACATGGAGAACGTCGCGCGCCTCCGCGACCGCGCCAAGGACGCCTTCAAGGCTCGCGAGGGCTTCAGCCTCACGTACATGCCGTTCGTCACCAAGGCCGTGACCGAGGCGCTGCTCGCGTTCCCCTTGGTGAACAGCGAGCTGCGTGGCGACGAGATCGTCCTCAAGCACTACGTGAACATGGGGATCGCGGTGAGCTACGACGAGGGGCTCATCGTCCCCGTGCTGAAGGGCGCGGACACCATGAACCTCCTCGGCATCGCGCGCGGGGTCAACGACCTCGCGACCCGCGCAAGGGCGAAGAAGCTCAAGCCGGACGAGGTGCACGAGGGGACGTTCACGATCACCAACCCGGGCCCGTTCGGCTCGATGATCTCGGTGCCGATCATCAACCAGCCGCAGACGGGGATCCTCGGGTTCGACACCGTCGAGAAGCGCCCGGTCGTGATCGACGACACGATCGCGATCCGGCACATGGTGTACATCTCGATGTCGTGGGATCACCGGGTGATCGACGGGGCGCTCGCGTCCCAGTTCCTGGCGCGCATCAAGCAGAACCTCGAGACCTGGGACTTCGCCGAGGACCTCGCCCTCTAGTCGGATGGCGCAGCTGATCCGGCCCCAGGGACTCGTCGACTACGACGCCGCGAACGCCGCGATGCACGAGCTCGCGACGGCGCGACTGAACGGCGAAGGCGAGGACACGCTGATCCTGCTCGAGCACTCGCCCGTGTACACGGCCGGGCGGAGGTGGAAAGCCGATCACATCGTCTGGACCGAGGATCGCATCCGCGCCGCGGGCGCCGAACTCCGCTTCATCGATCGTGGGGGCTCGCTCACCTTCCACGGGCCGGGCCAGCTCGTCGGGTACCCCGTGCTCGATCTGGGCATCCGGCCGGACGCGCTGCGGTTCGTTCGCGACCTAGAGGAGGTCGTCATCCGCGCCGGCCGCGACGTCGACGTCGAGCTCGAACGCAACGACGTCCAGACCGGTGTGTGGTCGGGCACGAGGAAGGTGTGTGCGATCGGGGTCCGGCTCATGCGGATGCGCGTGTCGCTCCATGGGTTCGCGCTGAACTGCACGACGGATCTCGCCTGGTACGACGCGATCGTCCCCTGCGGCCTCGCCGAGGAGGGGGTGACGTCGCTCTCCCGGCTCGCCGGACGCGAGATCGGCGTCCAGGAGATGGCGCCGCTCGTCGCTCGCCGCTTCGAAGACGTCTTCGACGTCCGGCTCGAGACCTCCGGCGAGTGGCCGACCGGTGCGGTCGCGGCGGCGGCCGCGTCGACGCCCTGACGCGATGCCCGACCGGATCCATCACGCCGCGATGCGCGGGTTCGAGGCCGGCGTCGAGCACTACGAGCGCGGCCGCCCCACGTACCCCGACGACGCCGTCAGCTACGTCGTCAACGAGCTGCGGATCGGCCCGGGGCGCGACATCGTCGAGCTCGGAGCCGGTACCGGCAAGTTCACCGAGCTCCTCGCGTACACCGGTGCCTCGGTCACGGCGATCGAGCCGGTCGCCGTGATGCGCGAGGCGCTCGAACGCAACTGCCCGACGGTGACCGTGCTCGACGGCACCGCCGAAGACATCCCCGTCGCGGACGCCTCGGCCGACACGGTCCTCGCAGCCCAGGCGTTCCACTGGTTCGACGGGGATCGGGCGCTTCCCGAGATCCACCGCGTCCTGCGGCGCGGCGGCACGCTCGGGATGATCTGGAACGAGCGGGACGAGTCGAGCGACTGGGCCGAACGGCTGACCGCGATCTTCGACCGGCTCGCGGGTGAGAACACGCCACGCTACCGGACGAGCCGCTGGCGCGAGGCGTTCCTACGGTCGGACCTGTTCGGGCCGCTCCACCATCGCGTCGCGTACCACGTGCACCACGTCACGCCGCAGGCGTTCCTCGACAGGGTGCTCTCCGTGAGCTTCGTGGCGAGCGCCTCCGAACCCGACCGCGAGCGCGTGCTCTACGAGGTGCACGACCTGCTGACGACGGATCCGGAGCTGAAGGGCCGCGACGAGATCGTCATGCCCTACCGGACCGACGTGTACTGGACGTTCCGCCGCTAGGTGCGCCCTCAGGCGTCCGCGACGAGCGCGTACCGGGGGCGCTGCTCGAGGGATCCGAGCGGCCACCGCTCGTGCAGCTTTGCCGCCCACTCGACGTCGCGGAGCCGCTTGATCCGGACCCCCGACCACCCCGCCTCGTAGACCGCATCGATCAGCGGGACCGGGGATGGAAGGCGCGCGAGCGGCAGGGCCGAGAGAACGTCCTCGGGGTACGGGGCATGGTGATCGTGCGGGACGCGCATCACGCGTCGCAGAACGTCGGCGAGCGCGTCCTTCGCGCGCCGGCGGAGATCTTCCTCGCCCCACACGCCCTCGAAGAGCACGAGCCGTCCGGCCACGCCTCGCCACCGTCGGAGCGCGCCGACCGGGTCGGGCATCGTCCAGAGCACGTGCCGTTCCATCACGGCGTCGAACGGCCCGGCGGGCGGCTCCATGCCGGAGCCGACGACGAACCGCATCCGGCGCTCGAGGCCGCGTTCGGTGGCTTTCGCCTCCGCCCTGCCAAGCATCCCGGCCGACAGATCGAGCGCCGTGACCTCGAAGCCGAGCTCCGCGGCCAGAAGCGACAGCGCTCCGGTCCCGGCGCCGACGTCCAGCACCGTCGAACCCGGCTGGGGCAATGCGTCGACGATCGCCTGGCGCCACGCGGCGCTCTCGAGCCGGTCGGAGATCGCATGCGAGCGAGCATCGTCGTACGTGTGCGAGTCCCGATCCCAGTACTCGCGGATCCGATCGTGGACGTCGCCCGCCATCGAACCTCAGAACAGCGCCGAGGCCAGCTTGCGCCGATACTCCGCGACGAGCTCGTCCTCCTCACCGAGGACGGCGAAGACGTCCAGCATCGCCGGACGCGCATCCGGGTCGTCCGTTAGCGCGCCGAGCATCCCGTCGAGCGCCTCGCGCCACTTCGCCTGGGCGGCGAGCCGCTTCGCGGATGCCAGGGTTCCGGGCTCGGTGATGCTCTCCCAGCCGCGCACCTCGAGCATGGCGAGGATCCGCTCGGCCTCCGGATCGGGCAGCGCGGAAGCGAGCGTCTGACGCGCCTCGTCCTCTCGTTCGGTCTCGGCCAGGATGCGACCGAGACCGACCCGCGCGTCGCGGTTGCCCGGGTCGACATCCAGGGCCTCGCGGTACTTCTGCTCCGCCCCGTCCAGACGCCCGTCCAGCTCCTCCTCGAGCGCCTCCTCGGCCTCGAGCTCTGCCTCCGACGGCATGATCCGGTCGACGAACTCGTTCACCAGCGGCTCCGGGATCGCGCCGACGAAGCCATCGATCGGCTTCCCGTCGCGGAACGCGATCACGGTCGGGATGCTCTGAACGCCGAACTGCCCGGCCGTGTACGGGTTGGCGTCCACGTCGAGCTTCGCGAGCAGGAACGCTCCTTGACGCTCGCTCGCCACCTTCTCGAGGATCGGACCCAGCGTTCGGCACGGGCCGCACCAAGACGCCCACAGGTCGACGACCACCGGTCGCGTCTTGGACTCCTCGACGACCGCGTCCATGAAGTTCTGGTCCGTCGCCTCGATGACCACCGGGCCGCTGTCCTTCACCTGCACCATGTCATGCCCTTCTTCCGCTCACGTCTTCAGGTTACCCGTGCCCGCTTCAAGAGCAGGGCGTTCACCGCCACGAGCAGGCTCGACCCCGACATCGCGAGCGCGGCGATCTCCGGGCGCAGGGTCAGGCCCGCCCACGCGAACGCTCCGCCCGCGATCGGGAGCGCGAGCGAGTTGTAGCCGACCGCCCACGCCAGGTTCTGGCGCATCTTCCGTACCGTCGCCCTAGACAGGCTCATCGCCGCCGGAACGTCAAGCGGATCGGCCCGCATCAGCACGACGTCGGCCGTCTCCATCGCCACGTCGGTTCCCGTCCCGATCGCGAGGCCGACGTCGGCGCGCGCGAGAGCGGGCGCGTCGTTCACGCCGTCACCGACCATCCCGACCTTCTTGTGCTCGGCCTGCAACGACGCGACCTTCTCCTCCTTCTGTTCCGGCCGCACGTCCGCTAGCACGCGCTCGATCCCGAGCTCCGCGGCGACACGCTCCGCCGTGGCGCGGTTGTCGCCCGTCAGCATCACGACCTCGACGCTCTCCGAACGCAGACGCTCGACAGCATCCTTGGAGCTTGGGCGCGCCGTGTCCGCCAGCGCGATCACGCCCATCGCCACGCCGTCCACGGCGACGAACGACACCGTCCGGCCGGCGCCTTCGAGCTCCTCGGCGAACGCGGCCACGTGGTCGAGCGGCACGTCCTCCTCCTCGAACAGCCTGCGGTTGCCGACCGCGACGCGGTGTCCATCGACCTCGGCGACCGCGCCCGCGCCCGCGACGGCACGGAACCTCCGCGCCGGCGGCGCGTCGACGGCCTTCGCCTCGGCCGCGGCGACGATCGCGCGGGCGAGCGGATGTTCGCTCTCGCGCTCGACGGCGGAAGCGAGCCGCAGCAGCTCGGCGTCGTCCATGCCCTCGGCACGGACGTCGTCGACGGCGGGCTCGCCCATCGTGAGCGTCCCGGTCTTGTCGAAGACGATCGCCTGGAGCTCCGACGCCTGCTCGAGCGCACCCGCGTCCTTGAACAGGATGCCCCTTCGTGCCCCCATCCCGGTCCCGACCATGATCGCCGTCGGCGTCGCGAGCCCGAGGGCGTCCGGGCACGCGATCACCACCACGGTGATCGAGAACAGGAGCGCGGTCGCGAACGAGGAACCGGCCAACCAGAACCACGCGACGAACGTCACGATCCCGCCACCGAGCGCCACCAGGACCAGCCAGAACGCCGCTCGATCGGCGAGCCGCTGCGCCGGCGCCTTCGAGTTCTGCGCCGCCTGAACGAGCGCCACGATCTGCGCGAGTGCGGTCTCGGAGCCGATCCTCGTCGAGCGGGCTCGGAGGGAACCCTCTTTGTTGATCGTCGCACCGATCAGCTCGTCGCCGGGGTGCTTCGCCACCGGCAGCGACTCGCCGGTGATCATCGATTCGTCGACGCTCGAAGCGCCCTCCTCGACGAGCGCGTCGACCGGGACCTTCGTGCCGGGCCGCACGAGCAAGAGGTCGCCCACCGCGACCTCTGCGGTAGGGATCTCGGCAGGTTCATCGCCGCGGAGGACGATGGCCATCGGCGGGGCGAGGTCCAACAACGCCCGGACGGCGTCGCTCGCGCCGGCGCGCGCGCGCATCTCCATCCAGTGACCGAACAGGACGAACGCAGCCAGCAGCGCGACGGCCTCGAAGAAGTGCTCACCCTCGAGTCCGAACACGACCGCCACCGAGTAGATCCACCCGATCCCGATCGAGGTGGCGACCAGCACCATCATGTCGAGGTTCCGGTTCCGAAGCGCCGTTACCGCTCCTCGGAAGAAGACGAGAGAGCTGTAGAAGATGATGGGAAGCGACAGGACGAGCGACGCGACGTCGGTGGCGATCCCGAACGGCTCCGGCAGCTCGAGGCCGAACACGTCCACCGCGATAGGCGAGTACAGGAAGATCGGGATCGAGAAG
>JBMDWR010000420.1:0-1152 GCA_048594645.1 Actinomycetota bacterium
ATACCAAATCGCCCTGAACTTTATTGGTTGAGTGATGCAGCCCAGTCGTGGGCGACTACTGCTTGGACGGCCTCGGGGTGCTCCATGAACTCCTGGCACCGATCGGCCAGCCGGTCCGTCAACGGCTCCAGCCCGTCGAACGCCTCGTTGGCCACCACCTCCCGCAGCAGCGGCCAGGCCGACTCCACCGGCTGCAGCTCCGGCGTGTTCGCCGGCAGCGGGAACAGCTCCACCTGCCCCGGCACGGCCAACTTGCCGCTGGTATGCCAGCCGGCCCGGTCCGTCACCAGCACCAGCCGCTTGCGCCCCTCGGGGTCGGCCCACCGCGCCCACTCCGCCAGCGCCAGGCCCATCCACGCCGTGTTCGCCTCCGGCAGCAGCAGCCAGAACGTCTCGGCCGTCCCCGGCCGCACGAAGCCGTACACGTACAGCCACTCCCGCTTGACCTCGTGGGGCGCCGCCGGCCGCCTCCCCTTGGGGGCCCAGACCCGCCGCACGAGCGGCACCAGGCCGAGGCGGCACTCGTCCTCACACCACAGCTCCACCGGCCGCGCCGGCTCCTCGGCCCGTAGTTGCTCCACCCGGCTGGCCAGCTTTTTTTTCCAAGCCGCCTGCTCCTCGGGGGAGGCGGCGCGGCGGTGGCGCGGCCGGGGCCGTTGCGGGGTGAAGCCGAGCTTGCGGAGCCACTCCCAGCCGGTGGCCTGGTGCAGCGGCCGGCCGGTCAGCGCGGCGATGCGGCGGGCCAACTTGGGGCCGGTCCACAGGCCGCCGTCCGGGGCGCGGCCGAGCAGCTCGGCCTTGAGTTGCTGCTGCTGCTCGGCCGACAACCGGGGGGCGCGGCCCTGGCCGCCGGGGTTGCGCGCGACGGCGGTGGGCCCGCCGGCGTTGTAGCGGTGGACCAGCTTGCGGACCGCGTCGGCGGTCAGGCCGACGACGGCGCTGGCCTGGCGGGCGGAGCAGGGCTGGTGGGGGCGGCTGAGCAGCCAGAGGGCTTGCCAGCGGGCCTTCTGGCGGCCGTCGCGGCAGCGGCGGAAGCGTTCGGTCAGTTGTTCGTAGGTCAAGTGGGGCATCAGTTGCAGTCGGGGCATTGCTCTCCTCCTGGGAAATCGTCCACAGGATTAGAGAGCAAGAATAGCCAAGGCGATTCGGTAT
>JBMDWR010000421.1:0-2485 GCA_048594645.1 Actinomycetota bacterium
CGTCCCTGCACTCTCCCACGCACTGGGTGGTCGGTAGGATCGTCGGGCTGCGGTTCGTGGCGTACTTCGTTCGGACGCTCGTCCCGCCGTTCCCCGGGCTGAAGGTCGAGTACGGCTCGTACCTGCGGGCCTCGCCGCAGGTACGGGCGTGGATGCACGCGTCTGGAGCGATCGCCAGCAAGCTCGGGCCGCTCGTCGCCCTCGCGTTCTGGCCGGCGAGCGTCGCACCCGCGTGGGCCGCGTGGGTGATCGTGGCGTACGAGGTGGTGATCGTCTGCACCGACATCTTCATCTCGCGTCGCAAGAGCGACTGGAAGCGGTTCTCGCGCGAGATGCGCGTCGCTCGCATGCGGGTCGCCGACCGGTGACGTTCCGGGTGGGCTATCCTTCGCGCGGAACCACCGGGGAGCTCGGGCGACCGGGCTGAGAGGCCGCCAGAACGCGGCGGCGACCCGCGGAACCTGAACCCGGTAATGCGGGCGGAGGGAGGCGAGCGGCAGATGGATCCCCGCGCCCTCGGCGTGTACGTCGTGACGTCGAGCGGCCTGGTCCCAGGTCGCGGCCACCGCGAGGTCGCCTGGGCGGCGATCGCGGGCGGGGCCACGGCCGTGCAGCTGCGCGCGCCCGAGCTGGGGGACGAGGACGATCTGGCGGAGCTCGCCGCGGCGATCGCGGCCGGATGCCGCGCCGCCGGCGTCCTGTTCCTCGTGAACGACCGCGTCGCCGTCGCATCCCGTGTCGGAGCCGGCGCGCACGTCGGCCAGGACGACGATCCGGGTTCGGCGCGGGCGATCCTCGGTCCCGATGCGGTGCTGGGCGTGAGCGTCTCCACGCCGGAACAGGCTCGACTCGCCGAAGAGGCGGGCGCGGACTACCTCGGCGTCACGGTGTGGGCGACGTCGACGAAGCCCGAGGCGGAGCCGGTCGGTCCGGACGGTCTCCGCGAGATCGTCCGGTCGACGCGGCTGCCGGTGGTCGGTATCGGTGGGATCGATGTCGGCAACGCCCGTGCGGTGTTGGAGGTCGGCGCCGCCGGCGTCTGCGTGATCTCGGCCGTGGGTGCGGCTGCCGACCCGGTGGAGGCGACGAGAGCGCTGGCGGCCGCGGTGGCGCCTTGGATGGAAGGGGTTCGATGAACGAGCAGCGGACGGGCAAGGCAACCGCCGAGATGTTCGAGCACGTGATCTTGCGCCGGCTCGGCGCGAAGGACGACGACGTTCTGGTCGGGCCGAAGCACGGCGTCGACGTCGGCGTCGTTCGCGTGGCAGACGGCGTGGCGATGGCGCTCACGGCCGATCCGGTCTTCGTCGTCCCGGCGTACGGGTGGGAGCGTGCTGCGTGGTTCGCCGTCCACATCCTCGCTTCGGACGCCGCGACGAGCGGCCTGCCGCTCCGCTGGATCGCGGTGGACCTCAACCTTCCACCCGAGATCTCGGACGCCGACCTCATGTCGCTGTGGGACGCGTTTCATCGCGCGTGCGAGGGCATCGGCATCGCCGTCGTCACGGGTCACACCGCGCGGTACGAGGGCTGCACGTGGCCGATGGTCGGGGGAGCGGTGTGCATGGCCTCCGGTCCGGAGGACGCGTTCGTCACGCCGACGATGGCTCGGCCGGGCGACCGCATCGTCGTGACGAAAGGGGCAGCGATCGAGGCGACCGCGCTGTTCGCGACGACGTTCCCCGAGCGTCTCGCCGAGGGCGTCGGGCGAGAGGTCGTCGAGGCCGCCGACGCGCTCTTCGAGCAGATGACGGTCGTGCCCGAGGCGACCGTCGCGCGGACGTTCGGCGTTCGCCACCGCGGGGTGACGTCGATGCACGACGCGACGGAGGGCGGGGTCTACGGCGGCCTCACCGAGGTCGCGGCCGCATCGGATGTCGGCATGCGGGTCGATCGGGCGCTGATCCCCGTCAGGCCTGAGGTCCGCGCGGTGTGTGAACACGTGGGCATGGATCCGTACGCCTCGATCAGCGAGGGGACGCTGATCATCACGGTCGTGCGGGAACGCGCGGACGCGTTCGTCGAGGCACTCGGGTCCGAGGGGATCGAGGCAGCGATCGTCGGCCAGGTGACGGAGCCGTCCGAGGGCGTGGTGCTCGTCACGGACGAGGGGACAAGGCCGCTCGAGCACCCCGGGCTCGACCCGTTCTGGGGCGCGTTCGGGCGCTGGGCGGCCGAGGCCGCCGGGATCGCGGAGGCCGGCTGACCAGGCGCGAGCGGAGCGAGCGTTCAGGCGTCCCGGAACTCGTCCGCCAAGATCGCGAAGCGGACGTGGTCGCGCCACCGGCCGCCGACCTTCAGGTACCTCGGTGAGTACCCCTCGCGGCGGAACCCCAGGCGCTCGACCAACGCGATCGAACGCTCGTTCCCCGGCTGGACGTTCGCCTCGACCCGGTGCAGCTTCAGCGTTCCGAACGCGTGTCGCAGCACGAGCCGCAGCCCGTCCGTCATGTACCCCTTGCCCTCGAACGGCGCGAACGCCGCG
>JBMDWR010000422.1:0-1682 GCA_048594645.1 Actinomycetota bacterium
CTGGCCGAGAAGAGCCGGTGGGGCACGGCCGTGCTGCTAGTTGCGGCGTTGGCGATACCCGTCGTCGTCATCCGGCTCCAGCAACTGTGGGAGGGCGTCGGTGGGTGACGCTCCCGTGACGAACACCGGACCGGGCCGGACGTTGATCGCCGTGTATGCCCTGTTCGCCGTGGCCGCCACGGCGCGTTCGGCGTACCAGATCGCTACCCGGTTCGACGAGGCACCGGTGCCGTTTCTGCTCTCGGCCGTCGCGGCGGTGGTCTATCTGGTGGCGACGGTCGCACTCGCTCGACCTGGACCGACGGCCTACCGAGTGGCCGTCGCGGCGGTACTTGTCGAGCTCGCGGGAGTGCTGATCGTCGGCTCGGTGACTGCGTTCGGTGCAGGGGACTTTCCGCGAGATACCGTCTGGTCGGACTTCGGCCGAGGGTATGGATTCGTCCCCCTCTTGTTGCCGTTCGTGGGCCTGTGGTGGCTGCGGCGGAGCCGGATCGTGATGCGATCTTGAGACAATCCACACCGGTGGTAGCTGTGGATTGCCTCCAGACTCCGGAGAAGGGCGAGCCATGACGACAGACGAACGCCCCGCCCGGCTCGACGTTGGCGTGGTCGGAACCGGGCGGGTCGGTGCTGTGCTCGGAGCAGCACTGGCCAGGGCGGGCCACCGGGTCGTGGCCGGCTACGGGGTGTCGGTGAGCAGCCGGCACCGCGCTCACGAGTTGTTGCCGGACGTCCCGCTGGTGACGCCGACCGAGGTCTTCGAGAGGGCCGGCCTGGTGCTGCTGACGGTGCCTGATGACGTACTTACGGACCTCGTGGCCGGATTGGCGAGGACAGGGACGATCCGGGCCGGCCAGATTCTCGTGCACACCAGCGGCCGGTTCGGAATAGAGGTCCTCGGCCCCGCGACCCGAGTAGGCGCGTTGCCGCTCGCGCTGCATCCGGCGATGACCTTCACGGGAACGTCGGTCGATTTGGAGCGGTTGACAGGTGCGGTCTTCGGCGTCACGGCTCCCGAGCCGCTGTGGCCGGTTGCCGAAGCGCTGGTCTTGGAGATGGGGTCCGAACCGGTTCGAATCGCGGAGGAGCACCGCACGCTCTACCACGCGGCCCTGACACACGCATCGAACCACCTGGTCACGCTGGTGGCAGACGCCATGGACTTGCTGCACATTGCGGGAATTGATCAGCCGGACAAGGTGCTGGCACCGCTGCTGTCCGCAACGCTGGATAACGTGCTGCGATCCGGCGATGCCGCCCTCACCGGGCCGGTATCCAGGGGTGATGCCGGTACGGTCGCCAGCCATGTGGCCGAGATCAGGCGGGTGGCGCCGGAGTCGGTTGACGCGTACATCCAGCTGGCCCGGCGCACCGCCGCTCGGGCCCTGGCAGCTGGCCGGCTCAAGGCCACCGACGCCGAACCCCTGCTCGATGCCCTATCACCCCGGCCGCGTTGATCATGCAATTGTGGGGGGGGGGGGGGGGGGGGGGGGGGGGGGGGGGGGGGGGGGGGGGGCGGGCGGCGCGGCCCCCGCCCCCCGCCCCCCCCCGCCCCCCCCCCCCCCCCCCCCCCCCCCCCCCCCCCCCCCCCCCCCCCCCCCCCCCCCCCCCCCCCCCCCCCCCCCCCCCCCCCCCCCCCCCCCCCCCCCCCCCCCCCCCCCCCCCCCCCCCCCCCCCCCCCC
>JBMDWR010000423.1:0-3363 GCA_048594645.1 Actinomycetota bacterium
TCACTCCTGCGGCGAGGGCGTCGACGTCCTCCCCCTTCCGATCGACGATTCGTGGATGCGCGACAACGGCCCGATCTTCGTCCGAGACGAGCAGGGCCGCGTCGCCCTGGTTCACTTCCGGTTCAACTCGTGGGGCGAGAAGTACCTGCCCTACGACCGGGACGCCGAGGTGCCGCGCCGCATCGCGTCGCACCTGGGGATGCGGCGCTACGAGGCTCCGTTCGTGCTCGAAGGCGGCTCGTTCTTCGTCGACGGCGAGGGGACATTGACCACGACCGAGCAGTGCCTGCTGAACCCCAACCGCAACCCGACGATGTCGCGAGAGGAGATCGAGCAGGGCCTGCGCGACTACCTGGGGGTCGAGGTGATCGTCTGGCTCGGGCTCGGCCACTCGACCGATCGGGACACCGATGGGCACATCGACGGCGTCGCGCCGTACCTCGCGCCCGCCACCGTGGCGCTCCTGCTCCCCGGGGACCTGGACGACCCCGATCACGAGCGTGGACGCGACAACCTCGACCGGCTCCACCGAGCCAGAGATGCGAGGGGGCGGTCGATCGAGGTGATCCCGTTCGACACGCGACCGTCGGGCGTCGTCCCGTACCTCAACTTCTACCTCGCGAACGGCGGGGCGGTCGTCCCGGTCGCGGAGCGCCCCGAGGACGAGCAGGCGCTCGAGCAGATCGCGAAGATGCTCCCCGACCGCGAGATCGTCCCGGTGCCGGGCAACTGCCTGAACTTCGGGGGTGGGGGACCGCACTGCATCACCCAGCAGCGCCCGGCGGGCGCCGCCGTGCCGGCCTGAGATGCACCTCAACCCGACCGAGGAGGATCGCCTGCGGATCTTCGCCGCGGCCGAGCTCGCCCGGCGGACGGTGTCGCTCGGGCAGCTGTTGAACGTCCCCGAAGCGACCGCGCTGATCTGCGACGAGATGCACATGGCGGCTCGCGCCGGCGCGTCGTTCGAGGACGTGGTCGAGGCCGGCCGGCACGCCGTCGCGGCGGATCAGCTCATGCCCGGCGTGGCCGAGCTGATCGACGAGATCCGCCTGGAAGTGCTGCTCGACGAGGGGAGCAGGCTGGTCGTCCTGCGGAGACCGTGGGGATGAGCGAACCGATCGAGCTAGCGCCCGGCCGCGAGCGGATTCGCCTCGAGGTGACGAACACGTCGACGCGCGTCGTCCGCGTCTCGTCCCACTATCCCTTCTGGCGCGTGAACCCGCGGCTCGCGTTCGGCCGCGAGGCGGCGAGGGGTTTCCACCTGGACATCCCCGCGGGCGCCTCCGTGCGGTTCGCGCCGGGCGAGGCCCGCGAGATCACGCTGGTCCGGTACGGAGGGCGGGGAGGCTCCGATGGCTGAGCTGTCGCGCGACGAGTACGCACGGCGGTACGGGCCGACGACCGGCGACCGTGTGCGCCTCGGTGACACCGACCTCTGGATTCGCGTGGAGGACGACCACGTCGGGTTCGGGGACGAGCCGATCTGGGGGTACGCGAAGAACTTCCGATCGCGGATGACGCAGTTCGACCGCGCGACGTCCGAGAGCGAGCTCGACATGCTGATCGCAGGCGTCGTTGTCGTGGACGCGTACCTCGGGGTCGTGAAGACGAACATCGGGATCAAGGGCGGCCGGATCGCCGGGATCGGGCGCGCCGGCAACCCGGACATCACCGACGGCGTCGAGCTGACGATCGGCCCGAACACCTGGCCCGTGAACGGCTACGGACTGATCGCGACGGCAGGCGCGATCGACAGTCACGTCCATCTCATCACCCCGCGGGTCGTGCCGGTCGCGCTGTCCGCCGGCGTGACGACGCTCATCACCGCGGGCTTCGAGGAGCCGCCGTACGTGATGGAGACCACGTACCGCGCCTTCGAGGGTCTTCCGGTGAACCTCGGGCTCCAGGCGAGCGCGCGCACGGACGTTCCGGGCCAGATCGAGCGGGTGATCGAGGCGGGGGCGTGCGGCCTCAAGATCCACGAGGACTGGGGCGCCTACCCCGAGATCGTCGACGCGACGTTGGGGCGCGCGGACGAGCACGACGTCGCCGTGTGCCTGCACACCGACGGCCTCAACGAGTCGTGTGAGCTCGAGGACACCGTGGAGGCGATCGCGGGACGCGTCGTCCACGCGTACCACGTGGAGGGCGTGGGCGGCGGCCACGTGCCGGACCTGATCGGCCTGGTTCGAGAGCCGAACGTCGTGTGCTCCTCCACGACGCCCACGATCCCGTTCGGTCGCGCGACCGCGGCCGAGCATCTCGAGATGATCCTCGCCGTGCACGGCGGCTCCGCCGATGTCCCCGAGGACGTCGAGGCCGCGCGCGAGCGGATCCGCCCGGCGACGATGGCCGCCGAGGGTCCGCTGCACGAGCTGGGCGCGATCTCGATCGTGAACAGCGACTCCCAAGGCATGGGGCGTATCGGCGAGACGATCCGGCGGACCTGGCAGCTCGCCCACATCATGAAGGCGTGGTCGGACGCCGGCGAGACCGACGACAACGCTCGCGCGTTGCAGTACCTCGCCAAGGTCACGGCCGAGCCGGCGCTCGTCCACGGGATCGACGCCGACGTGGGCTCGCTCTGTACCGGCCGCCTGGCCGACGTCGTCCTTTGGCGGCCGGCGGCGTTCGGCGTGAAGCCCGAGCTGATCCTCAAGGCGGGAGCGTTCGCATGGGGTGCTCTCGGCCAGGGGAACGCTACCGTCGAAGGCGTGGAGCCGGTCAGGTATGGCGGGCATTGGGGGGCGCTCGGCGATGCGGCGGTCGCGCTGTCAACCACGTTCGTCTCCCGGGCCGCGCTCGACGGAGGCATCCGAGAGCGGTTGGGGAGCCGGCGGCGGTTCGTCGCGGTGCACGGAACCCGCACCGCCCACCGGCCGTCGTTGGTCCGCAACACCGCGGTGCTTCCGGTCGACGTCGACCCCGTGGACGGGACGGTCACGCTCGAAGGTCATGTCCTCGAGGTCGACCCCGTGTCGGAGGTCCCGCTGAGCCGCAGATACCTCCTGGCCTAGACGCTGCCTCGGTGCAGGCTCCCTTGGGCGACCTTCCCCATCCGCCAGAGGACGTACGGCCCTGTCCGGATGGATGCCGGCGCGAGACGGTGACGGTGGGCATGCGCCTGCGTTGGAGAACGGGTGGACCCACAGACGCGGTACGCGAGGACCCCGGACGGCGCCTACATCGCCTATCAGGTCGTCGGTAACGGCGACGTCGACCTCGTGTGGCAGCTCGACTTCGTCGGCGACATCGACCTGGTGTGGGAGACGCCGACGTACGGCGACTTCCTCCGCGGGCTCGCGTCGTTCTCGAGGCTGATCCTGCACGACCGACGCGGTCTGGGACTGTCGAGCAGGAACG
>JBMDWR010000424.1:0-1249 GCA_048594645.1 Actinomycetota bacterium
TGAGGCGTACCCCATCGTCAAGACAAAAATGAGCGAGAATTAAGATAGACTGCTATACGTACGAACTGAAATACACTGCTGCTGGTGTCCGATAGTCCAGCGATTGATGCTGCCGCCGCTCATTGTAACGGACAAAGAACATGCCTAACCCCTGGATCGCCTCTCGTGGCGTCTCGTAATCCTTCAAATAGACCTCCTCATATTTCACGGTCCGCCACAGCCGTTCGACAAAGACGTTATCGAGTGCCCGTCCTCGCCCGTCCATACTAATGTGTATGCCTGCTGAGACCAGACGCTCGGTAAAGTCGAGACTGGTGAACTGTGCCCCTTGATCCGTGTTAAAAATTTCTGGGCGCGCTACTGTCAGCGCTTGCTCTAACGCCTCCAGACAAAAGCCCACGTCCATGGTGATCGACACCGCCCACGACAGAACATAACGACTAAACCAATCCATGACCGCGACTAAATAGACAAACCCACCATGGAGCCGAATATATGTGATGTCCGTACTCCAGACTTGGTTCACCCGCGTGATCGGTACGCCTCGTAACAAGTATGGGTACACCCGATGTGCAGGATGCGGCTGACTCGTATGGGGCTGAGGATAAATGGTCTCTAACCCCATGGTGTGTAGCAGCCGCGCCACACGTTTATGATTCACTGCGTACCCTTGGCTCCGCAACCAGGCGGTCATCCGACGCACGCCATAGTACGGTGTGTCGGTATATTGTTTGTCCAGCAAATGCATCAAATAGAGATTCTCTGCACTCTCCCCTTGCGCCTGGTAGTAGTAGGTGGACCGTGGCAACCCGACGAGGTCGCACTGCCGCGCTATACTCAGCTGCGGATGCGCAGGCTCAATCAACTCCCGTTTGGCATCAGGTGGCAAGTCCAGCTTTTTTTTTCAACCAGTCCAGCTCTACCTTGAGCTGCCCGATTTGTTGGTAGAGCTGGGCTTGGAATGCCTCGTGGTCTTGCTCGCGCTTGGCGCGGCGTGCTGAGAAAATGTCGGGCATCTCCTTTTGGAGGCGGTGCTTCCAATGAGCAATCTGGGTCGGATGCACCCCATACGTACTGGCTAATTCATTGACAGTCTTGAGCCCTTTGAGCGCTTCGAGTGCCACACGGGCTTTGAACTCCGCGCTATATTGTTTTCGCTGTGTCGACATCTACCCTCTCCTCATTTCCATACTCTTATTGACACAGCATTCTATCTTAATGACCTGTCCAGTTTTCGGGGTACATTATA
>JBMDWR010000425.1:0-1671 GCA_048594645.1 Actinomycetota bacterium
GCCTCCGGGATGGAGGACGGGTCGAACGAAGCGGGCGGCTACACGAGCGACTACCGATCGGTGAACGCGCCGCTCGTCGTCGCGGACGCCGATCCCGACGAGATGAGCGACCCGAACCGCTGGCAGCCGCTCCAGCTCGAGCAGGCCGTCTCCCAGAACGGGATCCCGATCGAGGACACGGTCCAGACGTTCCTGGGTCCCCACTGGGGGTATGTCGCGGGGTTCGCGCTGCCCGACGCGGGAGAGCACGGGCTGCCGATGGATCCCGGTCCCCCGCCGGCGCTCGGCGACGCTGCCACCGACCAGGACTTCAAGGACGCTGCTGTCGAGGTCCTCGCGATGAGCGCTCAGCTCGACCCGACCCCGGGCGCGATGGTCGACATCTCGCCCGGCGCGATCGGCGACAACCCCCTCGGGACCAACGACGGCGACGGCTACGACGTCGACCCGCTCACCGGCGAGCCGTACGAGCCGAACCTCGTGAACCAAGGCGACTTCGCCCGGGCGCTGACCGAATTCTGGGCGGACGGCCCGAAGTCCGAGACGCCTCCTGGCCACTGGAACGTCGTGGCGAACACCGTCTCCGATTCGTCGGCGTTCGAGCATCGCATCGGCGGCGCCGGTCCGGAGCTCGACCGGCTCGAGTGGGACGTGAAGCTGTACCTGGCCCTGAACGCCGCCGTGCACGACGCCGCCGTGGCCGCATGGGGTGCCAAGGGCTACTACGACTCGGTGCGGCCGATCTCGATGATCCGGTACATGGGGGGTCGAGGGCAATCCAGCGACCTGGATGCGCCCTCGTACGACCCCCAGGGGCTGCCGCTCGTCGATGACCTCGTCGAGGTGATCACCGAACGTACGACCGCGCCCGGCGGGCGTCACGAGGCGCTCGCCGGCCACGAGGGCGAGATCGCGGTCCGCGCGTGGTCGGGCAACCCCGACGACCCCGAGACCCAGATCGGCGGCGTCGCATGGATCCTCGCGACCGAGTGGGTGCCGTACCAGCAGCCGACGTTCGTGACGCCCGCGTTCGCCGGCTACGTGTCCGGACACAGCACGTTCAGCCGCGCCGCCGCCGAGGTGCTCGCGGCCATCACGGGCAGCGAATACTTCCCCGGCGGACTCTCCGAATGGACGATCCCGCAAGGCGGCCTCGAGGTCGAAGCAGGGCCGACGCAGGACGTGACGCTGCAGTGGGCCACCTACTACGACGCCGCGGACCAGGCAGGCGTCTCGCGTCTGTACGGCGGGATCCACATCTCGGCTGACGACTTCGCCGGCCGGCGGATCGGTGCGGCGTGCGGCGAGGCAGTCTGGGACAAGGCGCAGGGCTACTTCGACGGGACGGTCGATGGCTGAGGACGCCGGCGCTCGCTCGCGACGCCGGGTGGCCCCGCTGTTCGGCGCCGGGATCGTCGGCGGCGCCGCCGTCGGGCTCCTCGGTGTGCTGGCGTTCGACGCGGTCGCGTACGACGATCCTCCGCGGGCGACGGCGCCCCCGCTGTTCGTCGAGGAGGCGGCCACCGCCGGCATCGAGCACGTCTACGAGGGCGACTTCACGTACTTCGTCGGCGGGGGCGTCGCCGCGTTCGATTGCAGCGATGACGGCAAGCCGGACCTCTACCTCGCGGGCGGGACGAACCCCGCCTCGCTCTACCGCAACGAGAGCCC
>JBMDWR010000426.1:0-1124 GCA_048594645.1 Actinomycetota bacterium
GATGACGAGCAAGAACGCGATGGCGTCGCTGCCGCTCGGAGGTGGCAAGGCGGTCCTGGCGGTCCCGGAGATCCCTTCGGGCGAGGCGCGGCGCGAACTCCTGCTCCGCTACGGGGACCTCCTCGAGTCGCTGCACGGGACCTACCGGACCGCGTGCGACATGAACACGTCGCCGGCCGACATGGACGTCGTCGGCGAGCGCTCCACGTCGGTGTTCGGCAAGACCGAGGCCGCCGGTGGCTCCGGCACGTCCGCGCCGGCTACCGCCGACGGGGTGTTCATCGGCCTGCGGGCCGCCGTGGCGCACGCGTTCGGCGACGACGACCTGCACGGGCGGACGGTCGCGGTGCAGGGCGTCGGGGCGGTCGGCGGTCCGCTCTCTCGCGCGCTCGCCGATGCCGGCGCCGGCCTGGTGCTGGCCGACGTGAACCAGGTTCGAGCCAAGGAGCTCGCCAATGAGCTGGGGGCGAGCGTCGTCGACGCGGACGACATCTACGAGGTCGACTGCGACGTGCTCTCTCCGTGCGCCACGGGCGGCGTGCTGTCGCAACGCACGATCCCGCGTCTCCGCTGCCGCGTGGTCGCGGGTGCCGCGAACAACCAGCTTTCGGAACCCGAGGACGCCGAGCGCCTCGCCGAGCGCGGCATCCTGTACGCGCCCGATTACGTCGTGAACGCGGGAGGCATCATCCACCTGGCCTCGCTCGAGATGCTCGGGGAGGACGTCGCCGCGCGCGACCGTCGCATCGCGAGGATCGGCGACACGCTGTCGGAGGTCTTCGCCGTGTCGCGCGACCGCGGCATCTCGACGGCGGCGGCCGCGGACGCGATCGTCCAGGAGCGGCTCGCGGCCGGCAGGTCGGCGGCCTGATGGCCCGCGACCTCGCCTCGATGACCTGCGTCCCGTGCCGGGGCGGCATCCCGCCGCTCGAGCACGACGAGATCGAGTCCTACATGGCGGATCTCGGCAACGGATGGGAGGTCGTGGACGACCACCACCTCCGCAAGACGTACCGGTTCGACGACTTCGCGCAGGCCCTCGCGTTCACCGACCGCGTCGGCGACCTCGCGGAGACCGTGAACCACCACCCCGACATCTGCCTCGCGTGGGGCAGGGTCGAGCT
>JBMDWR010000427.1:0-1551 GCA_048594645.1 Actinomycetota bacterium
GCCGCCTCGACCAAGGACGCGTGGGTGAACGCCTGGGGGAAGTTCCCGACGTGCTCGCCGGTCGAGGGATCCAGCTCCTCGGCGAACAGTCCGAGGTCCGTCGCGAGCGCGCAGGTGCGTTCGAACACGTCGCGCGCCTCGTCCACGCGCCCGACGGCCGTCAGGGCGCGGCTCAGCCAGAACGAGCACGGCAGGAACGCCCCCTCGCCGTGAGGCGCGAACCGATAGAGAAGCGGGCCTCCGGCTCCCAGGCGATCGCGCACGGCGTCGATCGTCGCGTCCGCTCTGGGGGAGGTGGGCGGCTCGAACCCCGTGTACGCGACCGCCAGCGTCGACGCGTCGAGCTCGCTCGACCCGTACGCCTGCACGTAGGAGCCGTCCCGCTCGGAGTACCCGTGGGTCGCGACGTCATCGCGGATCCGTTGGCGGGCGTCGACCCATCGCGCTCGCCGATGTGCGCCGGCGCGCATACGGTCGGCGATCCGGAGCGCTCGGTCCAGACCGACCCACGCCATCACCTTGGAGTGGACGTAGTGCCTCTGCGCACCCCGCAACTCCCAGATGCCGTGATCCGGATGCCGCCACCGCTCGGCGATCAGATCCGCGTGGCCCCGGATCGCGCGCCACGTCTCACCGAAGAGGTCGCCCGTCTCGCTCAGCACGTCCCAGCCCGCCGAGATCATCCAGGCGTATGCATCGATCTGGTCCTGCTCGGCGGCCTCGTTCCCCACCCTGACGGGCCGCGAACCCTCGTAGCCCGGGAGGTCCGTGATCTCCCGCTCCTCGAGGTCGGCGCCGCCCAGGAGGTCGTACACCACGCGGAGCCGCGGGCGGGTCCGCCGGCTCGCGTGCAGCATCCACCACAGGAAGGCGTTCGGCTCCTGCGTCGAGCCGCATCGCAGGAAGGCCGACGTGCCCATGCTGGCGTCCCGGATCCAGGCGTACCGGTAGTCCCAGTTGTCGCCGCCGCCGCGGACCTCGGGGATCGAGGTGGTCGGTGCTGCGACCGGCGCTCCGGAGGGCGAGTAGGTGAGCAGGCGCAGCGTGACGAGGCTGCGGCGGACGGCGTCCTCTGATCCGGCTGGGAGCGTGAGGCGACCGCTCCATGCGCGCCACCACCCGTCCGAACGCCGGAGCTCTTCGAGCGCGCGGCGCGGATCCACCAGCACGGCCGGCTCGCGGTGGTCGAGGCCCAACGCCAACACGAGGGTCTCGCCGCCGTGGAGCTCGAACGCCGCCGGGCGATCGGGTTCGAGTGCCAGATCGGGCGCCGACGCGACGGTCGCGACGATCGGTCCCCACGAGCACACCAGACGACCATGACGCCGCGCCGCACGCTCGGGCGGTCGGCTCCAGTCGTGCTTCGGGTCGAAACGCACGCGCCCTCGCACGGAGCCGTCGAGACACGAGAGCGCGCGAACGAGGAGCGCCTGCGGGAGCAAGCCGCTTCCGGTGTCGGACACCATGCCGTCGACGAGGACCGCCTCGCCACCCGGCGTCGACCATGTCGTCTCGAGGACGGCCGACCCGTCGAGGTACCGCCGCCGCGTC
>JBMDWR010000043.1:0-10525 GCA_048594645.1 Actinomycetota bacterium
TCGCGATCCGAGATCGTCCCCAGGCTCTGGTTGCGGTCGAGGCAGACCACCTCCGACCACAGGTGGTCCGACTCGTACAGGTCTTCGTGATGCGGTCCATCCTGGTCGAAGTGCACGAGGTCGCGGAGATCCTTCGCGTCCACGGCGGTCAGCCTACCCATCGCCTCGCGTGATGCCCCGACGACGCCGCCGGTAGACTTCGGCCGCCCCGAACCTCTGGAGGAGTGCGCGTGCCGACGATCTCGTTCTCGACCGATCGCCCGACCGACCTCGACGCCGACGTCCTCGTCCTGCCCGTGTTCGAGGGCCCGGAGCCCGGGCCGGGCGTGAAGGACGTCAAGGGTCTCGACCTGCTCGGCCTCTACGGGGCCGCGGGGAACAAGGGCAAGCGCGGCGAGTTCCTGCTGGTGCCGGGTGCCGGCGCCGAGCCGCTCGCCGCGAGGGCGATCCTCCTCCTCGGCGTCGGCAAGCGCGAGGAAGCCGGACCGGACGCATGCCGTCGCGCGATCGGTCGCGTCGCCCGCCGGCTGGGACGGAGCCAGACGCTCGCCACCACGCTGTCGCAGATCGTCTCGGGCAGGGAGGCGGCGGAGGCGGTGCAGGCCACGGTCGAGGGGTTGCTCCTCGGCTCCTACCGGTTTGACCGGTACAAGTCGAACAGCGACGCCGAGCCGAGCAGGCTGCGCACCGTCACGGTCGTCGGCTCCGGCAGGACCGACCCGAAGGCTGCGAAGGAGGCGATCCGTCGCGGCGAGGTGATCGCCGAGTCCCAGATGTGGGCGCGCGACCTGGTGAACACGCCCGCGCTCGACATGCCGCCCGAGCAGCTCGCGAAGGAGGCGCAGGCGATGGCCAAGCAGGTGGGCCTCGTGTGCAAGATCTGGAGCGAGGCCGAGCTGAGACGTGGCGGTTTCGGCGGCATCCTGGGCGTCGGGCAGGGGAGCGTTCGGCCGCCGCGCATGATCGAGCTCCGGTACGCGGGCGGCGGCCGCGGCGCTCCGATCGCGCTCACCGGCAAGGGGATCGCGTTCGACTCGGGCGGGCTGTCGATCAAGGACGCCCAGGGGATGGAGTGGATGAAGTCCGACATGGGCGGCGCGGCGTCGATCCTCGGGACGATGCGGGCGATCGCGTTGCTGAAGCCGCGGGTGTCGGTGATCGCGGCGATCCCGTCCGCGGAGAACATGCCGAGCGGTTCCGCGATCAGGCCCGGCGACGTGCTGCACCACCGCGGCGGCAAGACGTCGGAGGTGCTGAACACCGACGCGGAGGGGCGCCTCGTGCTGGCCGACGCCCTCGCGTACCTCGCCGAGAAGGACCCGCGCGTCATCATCGACACGGCGACCCTCACGGGCGCGTGCATGGTCGCGCTCGGGACCGATCTGTGGGGCGGGATGGGCAACGACCGGCAGCTGATCCGCGACGTGCTCGCCGCGGGAGAGGCGGCCGGCGAACCCGGCTGGGAGCTTCCGATGCACCAGCCGTACCGCGCGCTGATCGACTCGGACGTCGCCGACATCAAGAACATCGGCAAGCGCTTCGGCGGCGCGATCACGGCCGCGATGTTCCTGCGAGAGTTCGTCGGCGAGGTCCCGTGGGTCCACCTCGACATCGCGGGACCGGCGTTCGCCGAGCGGGCCGGCGACTACTGGCCGAAGGGTGCGACGGGCACGCCGGTCCGAGCGCTGGTGCGGTACGTGCTGTCGCAGGCGGGCGGCGGTTCCCGGAAGTGAACCGGGTCCGCTAGGGCTTCGTGCCCGTCGCGAACAGGACGTCGCGTGAGTCGCTGACGGGATCGGCGAAGCGTTCCGCGAACACCGCTCGCGCGCGGTCCAGGAAGGCCGCGAACGCCGGCTCACCGAGCATCGAGCGCACGAACCGTCCCGTCGCCCACGTGCTCAGGCCCTCGACGTACTCGGCGAGCGCGTAGCGGAAGCGGTACGCCCGCACCTCGGTTCGGATGTGCCGGAGGCCGGCCTCCATGAGAGCCTCCTCGACCGCCTGCCGGTCGCGGAACCGTTCGCGCCAGGGGAGACGCTGGTCCATCGCGGGCTGCAGGACCTCGCGCGGGACGACGGTCTCGACCAGTTCCAGCCAGGTCTTCGTCAGCTCGTCTTGGCCGTCGGCCCACGCCGTGAATCCCAGCCGTCCATCGGCTCGGACGACGCGCTTCATCTCGTGCAGCGCCGTCTTGTACTTCGTGAAGTGGGCGAGGACGAAGCTCGCCACCACCGCGTCGAACGCGCCGTCGCGGAACGGCAGGTCGATCGCGAGCGCGGCCGCGACCGGGAACGACCCGTTCGCCGAGACCGCCGTGCGGAGCATCCCCTCCGCCTCGTCGATCCCGACCACCGTCGCGCCCGCGGCGGCCGCCGCGCGCGCCGCGACGCCCGTCCCGGTCCCGACGTCCAGCACCTTCCACCCGTGTTGGACGCCGGTGAGCCGGACCAGGTCGTTCGCGGGCTCCGCCAGCCGCGGGGCATGGATCTTCTCGTACGTCTCCGCGACGCTGTCGTAGGAACGCCAGTCCTCCATGGCGACCCAGCCTACCGGCGTTCCGCACGTTCGTTGGGGGGCCGAAGCGGCGGCGCGGGTAGGCTGGCGACGTGACTGGCCCAGCGGGCGTGACGGGGCTCGTCCTCGCCGAGACGGTGTCTGGAGGCCTGGTACTGCTGTTCCTGACCCCGCTCTGGCACGAGGTCAAGCCGGGGTTCTTCACGCTGACGGGGGCCGTGCTGCTGGTCCTTTCCCTCGCGGCATGGGGTTCGGCGGCCGCCGGCCTCGTCGAAGGGAGCGACGCCGGGACGTGGTCGGTTCGTTTGGCGGGTTCGCTCGCGGTCGTGACGCTCGCGTGGGTCACGTTGATGCTCGCGAAGCGCCGGCCGCCGGCACGCGTTGTCGGGATCGCGTCCGTGCCGCTCTCGATCGGCGTCCTCGCCGTGATGGCCGCCACCGCCGAGGGTCCGTGGCTCGTGGCGTTCCTCCAGCTGCTCGCCGGCGCGGCGTTCCTGGGCGCGGTCATCGACGGGCTGCTGCTCGGGCACTGGTACCTGACGGATCGGGGGCTCACCCGGACGCCGATCAACCGCACGACGAACCTGCTGCTCGCCGGCGTCGCGCTCGAGGCTGTGGCCCTCGTGTTGGGTGGGTTCGGTCCGACGGAGGCGTCCGCCGAGTTCAACCCGCTCCTCACCTCGGCGGGTCTGGCATCGTGGATCGCGCTCGGGATGGTCGGCACGACGGCCCTGATCGCCGTGCTGATACGAGTGACGCTGAAGGGGACGCGTTCGTCCGCCGTCCAGTCCGCGACCGGCTTCTTCTACCTCGCCGTGATCACGGCGCTCACGGCCGAGTTCGCGGCGAAGGTCACCTTCCTGCCCTGAGCGATGGATGCCGTCGTGATGGGTGCCGGCTTCCTGGCCGAAGCGGGTGCCTGGGCGCTGGTCGCTCGCGGACGGAACATCTGGACGACGCTCGTGCCCATGATCGCCGTGATGGGCCTCGCCGCCGTGATGGCCAGAACGCCGGTGTGGTCGCGGGAGGTCGACGCGTGGATCGCGGCGGCCGTTGGGCTCGCGGTCGGCGTCGCGCTCTACCTGGCGACGCGCGTGGCCGTCCGCGTCCTTTCACGATCGCCCACGTTCCTCCGCCACTCGGTCGCGATGTACGAGATGCAGGGCGGGTTGTCGCTCGGAGCGACGCTCGGCCTCTCGCTGGCCGTATCGGCGCTGGGGGAGGAACTGTTCTGGCGCGGCCTGTTCCAGCCGGAGCTCGCTTCCGCGGTGGACGACCGGGCGATCGCGGCCGTGATCACCTGGGCGGCGCTCGTGCTCGCGAACGTCCCGAGCGCCAACCTCGCCGTCGTCGCCGGCGCCGTCGTCGGAGGCGCGCTGTGGGCGGGGCTCGCCTGGTGGAGCGGCGGGCTTCTCGCGAGCCTGCTGTGCCACGCCCTCTGGACGGGCGCGATGATCGCGTTCCCGGTCGTCGATCGGCAGGAGGTCACCCGTGATCGATGACCTCCCCGCGGCGTGCTCGGACGTCCTCGAGGTGGGTGCGTTCTGTCACGTCGCCGTCTCGACGCCGACGGGCCCGCACGTGACGCCGATGGTCTTCGTCGTGAGCGGCTCGAGCCTGTGGGTGACGACGTCGCGTGGATCGGTCAAGGCTCGGGCGTGGCGACGGCACGGCGAGGTCGCCGGGTCCGTTCGGGCGCGCGGCCGGGCTGTCAGCTTCACGGGGATCGCGACGACGTACGACGCCCTCGATCCGGTCTCGTGGCCCAGATCGCTCGCCAACGGGCCGGCGATCGCGGCGGCGAGCGTTCGCTTCACGCGGAAGAACGCACGGTTCTTCGCCGGGTATGCCGTCGATGCACATCACGTCCCGTTGGCGTGGACGCCGCCCGGCCGCGTCTTCGTCGAGCTGCGCATCGAGCGCCTGGCGCTGATCGAGAGCGGTCGGGTGGTCCGCACGTGGGGCCCGTGGCACGCGGCCGCGACGGGGGCGGAGCGCTTCCGCGCATCGCGCCGGCGCGTCGAGCCGTTCGAGGGCGCTCCGTCCGACGTCAGCGAGCAGCTCGGCCGGAACGGCTTCGGGGCTCTCGCCCTGGATACGGACGATGGCCCTGTCGTGCTTCCGGCATCCTGGCTCGCGGAGGGTGGATCCACCTATGCGGTCGTCGGTGCGGACGAGGCCGCGCTCTGCAGCTGTGGCCCGAGCGCTCCGGCCGCGCTGTGCATCGACCGCCCTTCGGCGTGGCGCGCACGTGAGATGGTGGGAGCGATGGTGCGGGGCGATGGGGAGCTCGTCGTCGTCCGCGATCTGGCGTCGGGGGCGACCTCGGCGACGCGGATCGTGCGGGAAGCCGGCGTGGCCGCGAAGGACGCCGCGATCGTTCGCGTTCGCCCGCGGACGCTGGTGTGGTGGCGCGGTTGGTCCTCGGGCACGGTGGCGTCGGCGCCGACCACCACAACCTCGCGAGACGGGGGCGCGGCGGCAGCGTCGCGCGACGGGGGCGGGGCGTGACGACCGTCGAGGTCGATGCCGTGATAGAGGCCCCGCCCGAAGCCGTATGGGAGGTCATCGCGGACCCTGGACGCTTGCCGCACTGGGACCGGCACATCGTCGGCGTCAGCGGGGTGCCACCGAGCGGCCTTGCACGAGGCGTGCGGTACACGGCCGACATGCGGTTCATGTGGTTCCACACCACGATCCACTGCGAGATGCTCGAGTGGGACCCGCCGCGACGGGCCACGATCCGACTGACGGGGCTCCTCGACGCGACGGTGATCTCGAGCGTCGAGCCGCTGCCCGGCGGCCGGAGCGTCCTCGAGCACGTGGTCGACTACCGCTTCCGCGGCGGGCCGCTCGGGGAGATCGCCGCACGGAGCCTCGCCCGTGTGGGTGGCGCGTACCTGGCGCTCCGCCGCGGCACGCTGGCTCAGAAGCACGAGATCGAGCAACGTCACGGCAGCAGGACGACGGGCTGAGCCCGATGCGGTCGCTAGTCGTGTTCGCGAGGGCGATCGCGCAGGAACCTGCGCTCGGCGCGGCTCGGACGACCGACGAAGTACCCGATCACGAACCCGAGTGCCGCCGCTACCACGATCACCGTGACGAGGCGGGCCTGTGACTGGAACAGCAGAAAGTTGACCTCGACCTGATCGAAGTTGGCGATCCCGAACGCGATCAGCACGATCGCTAGGAGCCCGATCAGGACCTGTCGCGGCGTGATGCCGGATCGCCGCTCCACCGGCTCCGGTCGATCGCCCGGACCCGGCGGCGGGCCGTAGTCGTCACCCTCCCTGCGCATCGACGCCTCCGTGACGCGGATGCGTGATTCTCGCATCATCCTGTCCGTGAACGCATGGTCGGTCCTGCGGGGGGTCGGGCTCGTCGGGGCGGCGCTCGCCGTGGAGGCCTTGACGGCGGACGGACCAGGTCGCCGCCTGGATCTGGACGCGTTCAAGGAGGTCAATCGACACCGCGGCACGGCGGCGGACCGGTTCTTCGACGGCGTGACCGAGCTCGGGTCGATCTGGGCCTCGGTGGGCGCCGCCGCGATCGTGGCGGCCTCGGGCCACCGCAGGGCCGCAGCCCGAGGTCTCGCTGCCGCCTCGATCACGTGGGCCGGTGGGCAGGCGCTCAAGCGGGTGTTCGCACGGCCGAGGCCGTACGACGCCGATCCGGACGGCACGAACCTGCGGATCGCGCGCCCGAACGGCACGTCGTGGCCGAGCAGCCACCCGGCCGTCCTGATCTCGTTCGTCAGCGTCGCGTCGAGAGAGATGGGAGCCACGACCGCGGCGAGACTGGCCCTGGACGTGCTCGCCGGTACGGTCGGAGCCTCGCGCGTCTACCTCGGCGTGCACTACCCGTCCGACGTGCTCGGCGGGTTGCTCCTCGGCAAGGGCGTGGCCACCTTCGCGGGCCGCGCCCGCCGATAGACTCGACCCGTGCTCGCCTCGATCGGCTGGCCGATCCTCGATCGCATCCATCTGTTCGGCGATCTCGCCATCAGCCCGCACGGCATAGGCATCGCCGTGGGGTTCCTGTTCGGCGCGTGGATCCTCCAGCACGAAGGCCCGAAGCGCGGCGTGACCGTGGACCACATCAACTCGATGGTGTTCTGGGCGCTGATCGGCACGATCATCGGTGCGCGCCTGTTCTACGTGATCGGCCACTTCTCCGAGTTCGACGGGATCGCCGACATGCTCGCGCTGTGGAACGGCGGCCTCACGCTGCTGGGCGGGATCACGGGCGCGGTGCTCATCAACATCCCGCTCTTCCGCAGGTACGGCTACTCGTTCTTCCAGGTCATGGACGGGGCGGTGATCGGGCTGGCGTTCGGCATCGCGTTCGGTCGCATCGGCGACCTCATCATCGGCGACCATCTCGGCGAGCCGACGAGCTGGCTGCTCACGTTCGTCTACCAAGGTGGCGAGCCGGCGGGGTTCAGCTGCATCGCGGATGCGTGCCGGACGACGCTCGAAGGCGGCCAGGTCCTCGCGCTCACGCCGGGGACGGCCACGCTCACGTCTCCGTCGGGAGAGATCCTCGCCACCGGCGTGGGCGTCCACCAGACGGCCCTGTACGACATGTTCTTCGCGACGTGCCTGTTCCTCGTCCTGTACGCGCTGTCGCGCGCGCCGCGACGCCTCGGCATCCTGACGCTCACGTTCGGCGCGTGGTACGGGGCGACACGCGTGCTTGAGGACTTCCTGCGTGTGGACAAGCGGTTCTTCGGTATGACGGGGAGCCAGTGGACCGGTCTCACGGTCTCGCTGATCTGCCTGATCACGCTGCTCGCGTGGGCGGTCGGCTCACGCTCGTCTCCCAGCGTCTCCGACGCCGACGACGCGGCGTCACCGGCCACCGAGCCGGAGCGCGACGCCGGCGTTCGCGAGTAGCGTCCGCCTCAGTGCGAGTGGCCGTGGTGGCCGCTCGCCGCGACCGCGGCCCCGGGCTGCGCCATCAACGGCAGCGGCTTGCCCACGTTCGAACGCGTCGCGCGGGCGAGCTCGCGGGCCGCGCGCCTGAGCGCCTCGCCCGCGGGCGAGTCGGGGTCGGTCACGACGATGGGGTCGCCGGCGTCGCCACCCTGCCGAAGCGACGGCTGGAGCGGAACCTGCGCGAGGAGCGGGACGCCGAGCGTCTCCGCCGCCTCCTTGCCGCCGCCTTCGCCGAAGATCGGCGTTCGCTCACCGCAGTGGGGGCAGACGAACCAGGACATGTTCTCGATCACGCCCATCGGGCGAAGGTTCGTCCGCTCGGCCATCCTGCCGGAGCGCTCGGCCACCTTGCGGGCCGCCTCCTGCGGCGTCGTGACGACGAGCATCGACGCACCGGGAAGGAACGAGGCCAGGCTGATCGAGACGTCCCCGGTGCCCGGCGGGAGGTCGCACAGGAGGAAGTCCAGGTCGCCCCAGTAGACGTCGCCCAGGAACTGCTCGATCGCCTTGTGCAGCATCGGCCCGCGCCAGATCACCGGCGTCTCCTCGGGCACGAAGAATCCCATCGAGATCACCTTCACGCCGTGCGACTCGAGCGGCAGGATCATGTCGTTGAAGCCGACCGGCTTGCTGCCAGTGACGCCCATCATGCGTGGCACGCTGAACCCCCAGACGTCCGCGTCCAGGATGCCGACGCGGTACCCCTCGGCGCCGAGCGCGCAGGCGACGTTCACCGTCACGCTCGACTTCCCGACGCCGCCCTTGCCGGAGGCCACCGCGATGACGGCCGTGTCGGAGCCCGTGAAGAACGTCGGCTGCTGCGGCGCGGCCCCGCCGCGGAGCGAGGCGACCAGCGCCGCGCGCTGCTCCTCGCTCATCGGGGTCATCGAGACCTCGACCTGCTCGACGCCCTCGACGGGGGCGAGCGCGCGCGTGACGTCATCCGTGATCCGGTCCTGGAGCGGGCAGCCGGCGATCGTGAGGAACACGTCCACGCGGACCCGCCCGCCCTCGATCTGGATGTCCTTGAGCATCCCGAGATCCTCGATCGGCCGGCCGATCTCGGGATCGTTGACCGAGCGGAGCGCGTCTCGGACCTGGGCTTCGGTGACCAAAGGGGTTCCCTCCCCGGGATTATCCTGTTTGCGACGGTGCGAACCGTGCGTTCTTCTCATGGTACGTCCGGCGCCCGTAGGCGTCGACGGCGAGGGCCCGGACGCGCCCACACGTCCACCGTCACGAGGTGACCGACGATGCCGCCACGTGAACCCACACCGCTCGAGATCCACAAGGCCCTCGCCGACGACACGCGCTTCCGGCTGTACCGGTACCTGGGACTCTCGGGCCGGCCGGTCTCGATCCGCGAGCTCTCGGCGCGCCTGTCGCTTCACCCGAACACCCTCCGGCCGCATCTCCACCGGCTGCAGGAGGCCGGGCTCGTCCGGCGAGAGGTCCGCAAGGGGGCGAGCGTCGGGCGGCCGCAGACGCTGTACGTCGCGGTCGAGCAGGTCGGCCGGGAGGGGCGCGACTTCCGCCTGCTCTCGGAGATCTTGGCCGGGCTCGCCACCGGTGCACGCGCGCGCGGGCGTGCCGCCGAGCTCGCGCGGGAATGGGGCGAGTACCTCGCGATCCAGGGCGGCCCCAAGCCCGGAACGAAGGCGCGTCACAACCTCGCCGTGCTCCAGGAGGCGATGGCCGCCGCGGGGTTCGATCCGAGGTTCCGGCGGGCGACCGATGGGGCGGTCGAGATCACGCTGCGCGACTGCCCTTTCCGAGAGCTGCTCGAGGACCACCGGGAGCTGGTGTGCGCGGTCCATCGCGGGCTGCTCGAGGGGATGCTCGGGGCGCTCAAGCCCCCGCTCGTGCTCGACGCGTTCGCCCCCCTGACCGAACGCGCGACCTGCCGACTTGCCGCCAGCGCGCCTCGCACGCCCGAGCGCGTCTAAACGGGTCGCGGTCAGGCGCCCCGGCGGTTCGTGTCCGTCGTCCCCGCGATCGTGACGAGGACGCCGGGCTCGACCAGGCCGGCGATGCCGAACGGCCCGCTCGAGTCCTTCGGATCCGCGGGCCACGCGACCGCGTTGTAGCCCCCGCTCATCTTCGGGTCCTGCATGATCGCCGACGTCCCCGTCGAGAGCTCGACGGGGACGGGGTACGAGCCGCACCCGAGGCTCCCGGAGCCGTAGTAGAACGTGAGTCGGCCGATGCCGGGGGCGAGCACGTTCAGCGAGCCGGTCGTCCGGCCGCGCCACGACCACGCGTCGAGGGCGCGACGCGCGAGCCGAGTCCCCTCGGGCAATCCTGCGGGGGCGAGCACGCGGACCGTGAGGATCCGCTCGAGGTAGCGGACGGCGTCGTCGACGGTCCGGATCCGCACCAGCGGCCCGGCGGCTCGGACCGTGCCGGCGAGCCGCCCGTCTTCGTCACGAACATCCACCCGGAGGTCCCTTGCGCCGAAACCGTCGCCGACGCGTCCGAACGCGTGGACGCCGACCGACCAGCCGCCGGCGCCGCGGACCGGCTCCTCGAACGTCGACCCCATGTGGCGGAACGGCGCGACGTCGTGGTGGACCGGTGATGCGAGAAGGAGCTTGACGCGTTCGGGCTGGCGCCAGTGCCACATGATGGTCTGCGCGAGCTCGACCGCGCGGATGCGTTCGACGCCACCGAGCACCGGGGGCCCCGGGCTCGCCGTCGCGTCCCACGCGTAGTCGAGCAGGCGCCATCGCTCGGTCACCGGATCGAACAGTCCGAGGTCGCGCTCGCCGGCGGCGTCGAGGAGCGTCACCGCGACGGGACCGTGCTGGACGACCGCGAGCCGAGCCGAAGGGTCGAACGTGTACCCGCCCGGCGGCGCCGACGTGACCGCGGTCCGAGCGCGCGTCGGACCCGTTCGGGACTCGAGCCGGAGGTCGCCGGCGCCGTCGTGCAGGAGCAGCGCCGTGTGCTTCTCCCACTCCCATGCCCACCATCCCTGCGCGAACGCGAGCCCGGCGACGGCGCCGGCATCCGACATCCGGCCCGCCGTCCATCGGTTCCCCCACAGCGCGCGAACCGACCCGTCGCGGCGGCCG
>JBMDWR010000044.1:0-1617 GCA_048594645.1 Actinomycetota bacterium
ACCTCGTCGATCGCGTCGCCGAGCTCGGCTGGCGCCCGTTCCGATCGCCGAGCGATCCGTCGGCGGCGCCACACATCGTGTCCCTGCGGCACGCGGACCACGATGCGGCGCTCACCGCGGAACGGCTCGTCTCCGACGCGCACATCGTCTGCGGTGGTCGGGGGGATGGGCTCCGGATCTCGCTGCACGTGTACAACGACGGCGACGACGTGGAAACGGTCGCAGAGGCCCTGCGTCGTCTCTGACCTTTCCGATGCGGCTCGCGCGATCAGGCCGGCGCGGACGACGCGACGACAGGGAGCCGAGCGGATCGCGTATCCGCGGGTGCTCGAACGAACGGCGCGACCGGTCCCGCCGTGTCGGCGAGCTCCGGCTGCGATGCCACGCGCATGAGCCGCCAGCGGCCGGGGACGCCCTTCAGCTCGTACTCGCCGGCATCCTCGAACGCGAAACCGGAGCCGGCGACCAGGTCCTTCACCGTCTGGGTCACGAGCACCTCGCTCGCTCGGGCGTTCGATGCCACGCGGGCGCCGATCGAGACCGTCAGGCCGGCGCACTTGGTCTCCACCACCTCGCATTCGCCCGTGTGCACGCCCGCGCGCACCTCGATCCCGAGCGGTCGCACGCGGTCGGCCACCTCGAGCGCGCACCTGATGGCGCGCGCCGGCCCATCGAACGTCGCGTAGAAGCCGTCGCCCGCGGTGTCGTTCTCGATCCCGTGCCAGCGCCGCAGGCTCTCCCGCACCACGGCATGATGGCGCTCGGCGAGCTCCTTCCATGCCCGATCGCCGAGCGCAGCCTGCTTCTGCGTCGAGTCCACGATGTCGGTGAACAGGACGGTCGAGAGCACCGTGTCGAGACCCTGCGTCGGTCGGTCGACCCCGATGAAGTGCCGGATCGCCTCGAGCCCGTGCTCGAGCGCTTCGGGCGTCGACTGGTTGACGCTCGGGATCACCGCGAGATGGGCGTTCGGTAGCAGGGATGCGACGTAGGCAGGCAGCTCGTCGGCATGATCCGCGATCAGCAGCGTCGAGATCTGGATCGACGGGAGGATGCCGCGGACGTCGGACTCGTACCAGATCCGCTCGAGCTCCAGCGCGACGTCCGGCGTGCACGTGTGGCGGGTGAGCCTCGCGAGCGCGACGGCCTCCTCGTCGGTGTGCGGCACGCCAGCCACGGCCTCCGAGCCGAGCCACGCCGTCGCATAGTCCGAGGTCCCCCACGTGCGGAACTCCTGCTCGAACGCCTTCACGTAATCGGGGCCGACGCCCCACGGGTAATCGGGCGCCCACACGATCCGAGGCATCGGTTGCCACCACACGAGCGCGTTCGCGAGGTGGGGATGCGTCGCCGCCAGGAGCGCGTTCGGCGCTCCGCTCTCCCTCTCGCCGCCGAGGACGAGCGGCCGGTCGGACCGGGCGAGTCCGAGCACGGCTCGCAGGTCGGCTCCTCTGGTCTCGAGGTTGCCGAGCGTGGCGTTCCTGCTCGACAGTCCCAGACCGCGTCGGTCGTGCAGGATCAGCCTCGAGAACGACGCGAGCCCGCGGAGGAAGTCGCCGTACGTCGGCGTCTCCCACACCAGGTCGATGTCGCCGACGAAGTCGAGCTGCCACACGA
>JBMDWR010000045.1:0-3478 GCA_048594645.1 Actinomycetota bacterium
CGTCGGGGCGGCGTGGCTCGCGGTGCTGATCCTCGGCTTCCTGGTCATCGTCACGGGGCAGGACGGGTTCAGGGACAACTTCAACCGGCTGTCCGGTGCGGAGTACCAGGCGGTGCTGCAGGCGGGTCAGGAAGCGGGCGCTCTGTTCAAGATCGGGTTCATCGCGACGCTGTATGCGGGCATGGTGTACGTGAACCTGAACACGCTGGGCCAGACGTTCTCCGCCAACCTCGCGGGTGAGATCCGCGGCGTCGCGCGCTCGCAGGCGCTCGCGCTGTTCGGATCGCTCGCGATGCAGATGGCGATCTGGTTCGCCGCCTACATGCTGGTGTACGCGGCCGTCGGCACCGACTTCATGCACTCGCTGGACGCTCTGTGGCTCCAGGGGGTCGACTCGCTGCCGCCGGCGCTCCAACACGCCAACACGGCGAGCGAGCCGGTGCCGATGCTCCTGATCGCGTTCATGACCGGCAGCCCGATCCTGCAGCTGCTCTTCGGTCTGTGCTTCATCGTCGCGACGTGGGTCTCGCTCGCGGGCCTCGGTTTCGCGCCGATCCGCAACGTGTTCGCGTGGTCGTTCGACCGCTTGATCCCGACGAAGTTCTCCGAGATCCGGTCGAGGTACCGCGCACCGGTGTACGCGATCATCGCGGTGATCGTCGTGGCTGAGGTCTTCCTGTGGCTGGGCATCTACTCGCCCGCGTACTCGTCGGCCATCCTCTACACGATCATCGCGTGGTTCCTCGGATGGATCGTGCTCGGCATCGCCGGCATCGTGTACCCGTACCGGCGCAAGGAGATGTTCGAGGCCGGTCCGCCCGTCACGCAGAAGCGGATCGCCGGCATACCGGTGATCTCGATCCTCGGCTTCCTGACGCTGGCGGTCGCGGTGGGGACCGAATGGGCGGTCGGTCAGCCGTTCTTCAAGGGGGATGCCGAAGCGTCGCAGTACATCACGGTGCTCGCGATGGCGATCATCCCCGTCGTGATCTACGTGATCGCGCACTTCTATCACAAGAGCAAGGGGATCCCGATCAAGATGCAGTTCTCTCAGGTCCCACCCGAGTGACGACCTGAGCGGTTGGAGCGAGGGAGGCTGCGCCGGCGGGCGCAGCCTCCTTCGTCGTTGCGGGTTCAGTGCACGAGCCAGCCTCCGTCGACCACGAGCTGGGTCCCCGTGATGAACGACGCGTCGTCCGAGAGGAGGAACGCGATCGCCGCCGCGACCTCCTCGGGGCGTCCGGGCCGCCGGATCAGCATCCGGCCGACGAAGCTCTCCATGATGTCGGGTCGCTCAAGATCGACACCCGAGAAGCCGGTGTTGATCGGGCCCGGCGCGACGGCGTTCACGCGGATCCCCATCGGCGCGAGCTCGTGCGCCAGCGCCTTGGTCAGCATCTTCACCCCGCCCTTCGACGCGTTGTAGTGGGGTTGGCAGTGCGGGCCGGAAGCGGCCACGATCTCCGACTCGATCGTCGACATGTTCACGATGCCGCCACCGCCCGATCGTTGGATCGCGGGTGCGACCACCTGCGTGACGAGGAACATGCCCTTGAGGTTGATGTCGAGGACGAGGTCCCATTCCTCCTCGGACAGGTCCATGAGCCCCGTCATCGTCACGAGACCCGCGTTGTTGACGAGGTAGGACACGGACCCGAACCGCTCGAGCGCGGCCTCGAGCCCGGTCCCGATCTGCTCCTTGGACCGAACGTCGCCCTGTGCCGCCGTCGCCGTCCCGCCACCGCCCGCGATCATGGAGACCGTCTCCTCGAGCCGGTCCGCGTCCTTGTCGTAGCACAGGACCGACGCCCCTTCGGACGCGAGCCGGACCGCCGTCGCCCGTCCGATCCCGTGACCGGCCCCCGTCACGAACGCGCCCTTGCCCTCGAACCGCATCGCCACCCCCTTGTCCGTCGGGTGCACATCCTGACGGTGGTGCGCGACGTGCGCCAAGCCCGGGCGCCGTTGACGCGCGAAGGAGGCAACGGCTAGCGTCGGCCCGTCCATGGACACGGACAGGTCGAAGCCCGCGCCCGCCGCCGACGAACGGGTCCGCGAGCTCGCCAGGACGTTCGGTCACCACGACGAGGGGCTCGACGTGGCGTTCGACGTCTACCGCGAGCTCCGACGGAGCTGCCCGGTGGGACGAAGCGACCGGTACGGCGGCTTCTGGTTCGTCACGCGGTACCAGGACATCCACCGCATCGAACAGGACCCCCAGACGTTCGCCGTCTCGCCCGGGATGCTGCTCCCGCCGATGGGCCACGTCCGCCCGGGGATCCCCATCGACATCGACCCGCCGATGCACACGAAGTACCGCAGGATCATGCTCCCGGCGTTCACGCCGCAGCGCATCAACGCGATGGAGCCGATGGTGCGTGGTGTCGCGCGCGATCTGCTCGACGCGTTCGGCGACGAGCGCGAGGTCGACGTCTCGAAGCGGTTCGCCGTCCCCATGCCGATGCGCGTGTTCTGCGAGCTCGCCGGCTTCCCGATCGAGGACGCCGAGCTGCTCGAGGACTGGATCGACCGGATCTTCTACGTCCGCACGCACGACTACGCCGATACGGAACGCGCCGCCGCCGAGTGCTGCGCGTACCTCGCCCAGCGGTTCGAGGAGCGGCGCGCCGGTCCACGGCACGAGGATCTGCTCGACATGCTTCTCGCGGCCGAGGTCGACGGCCGGCCGCTCTCGGATCAGGAGCTCGTCGACTACGGGTTCGTCCTGCTGACCGCCGGGCTCGACACCACGGCGTGGGTGATCCGAGCCGGCCTGTGGCACCTGGCGCAGCATGCGGACGACCAGCGCACGCTCGCCGACGATCCGTCGCTGGTGGCCAACGCCAGCGAGGAGTTCCTGCGATGCCTCTCGTCCGTGCAGGCGATGGCGCGCACGGCGATGCGCGACGTGGCGCTCGATGGGTGCTCCGTGGCCGAGGGCGACCGCGTGCTGATCGTGTTCGGATCGGGCAACCGCGACGAGGAGGTCTTCCCCGACTCCGACACGATCCGGGTCGACCGGCAGCCCAACCCGCACATGGCGTTCGGCGTGGGGATCCACCGGTGCCTGGGCTCCAACCTCGCTCGCCGCGAGCTGCGCGTCGCGTTCGAGGAGTTCCTCGCTCGATACCCGCGCTTCTCGCTCGCTCCGGGGTCCGATCCGCCGTGGCACGGGATCGGGCCGCTGCCGCTGGTGCTCGGGTGATGGTGGATGGCTGACGCCACGTTGCTCTCGGTCGCCGTGGACGCCACGAGGTGTCAGGGGCACAACCGCTGCATGGCGCTCTGCCCGGAGGTGTTCGAGGCGGACGAGCTCGGCTACGCGGTCGTGAGGATGGACCGGGTGGGCTCCGCCCTCGAGGAGCGCGTTCGACTGGCCGAGGCCAACTGCCCCGAGCACGCGATCACCGTCACCTGATCACCGTCACTCGAGTCACACCATCAGGTCGCCGCCGTTGACGTCGATCGCGGCGCCCGT
>JBMDWR010000046.1:0-1614 GCA_048594645.1 Actinomycetota bacterium
CCGTTGTCCGGATGCCATTCGAAATGGTCATGCGGGCCACTCGCGTTACCCGTCTCGCCGACGTAGCCGACGATGTCGCCCCGTTCGACCGGGCCGAGCTGCCCGAGCCGCGACAGATGAGCGTTGTAGACGTAGCCGTACTCGCCGTACACGTACACGCCCAGCCCGCCCATCTCGCTCTTGGAGATCTCGGCGGTCCCGTCGAACGGCGCGAAGATCGGCGTCTCGGCCGGCGCCATGATGTCGTTGCCCTGGTGCACGTGGTCGCCGCCCTGCTTCTTCGGGTGATGGTGCATGATGCCGAAGTTGTCGGCCACCGCGTGCGGGTCTCCCACCGGGCAGACCCCGAGCGGCCGGATTTGCGAGATCTCGTACCGGATCTGTTCGGCCTTCACGTTGAGCCGGGACATGAGGCGCCGCGATTCCGCCATCTTCTCCTCTATCTCCTCCTTGTCCGCCTCGAGGCGGCGTTTCTGGAGCTCGACGATCTGACGGGCACGAACCATGTCCGCCTCCATGCGCGCGAGGCGAGCCCGACCCTCCTGGATCTTGGCGACCAAGATCGCGTCGCGACGGTTCATCTCGTTCAGGAAGGACATCCGTGAGGCGGCATCGGCCGCCGACGTCGCGGTCAGGACGTACAGCACGTCGACGCCGCCGAGCATGTACGCCTCTCGTGCCCGTTCGGCGAGCTCCGCCTCGAGCTCGTCGATCTCGGCCTGGAGGACGGTCATCTTGTATCCGAGCCTGGCGATCCGCTCCTCGGTGTGAACGATCTCGGACGCCGTCCGGTCGATGCGCGTGGCCAGCCGGTTCATCACCCGCTGGATCTCGCGGATCCGCTTCTTGCGGTTGCGGATCTTCTCGTTGGTCTCGCGGAGCTCTTGCTTGGACTGCTTGAGCTCGTCCTCGGCGGAGGCGAAGCCCGAGCCGACGGCCACAGGCACGCATGCAAGGATCAGCGCGGCGACGGTTGCGACCGCGGTTCGACGGGCGCGCGAAGCGCCTGCCTCGATGGCGTGCGAGCTCGACATCTCGGTCCTTCGACCGTACGCGTGCATCTGCCCGCCACAACCGCGCGAAGACCTAGGCCGAGACCCTGGCGTTACCCCCCCCGTTCGACCTCCCCCGAACCCACGGGTCGAGCGCCCGCACGCACGGACAGCGCTGCCGTCCGAGCTAGAACGTCATCAGCGGCCCGTCGCAGACCAGCATCAGGAACTCGTGGGGGTCGACGGCGTCCCCCTCGTCTGGGTGCCACTCGAAGTGGTCGTGGGGACCGCCCGCGTTCCCGGTCGCTCCGACGTACCCGATCACGTCTCCGCGCCGCACCTCTCCGAGCTTGCCGAACCGCGACAGGTGAGCGTTGTAGACGTAGCCGTACTCGCCGTACACGCTGACGGCGAACCCGCCGAGCTTGTTCGTAACATCGACCGCGACACCGTCGAACGGCGCCACGATCGGCGTCCCCGTCGCCGCGTAGATGTCGTTGCCCTGATGGATGTGGTCGCCGCCGCGGGCCTTCGATCGCTGGACCATGATCCCGAAGTCGTCGGCGATCGCATGCGGCCCGTCGATCGGGCACACGGCGAACGGCCGGATCGCCGAGATCTC
>JBMDWR010000047.1:0-6948 GCA_048594645.1 Actinomycetota bacterium
CCGAGATCTCGACCCCCTCGTCGCGCAGCTCGTCGAGCAGGCGTTTCGTCCGGACCGCCGGTCCGAGCATCGCGATCGAACGAGCCGGCGACGTGAGGAGCGAACGCACGTACTCCTTGTCCCGCAGGAAGTTGTGCGTCATCACGACGACGAACGTCCGCGCGTCGACCGGCGCGATCTCTGCAACCTTGTCGGGTCGCTCGACCACGACGAAGTCCGCCGCCTTCGGGTACCGCTCGCGGTTGAGGAACTCGGGACGGTCGTCCACCACGATCGGGCTCCAGCCGAGGCTCGCCGCGGCGTCGACGACGGGGGCGGCGTCGTGGCCGGCGCCGCAGATCAGGAGGCGGAGCGGCGGCTCGAGCACCTCCACGAACGCCCGTGCCGAGCCCTCCGAGCCGGGCAGCGTCCGGATCTCGCTCCGCTCGGCCGCGAGGAGCTCGCGCGCGGCGCCGGTGGCCGCCCGGTCGAGGGCATCGTCGCCGAACGAACGCTCGATGCCGCCATCGGGCCTGACCAGCAGACGGTCGCCCTGTTCGACGTTCGGGACCGTCGAGTCCAGGACCGTGACCATCGCGATCGGGCGCTCCTGCTCGAGCGCCATCCGCAGGGCGCCGGCGACCTCGGCGGCCTTGTCGGCGGGCTCGACGAACAGCTCGAACGCGCCGTTGCATCCCAGGCCCCACCCCCAGACGGCGTCGTCGTCGGCGGTCAGGTCGAACGAGACGATCCGCGCGACGCCCTCGTTCATGACGATCTTCGCAACGTCGGCGACGTCGTTCTCCAGGCATCCGCCCGAGATGTTGCCGACGAGGTCGCCTTCCTCGGGGACCAGCAGACGCGCACCCGGGCGCCGGTACGTCGAGCCGCTCACCGCGACGATCGTCGCGAGCGCGAGCTTCTGCCCTCGCGCGGAGAGCGACTCGATCGCCGACAGGACGTCGGTGAGCTCGCTCATGCCTCGGATGGTACGCCGGGTCCCGTCGGAGCGTCCGGAGCGCTCACCGCACGTCGTGCGGGCGGAGGGCGAGCACGCGGTAGGCGCGCGGCGCCTCCTCACGCCGGCTGCGACAGGTCAGGAAGCGTGTGTCCGATCGCTCGACGCGAACGGAAACCACGAACCGCCCACGCGTCGTGCCGAACGTGGCCGTCCAGTCGTCAGCATCGCGCTCGGCCCCCTCGAACCGAACGTCGTCGACGCCGTCGAACCCGGTGTGCTCGCGCACGGCTTGCTCGGCCGCCTGGACAGGCATCGGGAGGCACGACCGCCCGCGCAGGTGCGGGAGCGAGATGCGGCCGGCGGCGTACGCGTCCGCGACGTCGGACGCCTCCGCACCGACCCGCCCGAAGTACAGGCCGTGCGGGAACGCGACGACGTTGCCGGCGAACCGGTCGCCGCCCACGTGGCTGCTCTCCCACGCCTGGTCCGGATATCGGCCGGCGAGCGCCTGCGCGACCGGCCGACCGCGTTCGGCGCAGCAGACGTCTCGGCGACCGTGCGTGCAGACGAGGAAGAGGGGATCGTCGTGCGGCTCGAGCCCCGGTCGCTCGCCCCGACCGAGCGCCAGCAGGTCGATATCGAGGGCGTCCGCGAAGCCGGAGAGACGCGTTCGCTCCATCCACGGCGGCTCGGGACCCGAACGGATCGCGAAGCACGACAGGCCCTCACGCACCGAGGTGCCGGTCCTTCGGATCAGCAGCGGGCGTACCTGCGCCGCGCGACATCGACGGAGTAGCTCCGGGCCGGCGCCCTCGGGCAGGCGGGCGTCGAGCAGGGCCTCGCGGCCCCACGGCCCGCCATCCTCGATGAGCAGCCACGACCGGACGGTGGAGGCGGTCCCGGCGAGCGGCTCGCTGCGCGTCTCGCTGTGGTGCGAACAGCGTTCGGACCGGGGGAGCACCCCGTCAGGAAAGCGGCCGGAGGAGCCCCTCGCGGATCAGCCGGCGCGCGAGCACCGCGCGGCTGTCCACGTCGGGGACGACGTCCGCCAAGTCGCCGAGCCGGAACGACGACCGTCCGGCGATCGAGCGCATCGCCGGCTCGAGCCACCCGGGCATCTCGAGACGGCGGTCCCCGAGGAGCACGACGAGCCGGTCGGCCCGGCGCCGGAGGTGGAAGATCGAGCCGTCTCGCCGAGCGAGATGCGAGCCGTCCGAGATGGCATCGAGCATCCCCTGGTCGACGAGCGCGCCGCGCACGAGCGGCAGCCGTGTCGAGAGGAACCGCTCGATCCGATCGTCGACGACCGCACGCGCGTCGATCGCGGCGACGGTGGACGCGGTCGTCTGCAGCAGATCGGCGAGCGACCGGGCCGCGCCGTCGACGTCCGAGGTCCAGCCGGCCGGGAGCGCTTCGTCGAGCGCCGGGTCGCCCTCGGCCCGCTTCAGTGCGTCGCGCAGGAGCTGCCGCCAGGACAGGACGTGGACGCCGACCGTGAGATGACCCGAGAGCTCTCGTTGCGTGGATGCCGCGTGCGGCGTGCCCGTCGGCATGTAGACCGAGTCACCGGGTGCGATCTCGGCGCGGATCGGCGCGCGGTCGTCCTCGCGCGGCGCGGCGTGGATCTCCCACGACTTGCGCCCGAACGCCTGGAGGACGAACACCTCGTGCGGGTCGTCGTGGAGCTCGAGCCCCTGGGCGCCCGGCGGCGTGATGTAGGCGTTGACCTGGCACGGGTGCCCCAGCTCCACCTCGAGGGCGCGGCAGAACCGTGTCACTGGTTCGAGGTAGCGATGGAGGCCCTGCAGCACGATCGTCGCGCCGCCGCGGAAGAGCTCGAAGACGCGGGCGGGATCCGCGATCCCGGTGACGGGTTTGGACCCCGTCGTCGCCGAACGCGTGTACGAAGACTCGGGGATCTGCCGGCCGGCCTGGACCAGCCGGAACGCCGGCGTGCGCAGCGAGGTCGTCGACAGGATCCGGTCGACGTCGTCGAAGGTCAGCAGGTCGGCGAACCCGAAGGGGTCGTCACCCGTGTGGACGACGGCCCTGCGCCCCCACGCATCGCGGACGAACCCTTCGCGATCGCCCACGCAGCGCGAGAGCGCGGATCGCTCCGCCTCGCTCGGCAGGTCGAGCCGGGCGACCGATGTCACGACGCAGCGTCGGTCGTGTCCGAGTCCTTCGCGTCGGTCGTGTCCGAGTCCTGCGCGTCCGTGCCGTCGGCGTCCATCGCGTCTTCGGCATCGGTGCCGTCCGAGTCCTGCTGATCCTCCGTGTCGGCGTCGTCCGCGTCCTGCGTGTCGGCGTCGTCGGTGTCGGGCCGTGGACGCTCCGCCTCGGTGGTGCTCGCCGCCGGCGAGGTCGTGACGATGTCGTCGTCCGACAGCGTCCGCTCGCTCGTCGTCTCGTCCATCCGATCGCCTCCCTTCCTCGTCGCCTCGCTCACGTACCCGGCACGGCCGCGACGAACCGCGCCGGATCCTCCTCGAACCGCGCGAGGCATCCCGCCGAGCAGAAGTAGTACGTGATGCCTTCGAACGACGACCGGTGCCGCGCCGACGCCACGTCCACGGTCATGCCGCACACGGGGTCCAGTTCCTCGTGTCTCGGGAGCTCAGCCGGTGCGGCCGCCGCGAGTGTCCCCTCGGCGCGCTCCATCACGAGCTCGGCCAAGATCGCCACGGCGATCTCCTCGTGCGCGACGCGTCCGAGATCGAGGCCGGCAGGCGCGTGGACGCGAGCGATCTGGTCGTCGGTGGCGCCTCGGTCACGCAGGTACCCGAGCACGGACGCGGCGCGCCTGCGCGATGCGACGAGACCCACGTACGCGGCCGGCGTCGCGAGCGCCGCCTCGAGCGCAGCCTCGTCGTAGTGACCCTGCGTCGCGACGACGATCACCGAACGTTCGGTGACGTCGGCCCGCGCGAGGTCGAGGGTCGTCAGCACGCGGTTCGCCGACGGGTAGTCCTGGGCGGCCCCGCCCTCGTCGACGATCACCGTTCGCCATCCGAGCGCGCCGGCCATCGACGCGAGAACGCCGACGGCGGGCGAGCGCCCGATCACGACCAGGTGCGGCTGGGGCAGCACGGGTTCCACGTAGACCTCCAAGGCTCCCTCGCTCTGACACGCGATCGGAACGGTCACGACGCCGTCGCGTCCCCGTCCCTCGAGCTCCTCGGGCGGGCCCAGGAACAGCAGCGTCGGCACGCCGTCGTCGAGCGCCTTCAGCGCCTCGCGGATCACGGTCGGCTCCGCGCACGCGCCGCCGAGCCATCCACGGACGCGGCGGTCGCGCGTGATCAAGGCCGTCGAGCCCTCCTTGCCCGAGGACGGTGCGCGCCGCCACACGACCGTCGCGAGCACGAAGGGCTCGCCGCGTCGCGCCAGATCCGCCGCGAGCTCGAGGACCTCGGGGTTCACGGGCTCAAGGCTACCCGCCCGCGGCCTCGGCCTTGGCGGCCTGGATCGCCTCCCACACCTTGGCGCTCGTGAGCGGCATGTCGATGTTGCGCACCCCGAGGGGCCACAGCGCGTCGATCACGGCGTTCACGAACGCGGCCGGCGAGCCCACCGTGGCCGATTCGCCCACGCCCTTGGCGCCGATCGGATGGTGCGGTGACGGCGTGACGGTCGCGCCCAGCTCGAACCGTGGCGTCTCCCACGCGGTCGGGAGCAGGTAGTCCAGGAAGTTCGAGCCGATGCAGTTGCCCTCCTCGTCGAACGTGATCTGCTCCATCGCCGCGATGCCGTATCCCTCGGTGAGGCCGCCGTGGATCTGGCCCTCGACGATCATGGGGTTGATCCGCACCCCGCAGTCGTCGACCGCGACCATCTTGTTCACCTTCCACTCGCCGGTGTCGGGGTCGATCTCGACGACGACCGCGTACGTGCCGAACGGGAAGGTGAGGTTGGGAGGGTCGTAGTACGTGACGCCCTCGAGCCCAGGCTCCATCCCGTCGGGGAAGTTGGTGTACGCGGCGAACGCGGCGTCCTGGATCGTCACCGCCTTGTCCGGGGCGCCTTTCACGGTGAAGCGACCCTTCTCGAACTCGACGTCGTCCTCCGAGACCTCGAGCAGGTGGGCGGCGAGCTTGCGCGCCTTGTCGCGTAGCTTGCGCGCGACCATCGCGGTTGCGGCGCCGACGGTCGGGGTCGAGCGCGACGCGTAGGTCCCCAGCCCGTACGGCGTGTTGTCGGTATCGCCGTGCATCACCTTGATGTCCTCGGGCTGGATCCCCAGCTCCTCGGCGACGATCGGCGCGACCGTGGTCTCGTGCCCCTGGCCCTGCGTCTTCGAGCTGATCTTGAGGATCGCCTTGCCGGTCGGGTGGATCCGCAGCTCGGCGCCGTCGTTCATCTTCAGGCCCATGATGTCGTAGTCCTTGTGCGGCCCGGCGCCGACGACCTCGGTGAAGCTCGCGAGCCCGATCCCGATCAGCCGGTCCTCCTCGCGCGCCTCGGCCTGCTCCTTGCGGAGCTGCTCGTACCCGACCTTCTCCAGCGCGAGGTCCATCGCGCCGTGGTAGTCGCCCGAGTCGTACTCGAACCCGGTCGCCGAACGGTACGGGAACTGGTCCTTCTCGATGAAGTTCTTCTTCCGGAAGTCGGCCGGGTCCATGCCGATCTCGTACGCCGCGTTCTGCACGAGGCGTTCGATCATGTACGAGGCCTCGGTGACGCGGAACGAGCATCGGTAGGCCACGCCGCCCGGAGCCTTGTTGGTGTAGTAGCCGTCGGCCGAGACGTGCGCCGCCGGAAGGTCGTACGACCCGCTCACGATGTGGAACAGACCGACCTTGAACTTCGACGGCTGCGCATCGGCGTAGAACGCGCCCTCGTCGGCCTCGAGCGAGACGCGGAGCCCGGTCATCGTCCCGTCGGCCTTCAGCGCTACCTCGCCGTGCATCCAGTAGTCGCGCGCGAACCCGGTCGAGATCAGGTTCTCGCTGCGTTCCTCGATCCACTTCACGGGATGGCCGAGCAGCAGCGACGCGGCGGTCGCGACGACGTAGCCCGGGTACACGGGCACCTTGTTGCCGAACCCGCCACCGATGTCCGGCGAGATGATCCGGATCTTCTCCTCGGGAAGCCCGGCGACCAGGGCGAACACCGTCCGGATCGCGTGCGGCGCCTGCGAGGTCATGTAGATCGTCGCCTGTCCCGTGGCGGGGTTCACGTCGGCGACGCACCCGCACGTCTCCAGCGGGGCAGGATGCGAACGCGGGTAGAACGTGTCGAGCGAGACGACCTTGTCGGCCTCGGCGAACGCCTTCCCGGTGGCCTCCGCGTCTCCGGCCTCCCAGTGGTAGATGTGGTTGTCGGTCTGTCCTTCCTTCTCGTCTCGGATCACCGGCGCGTCGGCGGCGGCCGCCTGCTGCGGTGAGACCACGACGCCGAACGGCTCGTAGTCCACGTCGATCAGCTCGAGCGCGTCCTTCGCGATGTACGGGTCGGTCGCGATCACGGCCGCGACCTCCTGACCCTGGAACCGCACCTTGTCGGTCGCGAGCACCGCCTGCGTGTCCCCGGACATCGTTGGCATCCACGCCAGGTTGTGCTGCGCCATCAGCTCGCCCGTGACGACGGCGATCACGCCTTCGAGCGCCTGCGCCCTCGAACCGTCGACGCCGTTGATCTTCGCGTGCGCGTACGGGCTGCGCAGGATCGCCATGTACAGCATCCCGGGCAGGTGGACGTCCTCGATGAAGGTGCCCGCGCCCCTGATGAAGCGGTCGTCCTCCACACGTCGAACGCTGTGGCCGATCCCGCGGATCTCCTCGGTCTCCGTTGCCATCGCTCTTCGCCTCCTAGCTCGCGACGGTGGCTTCGGCGGCCTGGGCGGGGCTCTCGGCCATCGTGCGGCCGGCCGCCTGGATCGCCTTGACGATGTTGATGTAACCGGTGCAACGGCAGATGTTGCCGGAGATCGCCCAGCGGACGTCGTCATCGCTCGGCGACGGGTTCTCCTCGAGCAGGGCCTTGGCCGTGAGCATCATCCCCGGCGT
>JBMDWR010000048.1:0-1762 GCA_048594645.1 Actinomycetota bacterium
CAGCGCGCCGCGATCCTGGTACCGCGCGCCCTCGATCCGCCGGGCCAGGTGCGTGACCTCGCGCGTCGCGAGGATCTCTCCCGCCCGAGCCTGCCCGCACAGCCGGGCGGCGAGGTTCAGCGCGGCGCCTCGGTAGCCGCCTTGCACCGGGACCGCCTCGCCCGCGTCGAGCCCGATCCCCACGGTGAGCGGCAGCTCCGGCTGCTCGAGGGTCTCCTCGACGAACCGCTGCTGCAGGTCGAGGGCGGCACGGATCGCCTCGCGCGTCGAGGCGAACACGCAGAGGGCTTCGTCGCCCCGGAGCTCGAGGAGCGTGCCTCCCCGCGTCTCGACGATCTCGCGGGCGATGTCGGCGAACTTCGCCGCGAGCTTCGCGGCGGCCTCGTCACCCCGCTCCTGGGTGAAGAGGGTGTAGCCGCGGACGTCCGCGATCAGGAACGTCCTGATCTGGGGTCCGGGCGAGCTCGGTGATCCGCCGTCGACGACCATCGGCGGATTATCGCTTACACCCTGGATATGGGAAGCGGCCTTCCTCTCCACCTCAGGAAGGTCGGCTCGGTTCAGGTGGCGAAGCGGGTCGATGCGACGACTTGACGGATCTCGCGTGCGAGGTCGGCATCGGCCTGGGGCGTGGTCGCGGCCTCGATCACGATCAGCGACCCTCGAACGTCGACGATCCATACTTCGATGGTGTCTCCGTAGAACGTCTCCGACCAGAACGCCCCTTGCTCTACCGTCGGCCAGCTGAAGAAGAAGCCGGGGCGGCAGCCCGGGTGCCTCGGGAACGCGACCCGCAGCACCGCGTGCTTCGCTGGATACTCGCCGACGATCACGTTCGACGGTCCGCGGACGACCTCGATCCCCGGCGCGACCGTCATCGCGGCAGCGAGGCGCATGGCCGAACCGCCAACGTCGGAACCCAGCGCATCCGTACAGGGCGCGGCGATGTCCGTCTCTGGGAAGCTTGTCCAGAAGATCATCGCCTCGGCATCCTGCGGCCCGGAGCTGGATTTGTTCATCGAGACGCCGTCGTGCGCCTCCCAGCCCGCCGCCGGTAGTGCGAACGACAGCCGAACGTTGCCCAGGATGAGCTGGGATCGCCCCTCCGTGCTGAGGCTGAGTGCTGTGGACGACGGTGCGACGCTGGACCTGGCCCCCGTGTTGCCCGCGTCCGACCTACCGACCACATCGGCCGGCGACGTTGGCCGTCCGTCACGCGACACGAACCACGCACCGATCACCAGAACGACGACGACGATCGCTGCCGGACCGAGCTGCCGGACCGAACGCGCCGATCCGCTCCGCCAACCCAGTGTCTTCGCGCGAGGAAGCGGTGGACTCGGCCGACGGACCGGTGGTTCGGAGGCCGCGTCGCCCGGCGGGGACACCGCGTCGGAGCGGGGGGAATCGGGTTCGCCCGCGCGCGCCGCTTCGAGCGGCACGGACGACGCACGTGCCGAGGCGTACAGGGCCACTCCGCAGTTCGGACAGCGCGCTTCGTCGGTATCGCCTTCCCAGTCACAACGGAGGCAGGTCTTGAAAGATGCGGACTTCACGGCGACCGATCCGAGGCAGATCCGCGAGCCGCGTCCCTCAGGAGCTGCGTCAGCCGCACGACCGCGCTGTTGTAGGCGCCGTACGGATCGCCCGTCGGCGGCGTGTTGGCCTGGACCGAGACGACGATGCCTTCCTCTGGGAACGCCACGAGCCGGATCAACGAGCAGCACTGCGGGGCCGAGCTCGATCCCTCGTGGCCCAGCGC
>JBMDWR010000049.1:0-3111 GCA_048594645.1 Actinomycetota bacterium
GACGCTGCGCGACGGGGCCCTCGCGGTGCGGGCCGAGGGCGTCTCGTACCGATACGGCGACGGTCCGGCCGTGCTCCGCGACGTGTCGATCGAGGTGCCGGGGGGTGCGCACGTGGCGATCGTTGGCGAGACCGGCTCAGGCAAGACCACGTTCTGCAAGTTGCTCGCGCGGCTCGCGGATCCCGTGAACGGTCGGATCGAGATCGAGGGCGCCGACCTGCGTGAGATCGCGCCGGCCTCACGCAGGGCCGCGGTGCGGATGGTGCCTCAGGACGGGTTCCTGTTCGACCTCACCGTACGCGAGAACGTCCGGGCCGGGCGCGAGGGCGCGACCGACCGCGAGGTCGAGGCCGCGTTCGACGAGCTCGGCCTCGGCGACTGGGTAGAGTCGCTGCCCACGGGCATCGACACGCGCGTGGGCGAGCGCGGCGAGTCGCTCTCGGTCGGCGAGCGCCAGCTCGTCTCGCTCGCGAGGGCGCAGATCGGCAACCCAGGCGTGCTGATCCTCGACGAGGCCACGAGCGCCGTGGACCCTGCCACCGAACGACGGATCTCCGAAGCCCTCCGCCGCCTGTCTGCGGGCCGCACCACGATCTCGATCGCGCACCGCCTGAGCACGGCCGAAGAAGCCGATGAGATCTTCGTCTTCGACGCCGGACGCATCGTGGAGCGCGGGACGCACACCCAGCTCGTCGAAGACGGGGGGACCTACGCCGGCCTCTACCGCAGCTGGCTCGGCAACGTTCGGATCTGAGCTCGCCGGAAGGTGCGAGTCATGCGACACGGCGCCACAGCGACATCGCAGACCGAGCCGCCGACCAGGACGAGGACACTACGGCCAGCGGCTGATCTCCGAGTCGACTTCGAACCAGACGATCGTGCAGTCACCCCTCCGGTCGACACCCCACGCTGACGCGAGCTGTTCGACGAGCACGTGACCCAATGCGGAGTCGTTCGGGGCTGCGCGAGGGGAAGCGGATGGATCGAATGCCGTTCCGCCGCCGATGACCTCGATACGGATCCGTTGGTCGCGGTCCACCCGCAGGACGATGTCCTCCCACTCGGTGGTCGAAGCGTGCCCGACCGCGTCGGAGACGACCTCGGACGTCAGGATCGCCAGATCGGTGGCAACACCCTCGGGCACGCCGCGGATCAGCGTACCGAGGGCGACGCGGGCGAGCATGGGTGCCGTGGTGTCCGGGGGGAGTCGGAACTCGTACGGCGCTTCAGGAGCCAGCGCGCATCACCTCCGCGTTTCGAAGGCGCCGCTACCCGAGAAGTCTTCGGCCTATACGCTGGCTCAGCGATCCCAGCCCTTCGGCCATCCGCTATGGACCAACGGCCTAACCGGCTGGAGTCGACGGCGACCCGCCAGGTGGGGCGCGGCAGGCCGGTTCTACCCCCACCGCATCGCGGCGTTATCCTGAATCCCGAGCGATTGAACGGCCGTTCAAGAGTGCCACGGGAGGCAGACATGGACACACATCAGGGCACCACCGACTTCTGGCTCCAGCCCGCCGAACACGACTGGCGTCCCCGGCCCACCCTCTCCGGGCGCGATCACACGAGCTTCGAGGTCTGGGACGAGGAGCGAGAGCGCATCTGGTGGGGAGACTGGGTCGCGTTCGGGCGCTCCGAGGAGGTCTCGGGTGCCGGCGACTACGTCGTGCGGGACGTGGCGGGAGAGTCGGTCTTCGTCGTTCGCAACGCCGAGGGTCGCCTGAACGGCTTCTACAACGTCTGCTCGCACCGAGGCACGAAGTTCCTCGACGACGACGAGTGCGGGAACCGCCGCAAGGCCTTCACCTGTCCGTACCATGCCTGGACCTACGACCTAGACGGGCGCCTGATCGGCACGCCCAACGTGCAACAGGACGAGCGGTTCGACCGGTCGTCGTACCCGCTGCACCCGATCAACGTCGACGAGTACGCGGGGTTCGTGTTCGTGAACCTCGCCGACCGACCGCGTCCGCTGATGGAGTCGCTCACGCAGGGGACCGAGACGATGACCGCCTTCGAGCGGTTCGCGATGCAGGACCTGCGGATCGGCGCGCGGATCGTCTACGAGGTCGAGGCCAACTGGAAGATCATCGTCGAGAACTACAACGAGTGCCTCCACTGCCCGACGGTGCACCCCGAGCTCGTCAAGGTGGTGCCGCTGTTCCGGTTCGGCGAGGTCTGGGACGACGAGATGCGCGACGGCGGCAACGCGTTGGTCGAGGGCGCCACGTCGTTCACGATGTCGGGCCGGTCCGAGCTCCCTCCGCTTCCCGGCCTGCTGCCGGAGGACCTCGGTCGGTACTACGGCTCGTACCAGTTCCCGAACCTGATGCTCAACATGCACCCGGACTGCGTCATGTACTACATCGGCTATCCGAAGGGACCCTCCCACACCACGGTCGTCTCCGAATACCTGTTCCCGCCGGAGGTGATCGCGGATCCCGAGCGCTTCAAGCCCGAACCCGTGGTCGAGCTGTGGGACCTGATCTCGAAGCAGGACTGGGAGGTGTGCGAGCGAGCGCAGACTGGCGTGGGATCGCGTTCGTTCACGACGGGCGTCTACCCGCGCCAGGATCGGTTCCTCTACTCGTTCAACGAGGACTACCGGGTCAGGATGGGTCGAGAGCCGCTCGGCTAGGGTCGGATCGCGCGGGCTCGGGCTTCCCGAGAGGACGCGATCTCGTCTTCGGTATCAGCTGCTCTCGAAGATGTCATGGGCAGCGCTCGATCTCGGCCTCGCGGATGAGGGTGGATGGCGATGAGTCCGGGCCCAGACCGCAGTCGTAACGGCGAACGGCCGGAAGGGCCGGCTGGCCGTGACAACGGGAGGTACGAGGCCATGCGGAAGGTGATCCTCCAGGAATGGGTGTCGCTCGACGGCTACGCCGTGGACAGAGAAGGAACCCTGGATTTCTTCCCCCCGATCGAGGCGGACAGGCACTCCGACAGCGATCAACTGAAGTTCCTGGACAGCGTCGACACGATCCTGCTGGGACGGAAGACCTATGAGCTGTTCGTGGGGTACTGGCCAACCGCGACGACGGACCAGGAGATCATCGCGGATCGCCTGAACGAGCTGTCCAAGCTCGTGTTCTCGAACACGCTGACCGA
>JBMDWR010000005.1:0-15776 GCA_048594645.1 Actinomycetota bacterium
CTCGCGGACGGCGCCCGCGTGGTCCTTCGCGGCCTCGTCGAGATGGCTGCCGAGGATGTAGTGGCCCAAGACCTCGGCTTCCGACGTGCCCTCCTCCTTCACGATCCCCAGGGCTTCGTCGACCGCACGCTTCGCTCCTTCCGGATCTCCCTCCAACCTTCGGCGATAGGCCAGTTGCCGAAGCCACACGATCTGCATCATCCGATTCCCGGTCTGTCGCAGGACCCCGACCATCTCTTCGAGCGCGGGGCCCGCGTCGACGTCCTCGCTCACTTGCGAGAGCCCCACCAAGACGTTCATGGCCATCCACCGCTCCCCGACCTGCTCAGCGAGTTCCAGCGCTTCCGAATAGAGCTCGCGCGCTTGCTCGTCGTCGCCCGCACGAACGTGCCAACGGCCCAGCGCGTAGAGGAGGTAGATCCGAGAGACGGCATCTTGTGCTTCGCGCGCCACGTCGAGGCCCTCCTCGTATCGAGCGCGTGCTTCATCCCGGTCGTCATCCATCAACAGCCGGCCGAGGACCTGCAGGGCGAACGCGAGGTCCGCCGCCTCACCGCCAGACCGAGTCAGCTCGACCGCCTTCCTGGCGGAATCGATCGCGGCCGCGCGATCCCCCATGCGCTGCTCGATCACCGCTTCGAACCGAAGGCCGCGCGCCTCGGCTGCCGTGTCCCGCGCGCGTACGGCCGCGGCGAGGCCTTCGGTCACCATCGAACGTGCCGAACCGAGCCGACCGCGATAGAAGGCGAGGAACGACGCAGCGACCAGCGCGCGTCCCCGAAGTCCGTCGTCCGCGTCAGGCGCTGCAGCAAGCGCGTCTTCGAGCCACCCCAACCCTTCGGACCAATGGCCCCGGACCTCCCAGAACCTCGAAAGCGCGGCACCGAGTCGGAGCGCGAGCGCGGGATCCCCGTCGCCCAGGCTCCACGCCAGCGCGGTCCTGAAGTTGTCGAGCTCCGACGCGATGCGGTCGAACCAGCGCCTCTGCTCCGGGCCGCCGAGGATCGACGCGGCCCCCGTCTCGGCAAGAGCCGTGAACCACTCGGCGTGCTTGCTCCGGTACCTCTGCGCCTCCGAAGACGAGACGAGCTTGTCCAGCGCGTACTGGCGGGAGGTCTCCAGCAACCGATAGGTGGCGCGGTCATCCGTGCGTTCCCTGATCAACCAGGATGTCGCCACCAGCCTTCGGAGGAGGGCGACCACGTCGGCACGATCGAGCCCGTCGCCGACACAGACCGCCTCGACATCCTCCAGCGAGAAGGACCCGGACATCACCGAGAGCCTGCGTAACAGAACGCGCTCCGGTTCGGACAACAGATCGTGACTCCAGTCGACCGTTGCCAGAAGGGTCTGCTGGCGTCCGAGGTTTCGCCCGCCTCCTCCCGTCAGCAGACGGAACCGGTCGTCGAGCCGGGAGAGGATCTCCCCAACGCTCAGCGTCCCGACCAAGGCGGCGGCCATCTCGATCGCCAAGGGGATCCCGTCGAGACGGTTGGTCACGTGCCCGATCTCGGCGAGCTCATTCTCGTCATATCCGAACCCCGGCTCGTGACTCCTCGCCCGTTCGACGAAGAGCTGGACCGCTTCAGAGGACCCGGCGAGACCATTGTCCGAAGGCACCTCCAGACCGCCCACCCTGCGGACCACCTCGCCCGCGACGCCGATCGGCTCCCGCGCCGTCACCAGGATCGTGAGCCCCGGGCAGGTCGAGAGCCACTGCTCGGTCAGCTCCGCGCAGACCGGGATCAGGTGCTCGCAGTTGTCCAGGATCACCAACGGACTCCCGGACGACAGGAAGTCGATCAACGCGGTGTCGGCGGCCGCCGGGCCTTCTTGAACCCCCATCGCCTCCGCCGCGACCGAACGGACGAGCTCCCGGTCGGAAACCGGCGCGAGGTCGACGAACCAGATCCCGTCCGGTCGCACGGGAAGGGAGGCGGAAGCCGCTTCGATCGCCAGGCGCGTCTTCCCGCACCCTCCCGGCCCGGTCAATGTGACGAGCCGCGCGGTCTCCAGCAGCTCGGCGACCTCACCCACGTCGCGGTCCCGGCCGACGAAACTGGAGATCGCCTTCGGAAGGTTGTGTCTCGCGCCCGGAGCGGTGCGCGGAGCGGGGAAGTCCTCTGCAAGTTCGGGATGATGCAGCTGGAACAGGTCCTGGGGCTCCGGGAAGTCCTTGAGCCGGAACCGTCCGATCGGCTTCAGCGACACCTCGGCGGGTACCAGGTGTTCGGCCTGGGTCTGTACGGCCTTCGAGGTCAGGACCTGGCCGCCGTGTGCGGCGGCCGAGATGCGCGCTGCCTGATGCACGGCGAGGCCGACGTAGTCGTCGTCTTCATCGATCGTCACCTCGCCGACGTGGACCCCCATCCGGACGCGCACGTGCGCGCCGGCGGGCCACTCGGCTTTCGCGAGCGCCACCTGTCCGTCGATCGCACCGAGGATCGCCGACGATGGATCGGTGAACGTCGCGAACAGGGCGTCTCCCTCACCTCGCAGCACCATCCCGCCGTGAGCGGCGAACGCATCGCGAAGCACACGCCGGTGCTGGACAAGGAGCGTCCGGTACTCGGCGCCCAGGGATCTCAGGAGGTTCGTCGAACCTTCGATGTCGGTGAAGAGCAGAGCGAGGGTCTCGATCCGCTCCGCCACAGACGCTCCTACACCGCTCGGACGAAGCGGCGGACCACGTCGATCAGACCCTCGAGCTCGGGCGCGGTCGGTGGCAGCTCGTAGGAACCGTGATGGCAGGCTCGCGACAACGCCCACCACGCGAGGTTCACCTCGTGCGCGGTCTCGGCGTCCTCGAGGTAGGACTGGAGACAGAGCAGCTGCACGCGAACCGGAGCGTCCTGTATCCCGGGGATCTTCGAAGAGAGCGCGTCGTGCAGACCGACCTCGAGGGCCTGACGCGCCAGGACCGCGGTCGCGCGCGGCCACAGCCCGGCGGTCCCTGCCGTCGGATGGTTCAGCAGACCGGTGGCCCGCTCGAGGATCTCGGCCGACGTCATCTCGTTGGATCTGCTCATCAGGGAAGCTGCACCAGCCCGCGGGCGAGCCTCTCGCTCTCCCGGACCATCGTCACCAGGACGTCATCGCTCACCGGCTTGTGCGCCGCCTCCTGTACCTGCCTGTAGGCGGCCACCGCCCACTTCCCTATCCCCCTGTCGAGCCGTTGGTACAGGTCCTTGGTCCTCGTGGTGTCGTCGAACAGAGCCAGCGCCATCAGTTGCGCGAGGCCCTTGGCGGAATCGAGGAGCGCCTCGATCGACCCGTAGTCCTCGCCGTTGGCGAGCCTTCGCCGCGTGACGGCCTCGGTACATGCGGCCTCCATCGCCAGACGGCAGAACACCCCTACGATGCGAGCCTTGACCGCGGGATCGAGGTCCTCGTTCTTCGCCACCGCCCACGCGTCGTCGCAGTAACGGCTGACCGGATCCTGACCCGGGCGCAGCTCGACCACCGACTCGGGCCTTCGCGTGACCTCGACGACCTTCGCATCGATCCCCAACAGGCGGCACGACCGTGCCAGGCGCTCGTCGTGCGTGAAAACGACGACCTGACGATCGTGCGCGGCCTTCTCGAGCATGCGCGCCAGCCCATCCACCCGCGCCGGGTCCATCGACTGAACCGGGTCGTCGATGACCACGAACCGGAACGGGCTCTCCGGAAGCGTCGCCCTCGGCATGAACAGGCTCAGCGCGAGTGAGTTCAGCTCGCCCTGGCTCATGACCCCGAGCGCGGCCCCCTCCATCCCGTCGACGCTCACGTCGAGGACGACCTTCCGCGCCGATCCGGCACCGGTGAGCACGATCTTCTTCAGCAGCACGCTGCTCTGCATCCGGAGCATGTCCCACACGCCCTGAGCCTGATCGGCGATTGGAGCGAACCGCTCGTTGCGGATGTCGTTGGAGGCACTGCGGATCCACTTCTCGGCGGCACTCAGGTCCTTCAGCACGTCCTCCCCGCTCCGGGCTCGCTTCGCGGTGTCGAGCCAGACCGCCAGATCGGCCGCGATCGGACGCCAGACGTCTTCCCTTCGCTGAAGCTCTCTCGAAGCCGTCGCCCTCAGTTCCTCCACGCCTTGAACGACCGACGGAATCGATGCGCGCAGGTGCCGCGCCAGGGCCTCGGACTCCTCGATCGACGCGCCGGCCGACCACGCCTTCCACGCGCCGCTCAGGCCTTCGACGTCGAGCCCGATCTCGGAGCCGCTCGAGAGCACCGCGGGCACCGGCAACAGATGCGCCCGAGCGCTCTTCATCGACTCTTCCATCAACCGGTGTGCCAGGTCCACCTGCTCCGCCAGCTGACGAAGGCGGCCGATCTCCTCCTCGGTCGCTGTGCGCCACTCGGCGTCGAGCAGTCCTTGTCCGCACACCGGGCAGTCCTGATCGCCGTTACGTTCGTGGAACGCGAGCGCGGCCCCCAACAGCTCGGCGGTCTGGCGGGCCTTGGCCGCCTCGGTACCTCGCATCTCGCGCAGCGCGGACGCGGCGGCATCGAGTCCGTCGGCAGCGGTGTTCACCTCATCGGCATCGGGGGCTTCCAACAGCGCGAGCTGTCGAAGCACCGAAAGCTGGCTCTCCTCTCGGTCGGCGGCCTCGGTTCCGACGATCGCTTCCTCCACCGCGTCGAGATCCCACGTCTTGGCCGACAGCGCCTCGATGCAGACGCTCGCCCGCTCGTCTTCAATCGTGGCGAGTCGCTCGAGGATCGGCGGCAGCGCGTGCTCCGCCTCGTCGGAGAGTCTCTTCCTCTGCTTGCTCGCTTCCTTCAGTCGCGCCTCGGCCTCGATCAGATCTTCGAGCCCCAGGATCGCGGACAGGGCGTCGTACAGGGCGGAGGGCCCGGCATCGAGCATGGATCCGAGCTCGCTGTATGAGAGGAACGGGCGGTACATCTCGACCGCACCTGCCCAACCCAGCGTCTCGAGGTCCGCCTTCTTCGAACCCTGAGGTGATACGACCGTGTCGGCTTCCTCCAGCTTGGCGTCGGGTCCCCAGGCTCGCGAAACCACCGTCGATCCCTTCGCCCCCTCGATGACGAACTCGGCATCGATGCGGGCGTCGGGCTGGTGCAGGTTGCGCCATCCTTCCTTCCAGATCGCCGAGCGGGTGCTCCAGCGGCTGTTGTCGCCGGTGAGCAGGAGCTCCAGAGCCTCCGCGAAACTCGACTTGCCGCTCCCGTTGCGCCCGACGACGAGCGTGAGCCCTGGACCTGGCGTGATCGAGAGCGACGCCGGTGGGCCGACGCCGCGGAAACCCTGCACCTCGATCGCTCGGAGGTAGGCGGGATCCCGGGCAGAGGGCGCCTTGGCGTCCGTCTTCGTCGAGGGCTTCGGCGCCTTACCCTCCAGCGTCGCGTCGAGGGCCTCTGCGCCATGGCATGCCCCGATGACGAGGGCCCGGGTGCGCTCCCCCAGCTTGCCGTCGGCGTCCAGCCGCCCGAGGATGATGCTCTCGAGTACGTCGTCCATCGGTTCCAGGAGGCTATGTCAAATCCCGGTTAGCCGACCTTCCCGCCGGCTCGCGCGAGAGGTTGTCGGGCGATCTCCCAACCCGCGGATGTCGCAAAGAGCCCCGGCACCGGTCGGCTCGCGGGATAGCTCCGAGCGCCGGTTCTGCCCGCCGACGCCGGGGGTCGCCGGAGCCGATGCGTCACGATGTGGGTTCTAGGACCATGACACGACGGTGCTGCTCGGGATCGTGGTGGCACCAATCGTCAGGATCCATGGACCCACCCAACTGCTGGGCGTTGAACCTGAGCGTTGTCGCGTGCGCGGTGTTCGGGTGGGTCTCCACGATATGCCGAGTAAGGATGCAGAGGACGACGCTGTCGCCGGGCCCAGGACCGATCCACCCCATGGAGCAGACCGGGCACCTCGCAGCTGCGTGTGGCAGAGGGCACTCGATGTCAGCGCCCATGGGCCCGGATGACGCGCCGTGCACGCGGCAGTGGCCCTCATCGTCCTGGAGACTCCATCGTGGTCCCATCTTCCTCCTACTATCGCCGGGTCGTGCACGGGGGTTGAGCCCAGGTCAAGGGGCGCCGTCGCGCGACCGATAACGAACCAGCCCCGGTATCGTCGTGGTCTCGTTCGGGAACCCCTGGAGGTGTGGGTTGCCAGCGCTCGTGGTCAGGACCGGCCCGGAGGCGGGCAGGCGGGTCGAAGTGGATCTCGAGGTCTCCGTCGGTCGTCAGGACGGCGACCTCGTGTTGGAGGATCCCGAGGTGTCGCGCCGCCACGCGGTGCTGCGCCGCTCGGGTGAGTCGGTGGTCGTGGAGGACCTCGGTTCGACCAACGGCACCTTCGTCAACGGGGAAAGGATCGCAGGCGCGACCGCGGTCGGCCCGGGTGACGAGGTAAGGGTCGGACAGACCACGCTCGAGATCGAGCTCGACCGGCGAGCCGAGGACACCATGGTGTCGATCCCGCTGCCACCGGATCAGACCCGACCGGCCCACGCGCCACCGTCCGATGACCCCGTCGCGGAGGACGAAGACGCGACCCAGCCTTTGCCCTCTCGGGTGCAGGAACGTGAGTCGCGACCGGCGCGCTCCAACAGGAGGTGGCTCGCGGCCGCGGCCGTAGCTCTGGTCGTGCTGTTCGCGGTGATCGCGTACCTGGCCCTCGTCGATCGGCCGGCCGAGGACGACCTCGCCGCACTCGCCACCGAGGCATGCGCCGCCTTGCAGCAGCCGGACGGAGGCGTTGACCTGAGCCCGACTCCAACGCGCGGTGAACTCCGCCGTGCCTTCAACATCCGGCTACAAGCGCTCGGCGCGATCCGCGCCCTCGGCCGCCCCGAAGGAGACGCGATCCCGTTGGATAGGTTCCTTTCCGCCTTCGGGGAGACCAACGCTTCGATCACGGGCTTGGAGGGAGCGATCGGCCCCGACAACCGCAGGGTCGCACACGCCTTGGGACGCCTTCGGGCGGACGTCAGAGACGAACGGGAGCTTGCGGCGAAGGCCGGCATGGCTGCATGTGGCGGTCTCGCGATCCGTTAGGAAAGGACGGCCCCCACATCCAGACGCCTCGACTGCTCGGCGGCCGCTACCGGCTGGGGGAGGTGCTCGGACGGAGCCTCATGTCCGAGGTCCGCCGGGGCGAGGACGTCCTGCTGCGGCGACCGGTGGCGATCAAGTTGCTGCTGGACCACGGGGAACCCCGCTCGGTCGCCCTGTTCGAACAGGAGGCCCAGATCCTCGCCCGCCTCCAACACCCGAACGTGACCACCGTGTTCGACGCGGGGGTCGACGGCGGCGACCGATTCATCGTGATGGAGCTCGTCGACGGACCGACGCTCCGGGAGCTGCTCGATGCGGAGGGCCGACTCACGCCCGAACGAGCGGCGGACATCGGAAGCCGCCTGGCGTCCGCCCTGGGGTTCGCCCACGGGCAGGCCGTCATCCATCGGGACGTCAAACCGTCGAACGTTCTGCTGCCGCCCGAGGGCGGGGTGAAGCTTGCGGACATGGGGATCGCCCGACTCCTGTCTCCCGAGGCACTCACCGCGACCCTGAGCGTGCGCGGCACCGCTCCGTACATCTCGCCGGAACAGGTGCGAGGCGACCGGGTCGACCCTCGAGCGGACCTGTACTCCCTGGGCTGCGTGCTGTTCGAGATGCTCACTGGCCGGACGCCGTTCGAGGGGGACCTTGCGGCACTCTCGTATGCCCACATGCACACCCCGGCGCCTCGTGTCCGCTCGGTCAACCCCGCCGTCCCGGCCGCGATGGACGAACTCGTCGCCGCGTTGCTCGAGAAGGATCCCGCCCGGCGCCCGCCAACCGGAGAGGCGGTCCAGAGTGCTCTCTCCGCCGCGATGAGGCAAGACGCCGTCGTGCCGACCGCGTTGACGGAGCGGCTGCAACCGGCACCCATACCGATGCATCGCCTGCCGCCGGGCGGGCGCCGGAGGCCGGGACCGAAGGCGTGGCCGACGATCGTCATCGCGGTGGGCGGCCTCGCCGTCCTCTTCTTCATCGCGCTGGCAAGAGGCGAACCGGATGCCCGAACGGATGCGTCTTCGCAGCTCAGCAGCTCGCCCGCGACGAAGCAGCCTTCGCCTGTGGAGACCAGCTCGCCACAGATCAGCAGCGCGGCCCCGACGCAACAGACTCCGGCTGTGGAGACCAGCCCACCGGCACCGCAAGAGCCGTCGCCGCACGAAGCCGCTGCGATCGTGCTCGATACCGTTGATGAGGGCATCGAGGCGGGGGAGATCACCGGCCATTTCGACCATGAGATCCGTCACACGATCGACGAGATCCTCCGCGAGTCCGACAAGGGTGACGACGTGGACCGGTTGCTCGAGAAGATCGATGATCTGCAGGAGAAGGTGTCCGAAGCCCTCGAGAAGGGGGAGATCACCTCCGCAGACCGGGCATCAGCGATCGGTGAGGCCCTCCTGACGTTCGGGGAAGCCCTACGCGACGCCGAACAGTGACCGCTGTCACGAGGTAGACGAGGCTGAACGTCGCGGTCCGCCCGACACGCTGGTAGCGGCTTCGGCCCGTCGGCTGTCGGTGTCGCCTCAGAGTCCCGAACGGCGTCGCCTCGTGGTCGAAAGCCCGGATCGCTCAAGCGCATACACAGCAGACGTGGTCCGGATCGACCGTTCCGGTCTCCTCCGGACCACGCCTACGGCAACGGATCTACGGGAGTCCCCTAGCTCTCGGCGAGGCGCTTCGCGAGCGTGCGCGCCCGGCGCTCGTCGCGGAAGATGCCTACACCGTAGATCGGGCCCTGCAGCACGGTGTTGGGCAGGGCCGGAACCTTCGGGCTCTGAACCAGGAAGATCGGGTGTTCCTTCGACGGGAACTGGTCCACGATCTCGCCCTGGCTGAACTCCCGCTGGATCGTCTGCTTGTCGTCGGCTTCGACGACGACCCACGGAGTGGTCTGCATCGTCGCACCCCCTTCCTGCAACTCAACACCAGACACCCTGCCAATACACCCTGAAGCCGACCTGAGAGCGCCCTGAGAGATCTCTCAGCCAGCCCTCAGCTCGTACGGCGCATCCAGGTCGTTTGCCGCCGTGCGATCCGCCTCCCAAGATGGGGGGCGAATACGAGGTCCGAGCCGCGGCAGCGTGCGCGTGCCGAGCGGCCCTCATGACCAGCCGGAGGGATGACCGTGAACGTGCTGGTCGTTCAGGACGACCCCCAGATCGCCTCCTTCATCAAGCGCGGCCTCGAGGCGGAGGGGTTCGCCGTCCGGACTACGTGCGACGGCGCCGAAGGTCTACAGCTGTCGACGTCGCTCGGCTTCGATCTCATCGTCCTCGATCTCTCCCTGCCGACCGTCGCGGGGGACGAGATCCTCACCAAGCTCCGGAGCTCGGGCTCAGCCGTGCCCGTGATCGTCCTGACCGCCCAGGATGCCGTCTCCGATCCCGTGGCCACGCTGAACGCCGGTGCCGATGACTACCTCACGAGGCCGTATGACTTCGAGGAGCTGGTCGCGCGGATCAGGGCGCGCCTCCGTTCCGCGGACCAGACCGGGTCGGCGACGGTCTCGCACGGACGAGTCACGATCGACGTCATGACGCGGGAGGTGCACATCGGCGAAAGGTCGGTCGAGCTGAGTGCGCGGGAGTTCGCGCTGCTCGAGACGCTGATGCATCACGCCGGCCAGGTCCTGTCACAGCCACAGCTGCTGAACCAGGTCTGGGGGTACGACCGAGATACGAGCTCCAACGTCGTCGAGGTCTACGTCGGGTACATCCGCAAGAAGCTCGACCGCGATGTCGTGGAGACGGTTCGCGGCGCCGGATACCGCTTCCGAGGCTGATCGGGCTCGAGCCGTGGGTCCGAACTCCAGGGCCTCCGGCTGACAAGCGGCCTGCGGAGCGGCCATCATTCCGGCCGGATGCACGAGATCGAGACATCGAGGCCTGGTAGCCACGAACCGGGCTGGCAGCTCCGCCTGCGGCAGCTGCGGCTGCGGTTCCGCGACCCATCGCTCGAGGCCGCCTACCGCGCCGACCGGTTCCGCCACGACCTCGGCAACATCCGGTTCGCGTTCATCGGCGGGATCGGCCTCTGGATCGCGTTCGGCCTGCTGCTTCGCCCCTACATGCTCGCTCTGTCCGACCAGCGACTCGACCTGATCATGCGGTTCGGCGTGTTCATCCCGATGTTGGTCGTCGGCTTCGCGCTCACGTTCACGCAGATCTTCGAACGCACGTGGGAATGGCTGTCGGTGGCCATCGTCGCGGCGACGATCGTGTTCTGGGTCTTCTACGTCTCGCGCGTGGCGACGTTGCCGCCGGAGTACGGCTACGTCGGCGTCATCCTGATCACGGCGTTCACCTACGCGCTGCTGCGGCTTCGGTTCGTCTTGGTCGTGCTCGTCACGGTGATCGGTATCGCCGCGTACCTCCCATACGCCATGACGGCGCGCTACATCGCCGACGCAACCCTGGTGCTGTCGCTGCTCTACCTGGTCTCGTTCGGCCTGCTGGGCGGGCTGGCCGCCTACCGCACGGAACGGTTCACGCGGGACCTGTTCCTCCGAGAACGTCAGATCGAGTTCGAACGGACGCGGTCGGACGGGCTCCTGCTGAACATGCTGCCCGCGGCGATCGTCGAGCGGCTCAAGGCCTCGTCCGGCGAAAGGATCGCGCAGAGCTTCGATCACGTAAGCGTGTTCTTCGCCGACGCCGTCGGATCCACGGAACAGGCGGCGCGGTCATCGCCCGAGGAGTTCGCCGACGCGTTGGACGCGCTCTTCAGCCGTTTCGACGAGATCGCGGATCGTCACGGCCTGGAGAAGATCAAGACGATCGGAGACGCCTACATGGCGGTCGCCGGCGCGCCGACCCCTCTCCCCGATCATGCCGACGCGGCCGTCGAGATGGCGATCGACGTCCTCAACGATGCCGGGAAGATGCGATGGCCGTCGGGCGACCCAATCGTGGTGCGGGGCGGGGTCGCCACCGGTCGGGCCGTCGCCGGAGTGATCGGCTTCCGCAGGTACGCGTACGACCTGTGGGGCGACACCGTGAACCTCGCGAGCAGGTTGGAGGAGAACGCGGACCCCGGCCGGGTCCTCATCTCCGAGGCGACGGCCGGCGAGCTGACCGGTCGGTACGAGTTCGGTCCTCCCCAGACCATCGATCTGAAGGGCAAGGGACCCGTGACCGTCCGCGTCCTCGTGGGGCCCAACGCGGAGACGCCCGTCGCGGTGCCGCTCGCCTCCGAGATCGAATGAGACGCTTCCGCCACATCCTCCCGAGCACGGCGATCCTCGTGGTGCTGAGCACGATGGTGGCCGCCTGCACCGGCCCCGAAACGCCGTCCCCGCGCGCCGGAGGTGACGACGTCATCGCCGTCGGCGTGTCGGGCGCCTTCGTCGAGAACCAGCTCGTCGCCGAGATGTACGCGCAGGTGCTGGAGCACGCCGGCTACACGGTCGAGCGACGGCTGAACCTGCGATCTCGCGAGACCTCCCAGAACGCCCTCGAGGCCGGTTACATCGACGTGAAGCCGGAGTACCTGTCATCCCTCCTGCTGTTCCTCGACCCGAACGCGGAAGCATCCGCAGATGCCGACGATGTCGCTCGGGAGACGGCCGAGCTGCTCCAGGCCCGAGGGCTCACGTTGCTCACGCCATCGGCGGCCGAGGACACCAACCAGTTCGTGGCGAACGCGGAGACGGCCGAGCGGTTCGATCTGACGACGGTGAGCTCGCTGGCCGCCGTCGCCGACCAGCTGACCATGGGCGGGCCACCCGAATGCCCCCAGCGGCCGTTCTGCCTCCCGGGGCTGCACGAGGTCTACGGGGTCCTGTTCAACGATTTCACGCCGCTGGACGTAGGAGGCCCGCTCACGGTCGACGCGCTCCGGCGCGACGAGGTGCAGATCGGGTTGCTGTTCTCCACGGATCCGCGGATCGAGCAGAACGGGTTCGTCCCGCTCGTCGACGATCGGCGGCTCCAGAACGCGGAGAACATCACGCCGGTCATCCGTTCCGAGGTGCTGAACGACGAGGTTCGGACGTTGCTCGATGCCGTGAGCGCCCGGCTCACGACGGAGGCGATGACCGACCTCATCGGGCGTGTCGTGATCGGCGGCCAAGACATGACCACCGCAGCCACGAGGTTCCTGACCTCGAACGACCTGCTGTAGTCGGAACCGAACGCTATCCGGCCGCAACGATCGCCAGGATCTCGTCCGCATACCGCTCGAGCTTGGCCGGTCCCACCCCGGCGATCGCCGCAAGATCTGCCCGGTCGTGACACCCGCGCTCGGCGATCTCGGCGAGCGTTCGGTCGTGGAACACGACGTAGGCGGGCACGCCGTCCGCCTGCGCGCGCTTGCGGCGCCATTCCTTCAGCCGGTCGAATAGCACACCGCTTCGGCCGACCGTGACGGCCGGGCCGCGGACCGCTCGCGGCTTCGAGGGCACGGACGGCGCGAGCTCCATCTCGTGGAGGAACGGGCTCGGGCGCGCCCGGCCGTCGGTCGGCCAGGTCAGGAACAGGTACCGACGCGCGCGCGTGATCCCCACGTACAGGAGCCGTCGCTCCTCGTCGGGGTCGGCCTTGGCTCGACCCGAGCGGAACGGGAGCTCGCCGTCGAGTAGGCGCGGCAGGAAGACCGCGTCGAACTCGAGCCCCTTCGCCCGGTGGTACGTGAGCAGGTTCACGCCGCGACCGCTGCGCTCGGCGGAGAACCGGCGCCGGAGCTCTGCGTCGAACGCGGCCGCGCCGCCGTCCGGGTGCGCGAGCTCGAACTCCCCCGCGAGCGAGCGCATGCGGCCGAGGTCGGACTGGCGCGTGACCTCCTCGTCGGCGTCGGGTGAAGCTTCAGGGTCGTAGCCCAACTGGTCGGTGATCCGTGCGACGGCCTCCGCCACCGAGCCGGCACCCGAGCGCTTCAGCCGCTGCAGCACCGAACGCGGTCCGGGTCGCCGCAGGAACGCGCCGTCGCGCACCTGGTACGGGATACCCGCCGCGGCGAACGCCTCCTCGAAGGGCTCGGAGCGGGCGTTGATCCGGTAGAACACCGCGATCTCGTCGAGCGGCACGGCCTCGTCCCTGTGCAGCCGCCGGACGGCCTGGACGACAGCGCCGACCTCGCGCCCCTCGTCGGTCGCGGCGCGTGCGACCGGCGGAGGCCCCGACGGCCGGGTCGCCCGCAGCGTCTTTCGGAACCCGCCGAGGCGGGACGCCAGACGGTTCGCGAGCCCGAGCACCTCGGGCGTCGAGCGGTAGTTCTCCTCGAGCCGCACGACGGTCGCGTTCGGGAACCGGGTCGTGAAGCCGAGGAGGTGCTCGGGCGAGGCTCCGGTGAACGCGTAGATCGTCTGGTAGTCGTCGCCCACCACGCAGAGGTCGTCGCGGTCGCCGAGCCAGCGTTCGAGCAGGGCGGCCTGGAGCGGGTTCACGTCCTGGTACTCGTCCACCGTGAACGCGGCGAAGCGTGACCGGACCTGCTCGGCGGCGTCCGGATGCTCGTCGAACAGCCGCAGCGCCAGGCCGAGCATGTCCTCGAAGTCGAGCCGTCCCATCGAGGCCTTGCGCCGCTCGTACCCGTCGTAGACGCGGTGCATCAGGTCCGGCGGGATCGGCGGCTCGCGGTCCCCGAGCTCGGCCAGGTACCGCGCCGGCGGGATCATCCGGTTCTTCGCCCACTCGATCTCGGCAGCGAGCTCGCGACGGGGCAGGAACCTGTGCGGCGGCGGGAGCGCGTTCGCGAGCGAGGCGATGACCGGCGCCTTGTGGTCGAGGATCTCGGGGAGTGGCTCCCCCGTGTGCGAGGTCCAGAGGCGCGACAGCTGCGAGAGCGCCGCAGCGTGGAACGTGCGCGCCTCGACCCCTTCGACGCCGAGCGCGGCGAGGCGGGCGCGGAGCTCCCCCGCCGCCTTGTCGGTGAACGTGACGGCGAGGATCCTCGATGGCTCGAACGCGCCGCTCCGGACCTGGCACGCGATCCGGTGGGTGATCGTGGTGGTCTTGCCGGTTCCGGCGCCGGCCAGGATCGCGACCGGCCCTCGGAGCGCGAGCGCGGCCTCGCACTGGGCCGGGTTCAGCCCGGCCAGGACGCTCTCGAGATCGGTCACCGCGCGGACGCTAGCACGGTGCTCCGACCCACCTCACGAAGACGCGTGGGGTTCGTTCGTCATAGCATCTGGCCCGTGCCCGCCGGCGCCCGCGAGGGGAGGGGAGCGGAGATGGCCGGACCCGGTTCGCTGAACGAGACACGCCTGCGAACGCTCGAGGGTGCGTTCTCGGGGGAGCTCCTCCCCCCCGATGCCGCCGGCTACGACGAGGCGAGACGCGTCTACAACGGACTGATCGACAGGCGGCCGGCACTGATCGCTCGTCCGCGGACGGCCGCCGACGTCTCGGCCGCGATCGCGTTCGCCCGCGAGAACGACCTCGAGATCTCGATCCGTGGCGGCGGGCACGGCGTCGCCGGCAGGGCCGTGGCCGACGGCGCGCTCATGATCGATCTGTCGCTCATGAAACAGGTGAGCGTCGACGCCGATGCCCGTTCGGCCCGGGCCGGTGGCGGCGCGAACTGGGCCGAGTTCAACGACGCGACGGCCGAACACGGACTCGCGACCACGGGCGGGCTCATCTCGACAACCGGGATCGCGGGGCTCACGTTGGGCGGCGGGTTCGGATGGCTGATGGGCAGGTTCGGCCTTGCGGCGGACAACCTTCTCTCGGCCGAGATCGTCACGGCCGACGGCGACGTCCGGACGGTGGACGCCGAACGCGATCCGGACCTGTTCTGGGCGCTCCGCGGCGCGGGCGCGAACTTCGGCGTCGTGACGACGTTCGAGTACCGCCTCCACCCGCTCGTCCACGTCGTCGGTGGCCTCGCGGCGCACCCGTTCGACGCCGCCGGAGACGTCCTGTCGTTCTATCGTGATCTCACCGCCGAGCTGCCGGACGAGCTCATCGCCTACTGCGGGCTGATCCACGCACCGGACGGCTCAGGCACGCCGCTCGCCGCGATCATCGTGTGCCACTCGGGTGAGGCCTCGCAGGCGGAGACCGACCTCAGGCCCGTCCTCGAGTTCGGATCGCCTGCCATGGTGCAGATCGGACCCATGCCGTACCCGGCGATCAACATGATGCTGGACGAGGGGTTCCCGACGGGCTCGCTCAACTACTGGAAATCGAGCTTCGTCGAGCTCTCCGACGGGATGATCGAGACGATGATCGACGTCTTCCGAAGCTGTCCATCGCCGATGACCGGGCTCCTGCTGGAGCACGTCCACGGAGCCGTCACGCGCGTCGGGGTCTCGGATACCGCGGTGCAGCATCGTGACGTCGGCTACAACATGCTGATGGCGTCGGTCTGGACCGATCCGACCCAGACCGATGCGAACGTCGCGTGGACGAGACAGACGTATGCCAGCCTCGAACCTCACTCGGCGGGGCGCCGGTACCTCAACTACTTCAGTGAGGACGATGTCGGTCTCGCTGCCCGAGCGGCGTATGGACCCAACTTCGACCGGATCGCTCAGCTCAAAGCGCGATACGACCCCGAGAACGTCTTCCATCTGAACATGAACGTCGAGCCGGCGATGAACGGACAGCAGTAGCGGACATCGCGACGCCGTCCTGGTCATCAGACGGAAGGGCGCCTGGAGCCGACACAGGCGGCGACCGGCTAGGTCGAAAGGCGTCCGACGCCGACGCCGGCGTGTCCGCCATCGGTCGTGGGGCGACGCGAGGTTGGAAAGAGATCATCCGTCGGATGCGAGGACTACATCGCCTCCCCCAACATGAGGGCCGTCATGACCG
>JBMDWR010000050.1:0-6429 GCA_048594645.1 Actinomycetota bacterium
TCTTCGAGGTACGCGAGGTAGGCGTCGTAGTCCTCCGCCTTCGTCCGACCGAACCACAGCCGCGCGATCATGTGTCCCTCCTTGCCCGCCGCGTTTCCGACAGTATGGTTCGGCCGTGACCGAGGAGTACGTCCTCCGCAACCGAGCGGCGTGGGAGACGTTCGCGGAGGAGTTCGTCGACCCCGGCCACGAGCTGTGGGCGGCCAAAGACGCCGTCTGGGGCGTCTGGAGCGTGCCCGAGGCCCAGGTCGGGATGCTCGAACAGGTCGAGGGCCTCGAGGCCGTCGAGCTCGGGTGCGGCACGGCGTACGTTTCGGCCTGGCTCGGGCGGCGTGGTGCCCGGCCCGTCGGCATCGACAACTCGCCGGCGCAGCTCGCGACCGCGCGCCGGTTCCAGGACGAGTTCGACCTTCACTTCCCGCTGATCCAGGGGGACGCCGAGCGGACGCCGTTCGCCGACGAGAGCTTCGACCTCGCGATCTCGGAGTACGGCGCGGCGATCTGGTGCGATCCGTACGCGTGGCTCCCGGAGGCCGCGCGCATCCTGCGGCCAGGAGGGCGCCTCGTGTTCCTGGGGCACTCCCCGCTGGTGATGCTCTGCTCACCCGAGGGCGACGACGTCGTTCCGATCGAGGATCGGCTCATACGCGACCAGTTCGAGATGCATCGGTTCGACTGGTCCGACGCCACCGAGTTCCAGATCCCGCACGGCGAGATGCTGCGGCTGCTCCGGCGATGCGGGTTCGAGGTGGAGGACCTGATCGAGCTCCAGGCGCCGGAGGGCGGGACGACGCGGTATCCGTGGGTCACCTTGGAGTGGGCGCGGCGCTGGCCGGTGGACGACGTCTGGAAGGCGCGCAAGCGCTGATGGCCGTCCGACGCCGACGGTTCATCGACGACGTCGAGGTCACGCTCGCGTTCTACGGGTCGATCGTCTACCTCGCCGTCGTCTCCTCGCTCGGCGCGCAGTCCGAGCCGCCGACCCCGGAGACGGCGATCAGCGCGCTCGTAGCGACTGCGACGGTCCTTTACATCGCCCACGTGTTCGCGGCGTTGGTGCCGAAGGCGGCTCGCGCAGGCAGGCTGCACGCCCGCGACCTTCGGGTGGGGCTCGCCCACGATGTCCCGCTGCTCATCTCGTTGCTCGTCCCGATCGCACCGCTCGCGTTCGCGGCATGGGGCGTCCTCGCGGTCGAGAGCGGTTATCGGCTGAGCGTTCGGGTGACGATCGCGCTGCTCTTCGGGCTCGCCGTGTCCCTGAGCCGTCGGGACGGACTTCCGTGGGTACGAGCGCTGATCGCGGGCCTCGTGATCATCCTGATCGCGGTCGTCGTGATCTGGCTCGAGTCCCACGTTCACTGAAAGATCGCTGCACCTGCGCTACGGTGCGGCATGGGCATGGGCACCTGAGATGAGCGACGCTTCCGACGCCGCAGCGACCGCACCACCGAAGCGCCAGGGTCGGCTCGCCCTCCTGCTGGCGATGGCGATGTTCGTGCTGGTCGTGGACACGTCGCTCATGAACGTCTCGATCTCCTCCGTCGTGCGAGACCTGGACACGACCGTGAGCGGCGTCCAGTCGGCGATCGCGTTGGAGGCCCTCGTCTCGGCCGCGTTCATCCTGATCGGGAGCAAGGTCGGGGACCTGTTCGGGCGCAGGCGGGCGTACGTGCTGGGGCTCCTCGGGTACGCGATCGGGGCCCTCTCGATGGTCCTCGCGCAGAGCGTGCTGCCGATCATCGTCTTCTGGGCGATCCTGGGCGGGCTGGGAGCATCGCTGCTGCTGCCGTCGATGCAGTCGCTGATCCACGGGAACTTCGACGGCGAAGCCCGCAAGAAGGTCTACGCGCTGGTGGGCGCGTCCGCCGCGATCGCCGCAGCGGTCGGGCCGCTCCTCGGCGGCTTCATCACGACGTACATGTCGTGGCGCGTGGGATTCGGCCTCGAGGTCGCGATCATCGCGATGGTGCTGTCGGGGATCCGACTCGTCCGCGACGTCCCGTACACGGGGTCGCGACAGGTGGATCCGCTCGGGGCGGCGCTCTCCGCGATCGGCATGGGCGGCATCGTCCTCGGGATCCTGGTCTGGCAGGAGGGTGGCGAGGCCGTCGGTGCGCTCCTCGCAGTCGGCGCCGTCGGCCTGGGGTCGCTCGCCATCTGGCTGGTCCGCCGCAAGCGCGCCGGCCGGCCGACGCTGCTGGACCCGGACCTGTTCAGCTCCAAGATGTTCCGGCTGGGCATCTCCGGGCAGATGCTCCAGCAGATCTCGCTGGGTGGGGCGATGATCGCGCTCCCCATCTTCCTGCAGATGGTCCTCGAGTACGACGCGATGGAGACGGGCCTGTCCATCGCTCCGCTCTCGCTCAGCATGTTCGGTATCGCGCTGCTCGCCGGCAAGCGAGCAGGCCGGGCCCGGCCGGCGAGCATCATCCGGATGGGGTTCGGCCTGCTGCTGACCGGATTGGTGCTGCTGATCCCGATCGTTCCGCGGGCGGACTCGGGCTGGTTCCTGACGATCCCGTTGATCGTGGCGGGTTGCGGGCTGGGTCTGCTCGTCTCCCAGCTCAACAACTACACGTTGTCGCCCGTCAACGAGGAGCGTGTGAGCGAGGCGGCCGGCTTGAACTCCGCCGCGGGCTCGTTCGGCCTGTCGTTCGGGCTCGCGTTCGCCGGGGCGATCATGCTGGCCACGCTGTCGATCGCGTTCACGAACGCGGCGGAGTCGAGCACCGTGCTCGCGCCACAGGACAAGCAGCGGGTCGCAGAAGCGCTCGACGAGGACGCTCAGTTGATGAGCGATACGCAACTCGAGGGCCTCGTGGGCGACGAGCCGCAGGACATCCAGGACGAGATCGTCCGGATCAACACGGAGGTCCGGCCACTCGCACTTCAGGTGGCGCTGCTCGTTCCGATCCTCGCGAGCCTGATCGGGTTCGCGAACGCGTTCCGCATGGCGAGGCTTCCCGATCCCACGCCGTCGGAGGCCGCCGAGATGGTCGTGGGCGGCTGACGCCTCAGCCGCGCGGCAGCGAGACCGAGCCGTCCTCGGCGAGGGGAAAGCCTGGGTTGTGCGCGACCTCCCAGGGGTGCCCATCGGGATCGAGGAACACGGCGGTGTAGCCGCCCCACGTGGTCGGCTCCGGCTCCCGGCCGATCCTCGCCCCGGCCGCTCGGGCCTCCTCGATGACCCGGTCGACCTCCTCCGCCGAACGGACGTTGTGCGCGAGCGTGATGCCGCCCCATCCGCCCGAGTCGACCACCGCGCTGTCGGCCGCCAGCTTGTCGCGTCCCCACAGCGCGAGGATCGAGCCGCCGATCTGGAAGAACACTGTCTCTTCGACCTCGAGGCCGGTCGTCCAGCCGAGCCGCTCGTAGAACGCCTTCGACGCTGCGACGTCGCTCACGCCGAGCGTGATCAGGGTGACCCGTTGCTCCATCGGGCACCAGACTAGCGAAGGCGATGCTGTCCCGCTCACCCCGACCCATCCAGCACGCCCGGATGGCAGTGGCCACTCGCTCGCGATCACGTCCTACGGACGGTCAGGGCAAACGCCCCACAACGAACGGGTCGGCCGCAACGGCGCCCGTCGGACGGAACCCGGATATCGTCGGAGGCGGAGGACCGACGCGCCGGGTCGGGCTCGTCCGATGGACGATCAAGGACCGGGCAGTCCAAGAGCGCTGCTCCGCGCGACCACCCTGGACGCCGACGGGACCTTCGCCCTCCTGCGGACCGCGCGCGTCGGGCTCTCGGCCGAGGAGGCTGCCGCCCGGCTCGTTCGGTTCGGGCCGAACAGGCTTCCCGAGCAGCGCCGCCGCAGCCTACCGATGCAGCTGCTCGATCAGATGATCCACTTCTTCGCCCTGATGCTGTGGGTGGCGGCCGCGCTCGCGATCATCGCGGACATGCCGGAGCTCGGCATCGCCATCGTCCTGGTCATCATGCTGAACGGGGCGTTCAGCTTCGCCCAGGAGTACCGCGCCGACCGGGCCGTGCGCGCGCTTGCGGCGCTGCTTCCGGAGACGGCGGTCGTCCGACGTGGGGGGCACAAGGTCACCGTGGCCGCCGACGAGCTGGTTCCCGGCGACGTGGTGCTGCTCAAGGAGGGCGACCGCATCTCGGCCGATGCTCGCGTCATCCGCTCGTCCGACCTGAAGGTCGACATGTCCACGCTGACCGGAGAATCGGAGCCCGCGCTTCGGGGCTCAGGGCCGCTCGAGGATGCGCCGGAGGACCCCTTCGAGGCGGACAACGTCGTCTTCGCGGGGACCTTCGTGGCGTCGGGCTCGGCGACCGCGACGATCGCCGCCACTGGCGCGGCCACGCGACTTGGCGGCATCTCCGAGCTGACCGGGCGCGTCGTGCGACGGCCGACGCCACTGCGGGTGCAACTCAACCGTGCCGTCCGGGCGATCGCGATCTTCGCGGTCGTTACGGGGGTCGCGTTCTTCGGCGCCGCACTTTGGCTCGGCACCGACCCCAAGGACGGGTTCCTGTTCGCGATCGGGGTGATCGTGGCGCTGGTCCCCGAGGGACTCCTTCCCACGCTGTCGCTCGCCCTAGCTATCAGCGCCACCCGCATGGCTAAGCGCGGGGCCCTCGTGCGCCGGCTCGAGTCCGTCGAGACGCTCGGCTGCACGACGGTCATCTGCACGGACAAGACCGGGACGATCACCACCAACCAGATGACCGCTCGGTCGATCGTCCTGCCGGAGGGCCTGTACGCCGCAACCGGCACCGGCTACGAGCCAAGAGGCACCATCGTGACCGAGGCCGGGACGCCGCTGTCCGAAGAGGAGCGCTCGGCGCTCTCGCGCCTGCTGGAAGCCGCCGCGCTCTGCGGCGACGCTCGTATCGAGCAGCACGACGGACGATGGCGCTGCCTCGGTGACCCGACGGAAGGAGCCCTCGTCGTGCTCGCCCGCAAGGGCGGGGTCGAGCGCGACGCGACGGAGCGGTCGGCTCCGCGCGTACGCGAGTTCCCGTTCGAGTCGGCGCGGCAGAGGATGAGCACGGTCCACCACCGCCCATCGGGGGCGTACGAGGTCCTGGCGAAGGGATCGCCGGAGGCGATCCTCCCGCTCTGCAAGGCCGTCCGCCTGAATGCCACGACGAAGCCGCTCGGTCCCGAGGAGGAGCGGCGGGTCCTCGCGGACGTCGACGCTCTCGCGGTGAAAGGGCTCCGCGTCCTCGCGTTCGCCCGGCGCGAGATCCACGGCGGCGTTCCGGAGACGGCGCGCGAGGCCGAGTTGGAGATGGAGCTCCTCGGTCTGGTCGGCATGGCGGACCCGGTCCGACCGGAGGTTCCCGACGCCGTCGCGTCTGCCAAACGCGCCGGGATCCAGGTCGTGATGCTGACCGGGGACCACCCGGCGACCGCGATGTCCGTAGCACGCGACGCCGGGATCCCCGCACATACCGTGATGCTCGGATCGGAGCTTCCGGACAGCGACGAGGCGCTCGGCGCACTGCTCGGGACCCACGCGCCGGTGGTCGCTCGCCTCGCGCCGGAGCAGAAGCTCCGGATCGCGCAGGCGCTTCAGAGTCGCGGCGAGGTCGTGGCGATGACCGGCGACGGTGTGAACGACGCGCCGGCCCTCCGTCAGGCCGACATCGGCATCGCGATGGGCAAGACGGGGACCGACGTCGCCCGCGAGGCCGCGGACTTCGTCCTGCTCGACGACAACTTCGCGCACATCGTCGAGGCGATCAAGGAGGGAAGGGCCGCCTTCGCCAACATCAGGCGGTTCCTCACGTACCACCTCACGGACAACGTCGCCGAACTCACGCCGTTCGTCGTATGGGCGCTCTCTGGAGGCGCGATCCCGCTGATGATCACCGTCCTGCAGGTGCTTGCGCTTGACATCGGGACGGACCTGCTGCCGGCGCTCGCCCTTGGGGCGGAGGCGCCTGAACCGGGGATCATGGATCGGCCGCCGCGACCGCGGGCGGCGCGACTCCTCGATCGCAAGGTGTTCGGCCGGGCCTTCGGGTTCCTCGGACCGGTCGAGGCTGTGGTCTCGATGGCGATGCTGCCCGTCGGGGCGGCGCTGTTCTTCGGATGGCCTTCGGTCCCGGTTCCCTCGTCGGGTCCACACCACGAGGTGCTCTCAACGATGGTGTTCGCGGCGATCGTGGTCATGCAGATGGCCAACGCGTTCGAATGCCGCTCGAACCCGGCGTCGTTGCTGGCGATCGGTCCGTTCTCCAATCGCCTCCTCCTCGGCGCCGTGGGGATCGAGGCGCTCGCGCTGCTCGCGTTCGTCTACGTCGCGCCGATCGCCGACGTGCTGGGCCAGCAGCCGCTCGAGGTGCTGCAGTGGCTCCCGATCGCGGTGGCGCCTTGGATCCTGCTGATCGCCGAGGAGGCGCGGAAGGCGGTCGTCCGCGACAGCGCCGTTCAGCGATCCTGAACTTCAATCGTTCGG
>JBMDWR010000051.1:0-17391 GCA_048594645.1 Actinomycetota bacterium
TGCGCGAGTAGGGTGGCGTCGGTCTCCGGGCGCGTCTCGGATGCGGCGGAGTTCATGTCCTCCACCTTCACGTCCACGCGCTTCTTGGTCACGCGCTCGACGTCCTTGCGGATCCGGTCGACCTCGGCGCCCTTGCGCCCGATCACGATGCCGGGTCGCGCCGTCCGGATGTAGATCCAGATCTGGTCGCCCTTGCGCTCGATGTCGATGCTCGAGATGCCGGCGCGCGACAGGCGCGAGCGGATGTGCTTGCGGATCCAGATGTCCTCGTGCAGCTGGTCGGCGTAGTCGCGACCGGCGAACCAGTTGGACTTCCAGGGGTAGATGACCCCCAGCCGGAACCCGTACGGGTTGACCTTGTGACCCACTAGACATCCTCTCCCAACGAACGGACCACCAGCGTGATGTGCGACGTGCGCTTGAACACCTTGGTCGCACGCCCGTACGCGCGTGGCCGCCAGCGCTTCAGCGTCGGGCCCTCGTCGACCCACGCGCGATCGATGACGAGGTTCTGAGCGACCACACCGGGATGCTGCTCCGCGTTCGCGACGGCCGAGTTCAACGCCTTCTCGATCGTCTTGGCAGCGCCGAGCGGCGAGAAACGCAGGACCCTGCGGGCGTCGTCCACCTGCCGGCCACGCACGAGGTCGATCGCGCGCCGCGCCTTCTGCGGCGAGACCCTCACGTACTTCACGGTCGCCTTCGCCTCCATCCCACCTACCTCGCCGTGGTCGAACGCTCGCCGCGCGCATGCGAGCGGAACGTCCGTGTCGGCGCGAACTCGCCGAGCTTGTGGCCGACCATCGACTCCGAGATGTAGACGGGGACATGCTTGCGGCCGTCGTGCACCGCGATCGTGTGTCCGACCATCTCGGGCACGACCGTCGAACGGCGCGACCAGGTCCGGATGACCTTCTTCTCGCCCCTGCGGTTCATCTCGACGATCTTGACCATCAGGTGTTCGTCGACGAACGGTCCTTTCTTGATGCTCCGAGGCACTAGCCACGCCCCTTCCCGCGACGCCGAACGATGTACCGGTTCGATGCCTTGTTCTTCTTGCGCGTTCGGCCCTCCTTCTTGCCCCACGGACTGGTGGGGTGCCGACCGCCCGAGCTCTTGCCCTCGCCGCCGCCGAGCGGGTGATCGACCGGGTTCATCGCCACGCCGCGCACCGAGGGGCGCTTGCGCATCCACCGGCTCCGGCCCGCCTTGCCCAGCTGGATCAGCTCGTGCTCGGCGTTGCCGACCTCGCCAACGGTTGCCTTGCAAGCAGCTTCGACCAGCCGCGTCTCGCCCGAGGGCAGACGGAGCGTGGCCATGCGGCCCTCCTTGGCCATCACCTGGATGCTGGTGCCGGCGGAACGGGCCATCCGCGCACCCGCACCCGGCTTCAGCTCCACGGCGTGCACCGTGGTGCCCACGGGGATGTTCCGGAGCGGCAGCGCGTTGCCGGGCCGAACGTCCGCTCCCTCACCCGAGACCAACCGGTCTCCCACCTTGAGGCCGTCCGGCGCCAAGATGTAGCGCTTCTCGCCGTCCACGTAATGCAGCAGCGCGATCCGGGCGGTCCGATTGGGGTCGTACTCGATCTGCGCCACCTTCGCGGGTACACCGTCCTTGTCCCGGCGGAAGTCGATCACCCGATACCGGCGCTTGCTGCCGCCACCCTGATGCCTGGTGGTGATGCGGCCCTGCGTGTTCCGGCCCGCGCGGTTGCGACCCTTGGCGATCAGCGACCGCTCGGGCTTGGCGCGCGTGATCTCCTCGAACGAGGACACGCTGGCGCCTCGCCTGCTCGGCGTCGTCGGCTTGTACTTGCGAACGGCCATCGTCTACTTCCCCGTCTCGAAGATCTCGATGCTGTCGCCCTCGGCAAGCTTCACGATCGCGCGCTTCTGGTCGGCGCGCTTGCCGAGGGTGAAGCGACGCCGCTTCACCTTGCCGGAGCGGTTCAGCGTCCTGACGGACGTCACCTGCACGTTCCAGATCGCCTGCACGGCTTCCTTGATCTCGGTCTTGTTGGCGCGGGGGTCGACCAGGAACGTATACGTGTTCTGCTCGAGTCCCGCGTACGACTTCTCACTCACGATCGGACGGATGATCACGTCGCGCGGCGTCTTCATCCCTCATCACCGTCCCCGATGGATGCGGCGGGTTCCGTCTTCGCGGACGCCCCCTCCACCACGCCGATGGCGCCCTCCGTGAGCACGACGCGATCGGCGGCGATCACCTCGTACACGCCGAGGCTGCGCGCGTACGCGATCCGAACGCCGCGGATGTTCCGGAACGACTTCTCCACGGCGCCGGTCTCGCTGGGGTTCGGCAGGACCAGCAGCACCTTGCCCGTGAGCGCGAGCGCGTCCAGAACCTCGGCGGCGCGCTTGGTCTTCGGCTCGTCGAACGCCAGGTCCTGCACGACGGCGAGCTTGCCGCTCGCGAGCGCGTCGGTGAGTGCCGAGCGCAGCGCGCCGCGCTTCATCTTCTTGTTCACGCGCAGGTCGTGGTCGCGTGGCTGCGGGCCGTGCACGACGCCCCCGCCGGTCCACTGCGGCGCGCGCGTCGAGCCCTGCCGTGACCTGCCGGTGCCCTTCTGGCGCCACGGCTTGCGACCGCCGCCCGAGACCTCGCCACGCGTCTTCGTCGAGTGCGTACCGCGGCGGATCGAGGCCAGCCCGGCGACGACCACCTGGTGCATCAGCGGGACGCTGACCTTGGCCTCGAAGACCTCGGCCGAGAGGTCGCGCGTGCCGACCATCTTGCCGGCCGGCGACAGGACGTCCACCGTGGCCATCAGGCACCGCCCTTCGCGGCGGGCGCCTTGACGGCCGAACGCACCATCACGAGCCCACCCTCCGGGCCGGGGATCGCGCCCTTGATCAGCAGGAGGTTGCGCTCGGCATCGGCCTGGACGACCTCGAGGTTCAGGACCGTCACGCGTTCGTTGCCCATCTGCCCGGCCATGGGCATGCCCTTGAACACCCGCGACGGGGTGGCGCAGGCGCCGATCGCGCCCGGCGAGCGGTGCTTGCGCTCGGTCCCGTGGCTGCTGGACAGGCCGCCGAACCCGTGGCGCTTCATCACGCCGGCGAAGCCCTTGCCCTTCGACACGCCGACGACGTCGGCGCGCTCGCCCGGCGCGAACAGGTCCGCGCGGAGCTCCTGTCCGGGCTCGTACGAGGCCGCATCGTCCGTTCGGATCTCGACGAGATGACGGGCCGCCTGGGCTCCGTGCTTGTCCAGGTGACCCTGCTCGGGCTTGTTGAGGCCGTTCGAACGCGTCTGGCCGAAGGCGAGCTGCACGGCGGCGTAGCCGTCCTTCTCCGGGGTCTTGACCTGCGCGACGAAGCATGGCCCGGCCTTGATGACCGTGACCGGTATCGCGCGCGTGTCGTCGAAGATCTGGGTCATGCCCAGCTTCGTCCCGAGGATGCCCTTGATCTCCGCCATGTCCTACAACTTGATCTCGATGTCGACGCCGGCCGACAGGTTCAGGCGCTGGAGCTCCTGGACCGTCTTCGACGTCGCGTCCACGATGTCGATGAGCCGCTTGTGCGTGAGCATCTGGAAGTGCTCGCGGCTGTCCTTGTACTTGTGCGGCGAGCGGATCACCGTGTAGATCGATCGTTCCGTCGGCAGCGGCACGGGACCGACCACCTTGGCGCCGGTCCGCGTCACGTGCTCGACGATCTCGCGCGCCGCGACGTCCAGCATCCGGTGGTCGTACGCGCGGAGCTTGATCCGTATCCTCGGTCCTGCCACCGCCCCGTTCCTCTCCTCGTCCCTCGTTCGCCTACTCGCCCCGGACGCGCGCCACGATCTCCTTCGAGATCGTGGCGGGCACCTCGTGGTACGCCTGGAGCTGCATCGGGGTGTGCGAGGCGCGGCCCTGCGTCCGCGAGCGCAGGTCCGTCGCGTAGCCGAACAGCTCGGCCAGCGGGACCAGCACGCGGATCGCCTTCTGTCCGCTCCGATCGTCGATCCGCTCGATCCGTCCGCGTCGCGCGGTGACGTCGCCCATGACCTCGCCCATGAACTCCTCGGGCGTGACGACCTCGAACTCCATCACGGGCTCGAGCAGCACCGGGTCGGCCTTGCGAGCCGCCTCCTTGAGCGCCATGGAGCCGGCGATCTTGAAGGCCATCTCGGACGAGTCCACCTCGTGGTACGAGCCGTCGACGAGCGTGGCACGCACGTCCACCAGCGGGTCCCCCGCCAGGACGCCGCTCTCCATCGCCTCCTGGATCCCGTGGTCCACGGACGGGATGTACTCGCGGGGGATCTTGCCGCCGACGATCTTGTTGACGAACTCGTAGCCGCCGCCCTGTCCGGTCGGCTCGAGGTCGACGTACACGTGGCCGAACTGGCCGTGTCCACCGGTCTGCCGGACGAACCGGCCCTCGATCTTGGTCACCGGCTTGCGGATCGTCTCGCGGTAGGCCACCTGCGGCTTGCCGACGTTGGCGTCGACGCTGAACTCGCGCCGCAGGCGGTCGACGATGATGTCCAGGTGCAGCTCGCCCATGCCGGAGATCACGGTCTGACCCGTCTCATCGTCGTACTTCACGACGAACGTCGGGTCCTCGTCCGCCAGCTTCGCCAGCCCCGTCCCCAGCTTGTCTTGGTCCGCCTTGGTCCTTGGCTCGACCGCGACCGAGATCACCGGCGTCGGGAAGCTGATCGACTCGAGGATGATCGGGTTCGCGGGCTCGGCGAGCGTGTCGCCGGTGGTCGAGTGCTTGAGCCCGACGATCGCGACGATGTCGCCAGTGAACGCCGCGTCCATGTCCTCGCGGTGGTTGGCGTGCATCTGGAGGATGCGGCCGATCCGCTCCTTCCGCTCCTTGGTGGTGTTCTCGACGTGCGAGCCCGCGCGGAGCACGCCCGAGTAGACGCGGACGTACGTGAGCCGACCGACGAACGGGTCCGACATGATCTTGAAGACCAGGCCGGAGAACGGCTCGGTGTCGTCGGGCTTGCGTTCGGCGTGCTCGCCGGACGGCTTGTGGCCCTCGACCGGCGGGACGTCGCTCGGCGCCGGGAGGTACGCGACGATCGCGTCGAGCAGCGGCTGGATGGCCTTGTTCTTGAACGCCGAACCGCAGAGGACGGGGACGCCCTCACCCGAGAGCGTCGCCCGGCGGATCGCGCGCCGCATCTCGTCGACGGAGGGCTCCTCCTCGTGGACGAACTTCTCCATCAGCGACTCGTCGTGGTCCGCGAGCTTCTCGAACAGGTCGTGGTGCGCCTGCGCGGCGGCCTGCTCGAGCTCGGCGGGGACGTCGGTGGTCTCCCACTCCTCGCCCATCTCCGAGATCCAATGCAGAGCCTTCATCTCGACGAGATCGATCACGCCCTGGAAGTCCGCCTCGGTGCCCCACGGGATCTGCAGGACGAGCGGGTTGGCCTGGAGGCGGTCGACCATCATCTCGACCGTGCGGCCGAAGTCCGCGCCGGTGCGATCCATCTTGTTCACGAAGCAGATCCGAGGCACGCGGTATCGGTCGGCCTGGCGCCAGACGGTCTCGGTCTGCGGCTCGACGCCCGCGACGGCATCGAACACCGCGATCGCGCCGTCCAGCACCCGCAGCGACCGCTCGACCTCGACCGTGAAATCGACGTGGCCGGGCGTGTCGATGATGTTGATCCAGTGGTCCTTCCACTTGCAGGTGGTGGCCGCAGACGTGATCGTGATGCCACGCTCGCGCTCCTGGACCATCCAGTCCATCTGCGCGGTGCCCTCGTGGACCTCGCCGATCTTGTAGGCCTTGCCCGTGTAGTACAGGATCCGTTCGGTCGTGGTGGTCTTGCCCGCGTCGATGTGGGCCATGATCCCGATGTTCCGGGTCCTGGCCAGCGGGTACTCGCGGATCACCAGGTCCTTGCCGGACCCGGTCCCGCGCCCCTTCACCTTCTCGACCGTTTCAGCCACGTCCATCTTCTCCGCCGGGGCCGCCATGCTCAGCGACCCCTTCTTCGGCCGGGGCCTCGCCGGGTCGCTTCCGCTTGCCCGACCCGCGCGCGCCTACACGGCCGCCCGTGGAACGCCGGGCCCGAGTCGGGCCCGGCCACGAAGTGCTCGTCGATCACCATCGGTAGTGGGCGAACGCCCTGTTCGCCTCGGCCATCTTGTGCATGTCCTCACGGCGCTTCACCGAGACACCTTGGCCGTTGGAGGCATCCATGATCTCCCCGACCAGGCGCTCGGCCATCGAATGCTCCTTGCGGGAGCGCGCGTTGTTGACGATCCAGCGCATCGCGAGCGTGGTCCCGCGCGCCGGCCGAACCTCGACGGGCACCTGGTAGTTGGCGCCCCCCACCCGGCGCGAACGCACCTCGAGCATCGGCCGAACGTTCTCGACGGCCTTCTTCAGCGCGATGACCGGGTCGTTGGCCGTCCGCTCGCTGATGATCTCGAGCGCCTTGTAGACCGTGCGCTCGGCGAGCGTCTTCTTGCCGTCCAGCAGGATCTTGTTGATCAGCTGCGTCACCAGGACGTTCTGGTAGACGGGATCCGGTTCCGCGTCGCGATGTACGGCAGGGCCCTTGCGCGGCATCGCTACTCGCCGCCCTTCTTGGCCCCGTAACGCGAGCGCGCCTTGCGGCGCTCCCTCACGCCCGCCGTGTCGAGCGTGCCGCGGATGATCTTGTACCGGACGCCCGGGAGGTCACGGACGCGGCCGGCGCGCACGAGCACGATCGAGTGCTCCTGCAGGTTGTGACCGACCCCGGGGATGTAGGCGGTGACCTCGATGCCCGTGGTCAGCCGGACGCGGGCGACCTTCCTGAGGGCCGAGTTCGGCTTCTTCGGCGTGGTCGTGTACACGCGCGTGCAGACGCCCCGCCGCTGCGGGGAACCCTTGAGCGCCGGAGCCTTGGTCTTCTCCCTCGGCCGCGTTCGGCCGTGGCGCACGAGCTGCTGGATCGTGGGCATGGTCCTCTCGCCTGCACTCTCGACTTGTCACCGAACTCGGGGCCCGACATGCGTGAAGCCGGACCGCGGGCCCGGCTTCCAGGAGAAGGTCTCGGTGGGCGTAGGTCGTCCCTTGGGAACCCCCCTGGAAGCGCACTAGATGCCGGACCCGCCCGCCGAGCCCGGCGCGACAGATGAGGCTACTAGGCACGAAGCGTGCGTGTCAACGAACGCGGCGTTCCCGACGTCGCGCACGCGGGTGCGGCCCCGGATCCGGTGAGGCGGGCCCCGAGCGGGACCCGCCTCGAACGTGCCTGGGGCCTACTCCTCCGGGGAGAAGGACCCTCCGAACAGCTCGCGCTCGGCCTCCTCGCGGGTGATGCCCGCGAGCACAGGCTCGCCGGTCGCCTCGGCCTCCGCGATCTCGCGCTGGCGAGCGAGCCAGTACTCCGGGATCGCCTCCGGCTTGATGCGGACCTGCACGTTGCGGTACCGGGACATGCCCGTGCCCGCCGGGATCAGCTTGCCGATGATCACGTTCTCCTTCAGGCCGAGCAGGCCGTCCGACCGGCCGGCGATCGCCGCCTCGGTGAGCACCCGCGTTGTCTCCTGGAACGAAGCCGCGGAGAGCCACGAGTCCGTGGCGAGCGAGGCCTTCGTGATCCCGAGGAGCTGCGGCCGGGCGCTCGCCGGCTGACCGCCGTTCTCAACCGTCTCGCGGTTGGCCGCCTCGAAACGCCGACGGTCGACCAGGTCACCGGGCAGGAAGTCCGTGTCCCCCGGCTCGATGATCTGCACCTTGCGGAGCATCTGCCGGACGATCAGCTCGATGTGCTTGTCGTGGATCGTCACGCCCTGCGAGCGGTACACCTGCTGGACCTCCTCCACCAGGTGGGCCTGGAGCGCCTGGACGCCCTCGATCCGCAGCTTCTCGTGCGGGTTCACCGAACCCTCCGTGAGCTGCTGACCCACGTCCACTGCGTCCCCGTCGCCCACGAGGAGCCTGGCACGGAACGACACCTTGTACTGGACCTGGTCGCCGTCCTCCGACGTGACCGTGATCCGTCGCTCCTTCTTCTCCTCGTCATCCTCGATGGACGCGGTCCCCGGCAGCTCGGTGATGAGCGCTTCGCCCTTCGGGCGCCGCGCCTCGAACAGCTCGACCACGCGCGGCAGGCCGTGCGTGATGTCCTCGCCCGCGACGCCTCCGGTGTGGAACGTCCGCATCGTCAGCTGGGTACCGGGCTCGCCGATCGACTGAGCGGCGACGATGCCGACGGACTCGCCGATGTCGACGAGCCGGCCCGTGGCCAAGGACCAGCCGTAGCAGAGGCGGCAGACGCCGTACTCGGCCTCGCACGTGGTCGCCGACCGCACCCTCACGACGTCCACGCCCGCGTCGACGAGCGCGCGGCCGACCATGTCGTCCACGACGTCGCCGCGCGACGCGACCTTCTTGCGCTCGACCTTGACGTCCTCGGCAAGGACCCGCCCGTACAGCGACGTGTCGAGGTGCTGGTTCTCGACGCGCCCCGCGTGCGGCGTCTCGTACGTGACGAGGACGGGGACGGAACGGTCCGTGCCGCAGTCGTCCTCGCGGACGATCAGCTCCTGCGCGACGTCGACCAGCCGACGCGTGAGGTATCCCGAGTCGGCCGTCCGCAGGGCGGTGTCGGCCAGCCCCTTGCGAGCACCGTGCGTCGAGATGAAGTACTCGAGCACCGACAGGCCCTCGCGGAAGTTCGACTTGATCGGCCGAGGGATGATCTCGCCCTTCGGGTTGGCCACCAGGCCGCGCATGCCGGCGATCTGACGGATCTGCATGATGTTCCCCCGGGCACCCGAGTTGGCCATCATGTAGATCGGGTTGGTCTTGCCGAACTGCGACTCCATCGACACCTTGACGTCGTCGGTCGCCTGGGTCCAGATCTCGATCAGCTCCTGGCGGCGCTCGTCGTCGGTGATGATGCCCTTGCGGTACTGGCTCTCGATCTTGGCCGCCTTGCCCTCGAACGCGTCCAGGATCTTCCCCTTGTCGGCGGGCGTCGTGACGTCCTCGACGCCGAGCGTCACGCCGGCCCGCGTGGCGTAGTGGAAGCCGACGTTCTTGAGGTTGTCGAGGATCTGCTCGACCTGCGCACGGTCGTACCGGTGCACGCACCCGTCGACGAGGCGGCTGATGTCGGTCTTCAGCAGCGGCCGGTTCACGTACTCCTCGGTGTCCGGGAAGCACTGGTTGAAGACCAGCCGGCCGACCGTCGTCTCGATCACCGGCACCCGCGTGCCATCGCCCTCGGTATCGACGTCCACCGTCTCGGGCATCATGTCCGGCGGCAGCGCCTTGCCGGGCAGACGAACCTTCACCACGGTGTGCAGGCGCACCAGCCGGTGATCGAGCGCCATCAGCGCCTCGCTCACCGACGCGAACCGCGGGATGTCCTCGTCGCTCTCCGGACGATCGGGCTCGAGCGTCAGGTAGTAGATCCCGAGCACCATGTCCTGCGTCGGCACCGCGATCGGGCGCCCGTGCGCCGGCGAGAGGATGTTGTTGGTCGACAGCATCAGCACCCGCGCCTCGGCCTGCGCCTCCGCCGAGAGCGGCACGTGGACGGCCATCTGGTCCCCGTCGAAGTCCGCGTTGAACGCCGTGCAGACGAGCGGGTGGATCTGGATCGCCTTGCCCTCCACGAGGACCGGCTCGAACGCCTGGATGCCCAGCCGGTGCAGCGTCGGCGCGCGGTTGAGGAGCACCGGGTGCTCCTTGATGACCTCCTCGAGCACGTCCCAGACCTGTGGGCGGGCACGCTCGACCATGCGCTTGGCGCTCTTGATGTTCTGCGCCAGCGCCTGGTCGACGAGCCGCTTCATGACGAACGGCTTGAACAGCTCGAGCGCCATCTGCTTGGGGAGGCCGCACTGGTGCAGCCGGAGCTCGGGGCCCACGACGATCACCGAGCGGCCCGAGTAGTCGACGCGCTTGCCGAGCAGGTTCTGCCGGAACCGCCCCTGCTTGCCCTTCAGCATGTCGGACAGCGACTTCAGTGGACGGTTGCCGGGTCCGGTCACGGGCCGGCCGCGCCGCCCGTTGTCGAACAGCGCGTCCACGGCCTCCTGGAGCATCCGCTTCTCGTTGTTCACGATGATCTCGGGCGCCTGGAGGTCGAGCAGGCGCTTCAGCCGGTTGTTCCGGTTGATCACGCGCCGGTACAGGTCGTTCAGGTCCGAGGTCGCGAACCGACCGCCGTCCAGCTGCACCATCGGACGCAGGTCCGGCGGGATCACCGGCACGGCGTCGAGCACCATGCCCATGGGCGAGTTGCGTCCCTCGGTGAAGTTCGAGACCACCTTCAGGCGCTTGATCGCCTTCAGCCGGCGCGTGCCCTTGCCGGTGGCGATCTGCTCGCGGAGCGACTCCGCCTCGGCCTCGAGCTGCAGCTCCTGGAGCAGCCGCTTGATCGCCTCGGCTCCCATGCCTCCGTCGAAGTAGTCGCCGAAGCGCTCCCGAAGCGAGCGGTACACGGCATCGTCCGCGACGAGCTGCTTCATGGACAGGTTCTTGAACGCGGTCAGCACCTCGTCGAGGTGGTCGGTGTCGCGCTTGGCCGCCTCGGTGATGCGGTCGACGTCGCGCTGCGCCTCGCGGCGGGCGGCCGAGAGCTGGGCACCCTTGGCCCCCTCGCCCTCGAGCTCGCGCAGGCGGTCCTCCAGCTCGGACAGGCGCGACTTGATCTCATCGTCGCGCTCGGCCTCGAGCTCGGACTTCTCCTGGTCGATCTCCTTCTCGATCTCCGGCAGGTCCTTGTGCCGGCGCTCGGTGTCGACACGCGTGATCACGTAGGCCGCGAAGTAGATGATCCGCTCGAGGTCCTTCGGAGCGATGTCGAGCAGGTAGCCGAGGCGGCTGGGGACGCCCTTGAAGTACCAGATGTGGGTCACGGGCGCTGCGAGCTCGATGTGGCCCATCCGGTCACGGCGGACCTTGCTGCGGGTGATCTCGACGCCGCAGCGCTCGCAGATGATGCCCTTGAACCGGACGCGCTTGTACTTCCCGCAGTGGCACTCCCAGTCGCGGGTCGGACCGAAGATCCGCTCGCAGAACAGGCCGTCCTTCTCCGGCTTCAGCGTCCGGTAGTTGATGGTCTCCGGCTTCTTGACCTCGCCGTTCGACCACGCTCGGATCTGATCCGCCGTCGCCAGGCCGATCCTGATCTCGTCGAAGTAGTTCACATCCAGCACGTGCGCGGCCTCCTCACGGACCTCGTCCCTGCACCGTGTTCAACGCTTGCCTGTTCCCGTCCCGTGCCCGCCGGCCGCTCAGTCGTAGTCGGCTCCGGCCGGCTCCCGCCGAGACAGGTCGATCCCGAGCTCCTCGGCCGCACGGAACACGTCCTCGTCCGTCTCCTTGAGCTCGATCTCCTCGCCCTCGGCCGAACGAACCTCGACGTTCAGGCAGAGGGACTGCATCTCCTTGATCAGGACCTTGAAGGACTCGGGGATCCCGGGCTCCGGGATGTTCTCGCCCTTCACGATCGCCTCGTAGACCTTCACGCGGCCGAGCACGTCGTCCGACTTGATCGTCAGCAGCTCCTGGAGCGCGTAGGCGGCACCGTAGGCCTCCAAAGCCCACACCTCCATCTCGCCGAACCGCTGGCCGCCGAACTGCGCCTTCCCGCCGAGCGGCTGCTGCGTGATCATCGAGTACGGCCCCGTGGACCGAGCGTGGATCTTGTCGTCCACCAGGTGCAGCAGCTTCAGGATGTAGGCGACGCCGACGGTCACCGGCTCCTCGTACGGCTCCCCGTTCCGACCGTCGTACAGGACCGCCTTGCCGACCTCGTCGACCAGCCGGACGCCGTCCGCGTTGGGATGAGCGCTCCGGATCGCCTCCAGGATCTCGTTCTCGCGCGCCCCGTCGAACACCGGGGTGCTGACGTACACCGGTCCCTCGAAGTCCTGTCCCTCCTTGCTGAACCCGACGAGACCGGCCCACCCCAGGTGCGCCTCGAGCACCTGCCCGAGGTTCATCCGCGAGGGCACGCCGAGCGGGTTCAGGATGATGTCGACCGGCGTGCCGTCGGCCAGGAACGGCATGTCCTCCTCGGGCAGGATCGTCGAGATCACGCCCTTGTTGCCGTGCCGGCCGGCGAGCTTGTCGCCGTCGCTGATCTTCCGCTTCTGGGCAACGTAGACCCGGACCAGCTGGTTGACGCCGGGCGGCAGCTCGTCGCCGTCCTCCCGGCTGAAGACGCGCACGCCGATCACCTTGCCGCTCTCGCCGTGCGGAACCTTCAGCGAGGTGTCGCGGACCTCGCGCGCCTTCTCGCCGAAGATCGCTCGGAGCAGGCGCTCCTCCGGCGTGAGCTCGGTCTCGCCCTTCGGGGTGACCTTGCCCACGAGGTAGTCGCCCGTGTTGACCTCGGCGCCGATCCGGACGATCCCGCGCTCGTCGAGGTCCTTCAGGATCTCCTCGGAGACGTTGGGGATGTCCCGCGTGATCTCCTCGGCGCCGAGCTTCGTGTCCCGGGCGTCGACCTCGTGCTCCTCGATGTGGATCGAGGTCAGGACGTCGTCCTTCACCAGGCGCTCGGAGATGATGATGGCGTCCTCGTAGTTGTGGCCCTCCCAGGGCATGTACGCGACGATGAGGTTGCGGCCGAGCGCCATCTCGCCGGACTCCGTGGACGGGCCGTCGGCGATGACCTGGTTCTTCACGACCTTGTCGCCGGCCGCGACGATCGGCTTCTGGTTCATCGAGGTGCCCTGGTTGGACCGGCGGAACTTCTCCAGCCGGTAGGCCCGCAGGTTCCCCGTGCGCTCCCGAACGACGACGTCGTCCGCCGAGACGTCCTCGACGGTCCCGGCCTCCTCGGCCAGGACGACGTCGCCGGCATCCACGGCGGCCCGGAACTCCACGCCGGTCCCCACGAGCGGAGCCTCGGAGCGGAGCAGGGGCACCGCCTGGCGCTGCATGTTCGCGCCCATCAGGGCCCGGTTGGCGTCGTCGTGCTCCAGGAACGGGATCAGGGCCGCGCCCACGGAGATGATCTGCTTGGGCGAGACGTCCATGTAGTCGACCTCGTCCGGGGCCACCGAGTCGACCTCGCCGCCCTTGCGGCGGACGAGCACCGAGTCGTTGGCGAAGCTCCCGTCGGGGTCGAGCGGCTCGTTCGCCTGCGCGATGACGTGCCGGTCCTCCTCGTCGGCGGACAGGTAGTCGATCTTGTCCGTCGCCTTCCCGTTGGTGACGCGGCGGTACGGCGTCTCGACGAACCCGAACTGGTTGATGCGGCCATACGTCGACAGGGAGCCGATCAGGCCGATGTTCGGGCCCTCTGGGGTCTCGATCGGGCACATCCGCCCGTAGTGGCTGGGGTGGACGTCGCGGACCTCGAATCCGGCGCGCTCGCGAGAGAGCCCCCCCGGGCCCAGCGCGGACAGGCGCCGCTTGTGTGTCAGGCTCGCGAGCGGGTTGGTCTGGTCCAGGAACTGCGAGAGCTGGGACGTCCCGAAGAACTCCTTGATCGAGGCGACGACGGGCCGGATGTTGATCAGGGTCTGTGGCGTGATGGCCTCCACGTCCTGCGTGGTCATCCGCTCCCGGACCACGCGCTCCATCCGCGACAGGCCGATCCGGATCTGGTTCTGGATCAGCTCGCCGACCGAACGCAGCCGCCGGTTGCCGAAGTGGTCGATGTCGTCGGGCTCGTAGCCCTCCTCGCCCGCGTGGAGCTTCACGAGGTACCGGACGGTCTTCAGCATGTCCTCGTAGGCGAGGATGCCCTTGTACTTGGGGCCCCCGTCGCCCTGCTCGTCCTTCTGCAGCTCGGCCCACACGCGGAAGCGCGGCTGGTCCCACCCCTTCTTGTCGGGGTTGTCGAGCTCGGCCAGCTGCTTGGCCCGCGCCTTCAACTGCGACTGCAGGGCACCCTTCGCGGCCTCGAGCTTCTTGTTGACCTTGTACCGCCCCACGCGGGCCAGGTCGTACCGCTTTGGGTTGAAGAAAAGGTTCTCGAGCAGGGTCCGGGCGGACTCGGCCGTGGGAGGTTCGCCCGGTCGCAGCTTGCGGTAGATGTCCTCGAGCGCCTCTTCGGGCGTCTCGAAATGATCCTTCTCGAGGGTGTTCTTGATCGACCCGGCGTCGTCGAACAGCGCGAGGATCTCCTCGGTCGACCACCCGAGCGCCTTCAGCAGCACGGTGACGTTCTGGCGGCGCTTGCGGTCGATGCGGACGCCGACCGTGTCCTTCTTGTCGACGTCGAACTCGAGCCAGGCGCCGCGGCTCGGGATGATCTTGGCGATGTAGACGTCCTTGTCGGTGGTCTTGTCGAGCTCGCGGCTGAAGTACACGCCGGGCGAGCGCACGAGCTGCGAGACGACGACCCGCTCGGTCCCGTTGATGATGAACGTGCCGCGCTCGGTCATCATCGGGAAGTCCCCCATGAAGACCTCCTGCTCCTTGATCTCACCCGTCGTCTTGTTGACGAACATGGCCTCGACGAAGAGCGGGGCGGCGAACGTCGCGTCCTTGTCCTTGCACTCCTCCTCGGTGAACTTCTGCTCCTTGAAGGTGTGCTTGCCGAAATGGAGCTGGAACTGCTCGGTGAAGTCCTCGATCGGAGAGACTTCCTCGAGGACCTCCCTCAGGCCCTCGGCCAGGAGCCAGTCGAACGACTCCCTCTGGATGCCCACGAGGTCAGGGAGCGGAAGAGCCTCGTGGAGCTTGGAGAAACTGACGCGGTCGCGGACAGGGACGAGCGAGTCAGGCAAGAACGATCCCCCCCAGGGCGTGGACGCAGGAAATCAGGCATGCAGAACGCGGCACGGCGAACATGCAGTGTAAGTGCGCGGGCGCGCAGCGTCAACGCCCGGGTGGGGTCCCGGTCTGAAACCGGCCGAAGGTTACCCCCACCGGAACAAGAGGTCAACCCGCTCAGCGCCCCAACTCATGGGTGCGGGCGGCGTCGTCGGTGGACCCGCCAGCGGGATCCGACCTGCGACGACTACAACGGCTCAGGCGCCCAGCTCGACCCGACGGCCATGCCCGCCGGCTCGAGCGGCTGGCCCTCGACTTCGGCCACTCGGGCGGCGTCTTCCTCCATCATGCCCAGGGCACGGGCGATGTCGGCGACGGCGCTGCCGAGCGCGACGGCCTGCTCGCTGGACCGGATCCTGACCCCCCGGGCGGTCAGTACGTTGAAGAACTCCTCCATCAGGGCTCGGTCGTCCCCGAGCAGCGATGCCTCGGAGACCTGGAGTGCCTTTGCCAGACGCTCGAGCGTCTGGATCGACGGCGCGACGTGTCCGTTCTCGTAGCGCGAGAGCCGGGCCTTGGGGATCCCGGAGATCTCTTCCAGCTCGGATTGCGAGTACCCGGCCTTGATACGCGTCGCGCGCAGACGCTGGCCGAACGTGCGCTCGTCCTTCATATCCCCCCCGATCGGTTGCCTTCCTGAGAATCTACGCTTCCGGAAGACACGCTCGCAACGAGAGGCGCTTCGCGCCCGGCTGCGCCGCGCGTTCGGTCGATCGGGCTACGCGATCTCGACGGTGGCGCCCGCGCCTTCGAGCTGCTCCTTCGCCTTGTCCGCGGTCTCCTTGTTCACCCGTTCGAGGACCGGCTTCGGTGCCGAGTCGACCAGATCCTTCGCCTCTTTCAGCCCCAGGCTCGTGAGCGCTCGCACCTCCTTGATGACCTGGATCTTCTTCTCGCCGGCGGCCGTCAAGACGACGTCGAACTCCGTCTTCTCCTCAGCCTCCTCGGCGGCGCCGGCGCCCATCCCGCCGGGCGCGGCCATCATGACCGGCGCAGCGGCGGCCGCCTGCACGTCGAACGCCTCCTCGAACTTCTTCACGAACTCCGACAGCTCGAGCAGCGTCATGTCCTTGAACTGGTCCAGCAGGTCGTCTGTGCTCATCTTGGACTTCGCCATCACTCGCTCCTTTCGGTCTCCTCCGCCGCCGGTTGCTCGGCCTCGGCCTGTGGGTGCTCGGCCTCGGCCTGTGGTTGCTCGGCCTCCGCCGCCGGCTGCTCGGCGCCCTCCCCGGGCTCCGACCTCCCGCTCACATCTTCTTCCGCGGCCTCGGACGTGGCCCCCTCAGCGGGGAGCTTGTCCTTGTAGGCCTCCAGCACCCCTAGGAACCGCCCCTGGATCGCCTGGAGCATCGAGGCGGCTCTGGCCATCTCGGCCTTCAGCATGCCCGCGACCTTCGAGAGCATGACGTCGCGAGACTCGAGTGTCGCGAGCGCCTGGGCCTCGGCCGCCGACAGCACCTTCCCGTCCAGGAACCCGCCCTTCAGGACGAGGGCCGGGAACCGCCTCGCCGCCTCCACGACCTTCTTGGCGGTCGCGACGACGTCGCCCTCGACGAACGCGACGGCCGTGGGCCCCTCGAGCAGCGACTCGAGCTCCGCGACCCCCGCGTCGGCCGCGGCGCGCTGCATCAGTGTGTTCTTGACGATCGCGAACCGCGCCTGATCCGACAGCGACCGACGGAGCTCGGTCGCGTCGTGAACGGAGAGCCCGCGGTACTCAGCGAGCAGGAGTCCCTCGGAGCCCTGGATCCGCTCCTTGAGGGCCGCGACCTTCTCGACCTTCTCTGCGTTCGGCATCGAACCTCCAACGAACGGAAAAACGCGCCTCCGCAGACAGCGGAGACGCGCCGGTGGAGCGTCCTCGGTTGGCCTCGGCAGGTACCCCGGAGGGATTACGCGCGCGAGCGCCCCTGCTGTCTGCGGCGTGACGGATGATACGAACCACCGCGGCGCTCGACAAGCGAACACGTTCGAGCCGTCGGGCCTCTCAGATCGTCGCGCAGATGGCCCAGGCCGTCACGGCCCAGCTCCGTTGACGTTCCCGGGTGGGACTGACCCGACCTGAGTAGTTCCTATCCGGGTAACCCACGCTCGGGCTACACCTCCGGACGATCAGGTCGGCTGCGATCGTTCGGCGATCGGTACGTCACCAGCGCCCGACGGCGGCCGCCGGCGTCGCAGCCACCGCGGGATAAGCACCATGGCGGAAACCGAAGCCGCCCCGACGATGAACATCACGTCGTACCGGGGGAACGGCTCGTACACGAACCGCACCACATGCTCACCGGCCGAGACCTCCGCGCCGACGAAGCTGGGCGCGATCATCTGAGGCTCGACGGGGCGCCCGTCCACCGTCACCTGCCAGCGGGGGTCGAACGACGCCTTCAGCAGGACGGCGGCCGACCGGTCGGCGACCACGGTCACGGTCGCGCGTCCGTCGCGAAGGTCGACATCTTCGGCGGTGACGGTGCCGGCGGGTGTGTCCGGGAGCGCGTCGGCCCTTACCGTGGCGTCGGGTGCCTCGTGACCCTCGAACGCCACGCCGGGATGCGCCCCCTGGGCCGGGAGGTCCGAATGCAACCACGTCGCCGCCTGGATCCCGAGGTTCGTCCGGTCCGCCTCGATCGCGGGGAGGACGTCCACGACGTCCACGTACCCGTCACGCGAG
>JBMDWR010000052.1:0-2111 GCA_048594645.1 Actinomycetota bacterium
GCTCGACCCACGGACGCGCGCCAGGGAGCGGCAGGCGCTCGAGCTCGTCGTCGACACCGCTCGCCTGCACTTCTTCGATCCCGAGACGCAGCTCGGGATCTACGGGAACGAGAGCTGAGCGACGCCGCGCGGTCGTTCCCGCCGGACTTCCTGTGGGGCACCGCGACCTCCGCGTACCAGGTCGAGGGCGCCACGCGTGAGGACGGCCGGGGCGTGTCGATCTGGGACACGTTCTGTCGGACGCCGGGCAAGGTTCGCGGCGGGGCCACGGGTGACGTCGCGTGCGACCAGTACCACCGCTACCCCGACGACGTCGCGCTCATGGCCGAGCTCGGGCTGCGCGCGTACCGCTTCTCGGTCGCGTGGCCGCGGATCCAGCCCGAGGGCGGAGGCGCCCCCAACCAGCGCGGCCTGGACCACTACCGAGCGCTCGTCGAGGAGCTCCGGCGGAACGGTATCGCGCCCGTCTTGACGCTGTATCACTGGGACCTGCCGCAACCGCTCGAGGACGCGGGCGGCTGGCCCAACCGCGACACCGCCGAGCGTTTCGCCGAGTACGCGGAGATCGTGCACCGGGCCCTGGGGGACGTCGTCGACCACTGGATCACGCTGAACGAGCCGTGGGTCGCGGCGTGGCTCGGCTACGGCACGGGCGTTCACGCGCCCGGCCGCTCGGACGACGCGCTCGCGCTCGCCGCCACGCATCACCAGTTACTCGCCCACGGGCTGGCACGCGAGGCGATCGGCCGGCCGGTGGGGATCACGCTCAACCTCGAGCCGCAGCACCCGGCGACGGGCTCGGAGGAGGATGCCGCGGCGGCACGTCTCGCGGACCTGCACATGAACGCGTTGTTTCTGGACCCGTTGTTCGGTCGCGGCTACCCGGCGGAGCTCGTCGAGCACTACCGGACGTGGTTCGATCTTGGGCTGGTGCGCGATGGCGACCTCGACCTCGTCGGAGGCCCGCTGGCGTTCCTCGGAGTGAACTACTACCGGCCGCACTGGGTGACGGCCGACGCCCGACGTGCCGACCGCGTGGGTGAGGTGCCCGGATCGCTCGGCGCGTGGGACGTCCTTCCACCGGATCGCGAGGTCACCGCGATGGGATGGCCCGTCGACGCGTCCGGCCTCCTCGAGCTGCTGCTGCGGCTGCATCGCGAGTACGCCCCGCCACGCCTGTTCCTGACCGAGAACGGCGCGGCGTTCGAGGACGCCCTCGGTCCGGGTGACCAGATCCACGACGATCGCCGCATCGCGTACCTCCGCGACCACGTCGAGGCCGCGGCCGAGGCCTTCCGCTCCGGCGTCCCGCTGATCGGCTTCCTCGTCTGGTCGCTGCTCGACAACTTCGAGTGGGCCGAGGGGTACGCGAAGCGGTTCGGCGTCGTCTACGTGGACTTCGCCACCCAGCGGAGGATCCCCAAGGCGAGCGCGGAGTGGCTCCGAGATATGACCTCGGCTGGGAGCGGTTCCAACAGCGCCGTTTGACGTGCCTGCGTGGCCGGCGATAGGCTGAGAGCGCTTCCAGAAGGCGCGGTAGCCCCCTCCAGGCGGCGCGGGAGACACGGGGTGGCTCGAACCCTCGACGAGCTTGCGGCACTGAGCGGCGTTTCTCGCGCGACCGTCTCGCGCGTGATCAACGGCGGACCGGTCTCCGAGGCGACACGCAAGCGGGTGCTCGAGGTCCTGGAGCGCACGAACTACCGGCCGAACCCGGCGGCGCGCAAGCTGGCGAAGGGGCGCTCCGGCGTGGTGGGCGTGGTGATCCACGTCTCGCCCGATCACCTGTTCCTCGATCCCTACTTCAACAGCTTGCTCCAGGGCGTCGCGGACGCGTTGGCCGAACACGCCGTCGGGATGATGCTCTGGCTCGGTCATCGCTCGAAGGAAGAGACCCTCGACCGGGTCCTGTGGACGGGGCTCCTCGACGGCGTGATCGTCACGGCCGACCAGCTCGAGGATCCGCTCGTCGATGGGCTCCTCGGCTCGGACGTCCCCACCGTCCTGATCGGGCACCGCCGCGACGACCGCAGCGCGAGCTACGTCGACGTCGACCACGTAGCCGCGGCCGACTCGGTGACGACGCACCTGATCGAGCTCGGCCGACGACG
>JBMDWR010000053.1:0-28725 GCA_048594645.1 Actinomycetota bacterium
ACGACGAGCTCGAGCCGTACGGGCGTTATCGCGCCAAGATCGACCTGTCGATCCTCGATCGTCTGGCCGGCCGGCCGGACGGCAAGATGATCATCACCACGGCGATCACGCCGACGAAGGCGGGCGAGGGCAAGACCACCACGGCGATCTCGCTGACGCAGGGGCTCGGGCGGATCGGCAAGGACGTGATGCTGTGTCTGCGTGAGCCGTCGATGGGCCCGGTGTTCGGGATCAAGGGCGGCGGCACCGGCGGCGGGTACGCGCAGGTGGTCCCGATGGAGGACATCAACCTGCACTTCAACGGCGACTTCCATGCCGTCACGGCGGCGCACAACCTCCTCGCATCTGCGCTCGACGCGTCGATGTACTTCGCCAACCCGTTGGGGATCGACCCGACCTCGATCACGTGGCCGCGCACGCTCGACGTGAACGCGCGCGAGCTCCGCTACACCGTGATCGGGTTGGGGGGCCGGACGCACGGCATCCCGCGCGAGAACCAGTTCGTGATCACCGCTGCGTCCGAGGTGATGGCCGTGCTCGCCCTGTCGGCAGGCCTCGCAGACCTGCGGACGCGGCTCGGCCGCATCGTGGTGGCCTCGACGCACGACGGCGAGCCGGTCACGGCCGAGGACCTGAAGGTCGCCGGCGCGATGGCCGTCATCATGAAGGATGCGTTGAAGCCGAACCTCGTCCAGACGCTCGAGGGCCAGCCGGCGATGATCCACGCGGGTCCGTTCGGCAACATCGCGCACGCGAACAACTCGATCATCGAGGACCGCATCGCGCTCAAGCTCGCCGACTACGTCGTGACCGAGGGAGGGTTCGCGAGCGATCTCGGGTTCCAGAAGTTCTGCGACATCGTGTGCCGGTTCGGCGGTTTCGCTCCGTCTGCGGGCGTCCTGGTCACGACGGTCCGAGCGACGAAGTCCCACGGCGGCGTCGCGTTCGAGCAGCTCGGGACCGAGGACCTGGAGGCCGTGAAGCGCGGCATCGACAACCTCCAACAGCACATCGCGATCGTCCGTGAGTACGGCCTGCCGTGCGTCGTCGCGGTCAACGCGTTCCCGACCGACACCAAGCCCGAGGTCGAGCTCATGCGGGAGCTCGCCCTCGGCGCCGGCGCCGAGACCGTGGTCACCAATCGCGGGTTCGCCGACGGCGGCGACGGCGCCGTCGAGCTCGCCGAGGCGGTCGTGGCCGCGAGCGAGAACCCCAACGCGTTCCACCAGCTCACGCCCAACGACACGCCGATCAGGGAGCAGGTCGAGGCGATCGCGACGCGGATCTACGGGGCGGACGGCGTCGACTACCTGCCGCAGGCCGACAAGGACATCGCGCGCATGGAGCAGCTGGGGTTCGGCACGATGCCGGTGTGCATGGCCAAGACGCACCTCTCGCTCACGCACGACCCCCTGATGCTCAACCGGCCGACCGGCTGGCGGCTGCCCGTCCGCGGGGTCGTGCCGAGCGCCGGCGCGGGCTTCGTCGTGGTGCTGTGCGGAGACATGCAGCGCATGCCCGGCCTCGGAAGGACGCCTGCGTTCATGAACGTCGACGTCGAACCCGACGGGCGGACCGTCGGTCTGTTCTGACGCACGCGCTCCTCGAGGGCCGCGACCGCTCAGTCGACGAGCGCGATCGCCTCGATCTCGACCAGCTGGCCCCGGTAGCCGAGGATCGGCACGCCGACCAGCGTGCTCGGAGCGCGGCCGATCGGCGACATGCGGACGACCTGCCAGACGGCCGCCTGGTCGTCGTGGCTCGCGCCGGCGACGTACACGGTGGTCTTCGCCACGTCCTGCGGACGAGCGCCTCCTCGCTCGAGCGCCGCGAGGAGGTTCTCGATCACCTGCTGGACCTGGGCGACGGCGTCGCCGTCGCCGACGAGCTCGCCGGAGGCGTCCAGCGGGACCGCGCCGGCCGTGAACACCATCGTGCCTCCTCGCGCGACCGCGACGTGGGAGTACCCGGGCGGCGGCGCGAGCGCCGCAACGTTGCGGAGGTCGACGGCCACGGATCAGCCGGCCAGCTGCGTCGGGCCCTCGACGAGCATCCATTCGGCCCGCGTGACGGCCTCGTTGCGGTCGAAGTCGAACACGTCGCTCCACGGCACGCCCTCCCAGGTCGCGCCGCAATCCGGACAGACCCAGAGCGACATCGTCTTGGACTCGGATCCACGCGGCGGTGCGCACGTGTGCAGCGGCATGTGGTCCCCTCTCTTACCCGTCCCGGCCGAATCACACGCGTGTGATTCCCGAGCAGTGTAGCGAGGGATCCGCCGCCGTCAACCAGTCGACGCCGCCTACGCTCGCGGTCGCGCCTTGTCGGTGTCGTAGATCGGGAGGACCTCGACGGTCGCATCCACCGTCTGGTCGCCGACCGCGACCTGCACCGTGTTGCCGACGGTCGCCTGGTCCGTCCGGAGCACCGCCTGCCCGATCTTGCCGAACCTCGGCGTCTCCGTCGGACTGGTGAGCACGCCGACCTCCTGACCGTCCTTCGTGACCGCCGCGCCGTACTCGGGCAGGCTCTCGGCCTCGTACCGCAGCGTCACGAACCGGTTGGGCGGGTTCGCCGCGACCTCCCTCAGCTTCTCCTTCCCGAGGAAGTCGCCCGCGTCGAATCGCACGAACCGATCGAGGTTGAAGTCGAACGGCGTGCGCTGGTGCGCCCCGTAGTCGTAGTCGGTGACGATCAGCCCGGCCTCGATCCGGGCGAGCTCGATCGCATCGGCGCCGAACGGCGTCACGCCCGCCCCTGTGACCGCGTCCCATATCGCGCCCGCGTCTCGAGGGTCGGTGAGGAAGAGCTCGTAGCCGAGCTCGCCGCCGAACCCCGTCCTCGACAGGAACACCTCGACGCCGCCGACCTTGACCGGGTCGGGGTAGAAGCGGAAGTACCGGAGCGCGTCCACGTCGGCATCCGTGAGCGAGCGTACGACCTCGCGCGACCTGGGTCCGATCACGCCGAGGTGCGGCATCCGCGGCGCGATCCATTCGACCTCGGCGTCGAAGTCCTTCAACGCCTCCGCGAAGTACGCCTCGTGATCCTTGCCGTTCGTCATGACCCAGCAGTGGCCGCCGCCCGTGTTGAACACCGTGCCGTCGTCCACCATGAGCCCGTCAGCGTCGAGGAACGCCCCGTACCGTGCCTGCCCGACCTCGAGACCGAGCGCGTCGCTGCTGAAGACGCGTTGGGCGGCCCGCAGGGCGTCCGGACCGCGCACGTCCCATTTGTTCAGCGGAGAGACGTCCCACACGGCGACGTCGTCCCGGATCGCCGCGTACTCCTTCTCGACGTCCCCGAACCCCTCGAGCCACAGCCACCCACCGTCTTCGACGTGCGTGCCGCCCCGCGCCTCGGTCAAGTCGTGGAACGCGGTCTTGATCGCGCCTTCGTCGGTCATGGGTGGCTCGCCTCCGCTCTCGGGAAGCCGCATCCTTTCACGGGTTTGACTGGCCGTTCAAGTTCGGTGCGCGCCGTTCGACCGGCAGGGCCCGGCAGGACGGAGCATCGGACGGGATCGGCGTCACGCGCGGGTGAGCCTGAGGAAGCTCCGGACGCTCCGGAAGCCGCGCCCCTCGAGCCTCGAGGCGAGCACCAGGAACAGCTGCGCCGTCACCATCGCGTCGTCGAGCGCCTCGTGCGGGTTGGCGACCGGAACCCCGTAGCGTTCGGCGGTCGAGGAGAGGGTGTGCCGAACGTCTTGGTCGAGCCCCTCCAGCGCGATCGCCATCTGACGGACGTCGATCGTCCGTCGCACCCACGACCGGGCCCGCCCGCCGAACAGGCGAGCGAGGAACGCGATCTCCACACTCGCGTACCAGGCCAGAACGAACCGCCGGTCGAGCGCGTCGCGGAGCGTCGCCGCCGCGACGTCCGGCGGTGGCGCGTCGACCAGGTCCTTCGGCAAGATCCCGTGGATCCGCATCGATCGCGGGCTCGAGGGCACGGCGGGGACGACCAGCTGATGCACGGAGTCCCCGACGGCGACGCGCCCCCCGCGCACCGGAACCACGCCGAACGACACGATCGCATCGTGTCGGTGATCGAGCCCGGTCGTCTCGAAATCCAGGGCCGCGAGCTCCACATCTCGCCAGGTTCGCCGCCGGAGCGAGCGGCGAGGCGGCCGTGGCCCGTCGCGCACCATCATCGGCACCGGATGACCTCGTCTTCGGTCACGATCCCGTCGATCGTTCGGTCCGTCCGGCCGGCGGGGACCTCGTCGACCACCTGGAGGGCGAACGCGATCGCGATCGCCCTCGCGTCCTCGCGCGTGCGACCGAGGAGCCGGTCGTAGAAGCCGGCCCCATATCCGAGGCGACGGCACGATCGGTCGAACGCCACGCCGGGCACCACGACCAGATCGAGGTCGCCGGGACCCAGGACAGTGCCGAAGCGCGGCTCCATCGCTCCGAACGCCGTCTCACGCATCTCGTCGCCCCGCGCGTACGCCACCGCGACCACCTCGCCCCCCTCGGTCCTCGGCAGCGCAACGAGCTTGCCGTCGCCGAGGAAGCCGTCGATCAGTCCCGACGTCTCGACCTCGCTGCCGAACGACCAGAACACCATGACGACGGCCGCGGAGGTCGTCTCGGGAAGCGCCGTCAGCCGAGATGCGATCGACCGGCTTCGCTCGAGGCGATCGGACGCCGTCAGGACGTCTCGCCGGGCGAGGACCTCGCGTCGCAGTCGCCGCTTCGCCCGCTTCAGCCGGTGCGAGGGAAGGTCGTTCACGCTCGGGCGCCGATCGTCGGCAAGACCTCGTCCGCGATGACCCCGATCCGATCCGGCGGGCCGCCCGGCACGAGGACCGACCACGTGGCGCCCGCGTCGCGAAGGGCCGCGAGCCACGACCGGAGTGCTGCGGTCGTTCCGGCCCAGACGTCCTCCTCCAGACCACGCTCGCGCCTGCGTCGAAGGAGCGCATCGACATCGTCCTCGTCGCGCCCGACGACGACGATGCCCGCCCACGTCGGCGAGACGGCGCGCCCGCCTGCCTCCTCGCGCAGCAGCCGCGCCTTCCTGCGGAACTCCTCGAGCGGCATCCCCCATCCGTTCCAGGCGTCCGCGTGCCGCGCGGCGACGCGCACGACCGCGTCGGCGAAGCCGCCGATCCAGATCGGTGGGCCCCCGCGCCTCACGACCGGCGGCAGGAGCGGGCCGGCGATGGCCGGCACGTGCCGGCCGCCTCCGTACGCTCGCCCCTCGAAGAGAGACCGGACCGCCTCCACGGTCTCGACGAGGTGCTCCCGGCGCGCGACCTTGCCGAGGTACGGCAGGCCGAAGATGGCGTGCTCCGGCTCGTCGATCGGATCCCCCGTGCCGATGCCGAGGATCGTCCGGCCGCCGCCGATGTCATCGATCGTCGCGGCCGCCTTCGCGATCATCGCCGGGCTGCGCAGCGTGGCCCGCGTCACCAGCGTGCCGAGCCTCACACGGCTGGTCGTGGCGGCCAACGCCGCGAGCACCGCGAAGGCCTCGAGCGAGGGTTGATCCGGACGTCCGCCAGGCGGGAACAAGTGATCGAACGCGAACAGCCCGTCGTACCCGAGCTCCTCGGCGCGGTGCGCGAACGACAGGACGCGCCGAACGTCGCCGGAGAACAGCGGAAGCACGAGCCCGACCTTCATCCGGGCGGTTCACCGATCGACACGGTGTCGTCGAACACGTCAGGGGATCACGCGCCCGAGCTCCTCGAGCGCGAGCGTCGCCGCGCCGACCGCGCCCGCGTCGTTGCCCAGCTGCGCTGGCACGATCGGGACGCGCGGGCGGTGCTCGGGCGCCTCGACCGCGTCATGGAACGCCGCTCGGGCGGGTTCGAGCAGCAGGTCGCCGGCGACGATCGCGCCGCCGCCCACGACGACCACCTGGGGGTCGAGGACGTTGACGAGACCGGCGATCCCCTCCCCCAGCCTCCGTCCGACCTCGGCGAGGATCGCCTTCGCGGCGTCGTCGCCCTGCCGCGCCGCCTCCGTGACCAGCGCGCCCGTCACCACCTCGGGATCGCCGCCCGCGAGCCTGCGAAGGATCGAGTCCGGATGCGTGCGAGCCTCCTCGCGCCCCAGCCGGTCGATCGCGCGCCCGCCGGCGACCTGCTCCCAGCAACCGCGGTTCCCGCACCCGCAGGGTGGCCCCCCCGGCTCAACGATGATGTGCCCGATCTCGGCGGCGAACCCGTTGGCCCCGCGGAACAACCGCCCGTCGGCGACGATGCCGCCGCCGATCCCGGTGCCGACCGTAACGAGCAGCATGTGCCGGTATCCCCGACCGGCGCCGAACCGGAACTCCCCGTACGCGGCCATGCTGGCGTCGTTGTCCACCTGGCACGGCAGCCCGAGCGCCTCGCGCATCCGCTGCGCGATCGGAAGCTCACGCCAGGCGAGGTTCGGGGCGAACCGCAGGATGCCGTTGCCGGCGTCGACCATCCCGGCTGCACCCACGCCGATCGCGACGACGGCCGGCGTCGCGAGCGAGCGTGCCAGCTCGGCCATCGTCTCGATCGTCGCCTCCTCGTCGTCCGCGGGTGTGGCCAAGTTCGAGCGCTGCAGGATCGAGCCGTCGCCGGACACCCGGAACGCATTGATCTTCGTCCCGCCGACGTCGATACCGATGGCCTCGTCTCCCCGCAGCGAGCCCCCCACCGGATCGCGGATCCGCCGTTAGAAGCGGAGGAGCGCTCCCACGCCCTCGAACGGCCGCATCGCGTCGTCGTCGCCGATCGTCTCCACGCGGGCCCCGCTCCGGTACGCCTGCGCCACGGCCGCCTCGACCACGTCGGTCACGGCGGCGGTGCGCGTCCTGCACGATGCGCACGTTCGCCGGCGAGCGGTCAAGCGGCCGCACGCCGGACACCTGCGGCCCGGCGAGGATGCCCGTCTCGATACCACGAGCTCGCCGACCCTCCCGTTGGACAGGGCCTCGAGCGTCCGCTCCACACCGGTGACGCCGCCGTCATGGCCGCCGATCGCCGCGTCCAGCCTCTCGAGCACCGCGCGTTCCGTATCGGCTTCGGCACGCTCCTCGAGCTCGAGCGCCGTGCCGAGCACCTCCGTGGCGGTCGCGGTCATCGGCAGGACCGCGTGGTCGCGGACGCGTCGCCGGAGGTAGTCGTGCAGGCCACCCTCGAGCTCCCTGTGCGCCTCGGCCGGCCCGGCCAGGATCAGGTGCTCGAACCGGCGCCGCCGCCAGAGCTTCATCAGCCGGTCGGCGACGCGCTTCAGGTGCCGGAAGCGATGGTCGTCGACGTGCCGCTGCATCCGCATCTGCGCCCAGCCGCCCTGGTCGTGACGCCCCGGGACGTCGTCGACGACCTCCGCGATCTCCTCGATCGCGCCCATCTCGATCACGAACAGGCGCGCCTTCTCGTAGTCGACGAGAGCGACGCAACAGGCGTGATGGGTCTGGAGCAGCATCTCGAGCGGGAGCAGATCGGCGTCGCGAGCCACGACCGCGCGATGCATCAGCGGGCGCGGGACCTGGACCGCCTCCCACAGCCCGGCCTCGCTCGCCGAGAACATCGCGAGCCCGCGCGTGGAGCCCCGGTCGAACCCGTCACGGACGAACGCCGACATGGCGACCGTGTCGCGCTCGACGGAGCGGGCCGCTCGCCGGTCGAGGTCCTCGGCCTGCGATCGAGCACGCCGGATCAGCTCGTCCAGACGGACCTCGACGTCCGCCTTCCGCGGGTACGCGCGTCCGTCCACCGACAACGACACCGACGTGATCGGCACGTCACCCGGGTCCCAGCCTGCGAGCATCCGAAGCAGCGAGCGGTCGAGCTGGGTCACTTGATCTCGATCCGCTCGAAGTCCTTGGAGCCGTTCCCGCCATGATCGGTCCCACTCACGTGATCGGCTCGAACGTCGATGACTGCGCGCGCCGCCAGGAAGAACTCCCGCGCGGCTGCAAGCAGGTGCTCGAACACGTCGGGCGCCGCTCCCTGCCCGGCCGTCACCGCCATGCAGATCGGGCAGAACGCCACGGTGCACACCGGTCGCTCGGTCGTGGCAGTCGGGGCGCCGTCGCCGCTCGAAGCACGTGTTCTCGTGGTCTTCGATCGTCCTGTCTCAGCCACCTCCGCTCCTTCCCGCCGGCGCGGCCTCGGCGGGCCGCGCGAAGGCGATCTCGAGGTTCTCACCCACGAAGTTGGCGCCGCGGACCTCCATCCGCTGGAGGGTCTGGGGGAGGATCAGGTTGCGCTTGTACGTGCCGACTCGCACGTACAGCTCCTCGCCGCGGCGGTGGATGTCCATGTCCTCGCGCGAGACGAACGGCAACCGCATCGTCAGCAGGTACCCGCCTGAGCGGCGCCGAACGCGGATCGGGTCGTCACGGTAGAGCACGTCGGTCACCGGTCGCTCGCCGTACACCTCGTGCCCCATGTCTTCCAGCAACGGCAGCCCCACCATCTCGCGGTCGAACAGGCGAGCCGTGAGGATAGGCACGGGCTCGAACGACTCGCGCACCGTCTGCAGGTGCTCGGCCTGGATGTCCTTCCACTTGCCGAAGTACGGATCCGTCACGTCTTCCGGGATGATGCGGTTGACGACGACCGCGTCCACGCGGTACCCGAACAGCCCCAGGTACGTGTACGTGCGGCGTGCCTCCGAGATGACCATCTTCTCCGGGTTCACGACGAGCCGAACGGTCGAGGACCGCTCGTCGACCAGGATCCGGTGCACAGCGTCGAGGTTGCGATGCAGGCGCTCTACGGCCGCGTAGAAGCGCTCGCCCGCGATCGGCAGTGACGTCATCTTCGTCACGATCGGACGGATCGTCTTCACGACCCGCCGCTCGACGGGGAAGATCCGCTCGATGTACCAGTTCATGACCTCCGGGAGCGAGAGCAGCCGGAGCGTCTCGGCCGTCGGCGCGCAATCGACGATCAGCAGGTCGTACTTGCCGCCCTCGACGTGGCGCTTGACGTCGATCAGCGCGAAGATCTCGTCCAGGCCGGGGATCACGGACAGCTCCTCGGCCTGGATCGTCTCGACGCCGGCCCAGTTCATGAGCTGCACGAAGTAGTCCTGGATCTCTCGCCAGTTGGACTCGAGCCGGCTCTGCGCGTCGATCTGCTCGGCCCACAGGTGCTCGGCGATCGACGTCGCGTCCTCGCCGATGTCGGTGTCGAAGGAGTCCGCGAGCGAGTGCGCGGGATCCGTGCTCATGATGAGGGTCCGATGGCCGGCACGCGCCGCTCGAACCGCGGTGGCGGCGGCCACGGTCGTCTTGCCCACGCCACCCTTCCCGGTGAACAGCAGGACCCGCATCCACAGCAAGCCTAGCGCGGCGGGCGGGCCATTCGCGCGGCGGCTGCGTCAGCCGAGCTCAACGCGGCGCTTGAGGCCCTCGAGGGCGTTCTCGATAACGCGCTTCTCGCCCTGGGTCCTGACGAATCCCGGGAGCAGGATGCCGAGGTCGACGGAGAGCCGGTAGATCACCTTGGTTTCGTCGTCGTCGATCTCCGTGAGCAGGTACTCGCCGGTGATGTTCGAGACGGCGCCTCGAGCCTCCGTGGAGACCCACGACATGCCGCCGTCGCCGGGCGCGTAGCGGTACGCGAGCGTGTAGCTGGCCTTTCCCAGGACCGGGACGTCCACCTCGAACGCGACCTTCGTCCCGACGCCGCCCTCCCCGCGTTCCACGACCTTCACGCTCTTGACGTCCGCCCATTCCGGGTACGCCTCGAACGCCGTGAGGACGTCCATGATCTCGGCCGCCGTCGCGTCGATGACGATCTGCCCCTCGGTCTGCTCGCTCATCCCTGTTCCTCGCGGCCGACCCGCGCCCTCGCGGTAGCTTCCCCGAGCCCCTCCAGCGATGTTACCGGCGAGCCGCCGGCAAAGTGACGAACGTGGCGATCGGGACGGACAGGAACACCATCGCCACGGAGCCCCACAGCAGGGAACGAGAGCTGACGAGAGGGCTCTCGCCGGACGCGAGCCGGGACGCGTCGGTGGCCGACGTCGCGTAGATCGCGATCGCCGAGCCGGCGAACAGCACGAGGCGCGAGGAGGTCGGTCCCAGCCCCGCCCCTGCGTACCCGGCATCGACGCCCGCCCGGGAACGATCCGACGCCGCGTCAGGTGCCTCAGGAAGCATCGCGGAGCCAGCCGGCGAGCTGCTCCGCGGCCCGCGGCCACGTGAACGCGCGCTCGACGCGCGCTCGTCCGGCGCGGCCCATCGCCTCCGCGCGAGCGGGATCGGCCAACAGGCCCCCCACCGCCTCGGCGACCTCGTCGACGTCGGATCCGTCCACCAGCCGTCCCGTCTCTCCGGGCACGAGCGCCTCGCGGGCGCCGCCCGAATCGCCGACCACGACGGGTCGGGCGCAGGCCGCCGCTTCGATGAACACGTTGCCCCAGCCCTCGACCTCCAGGCCCCCGCGGCGTGTTCGGCAGGGCATCGCGAACACGTCGCCGGCCCGGTAGTAGCGCGGCAGGTCGTGCTCCGAGACCTGCCCGGCGAACACGACCGAACCCTCGGGCGCGGCCGCGGCCAGCCGCTCGAGCCGAGCGCGGTACGGCCCTTCGCCGACGATCAGCAGCGTCGCGCCCGCGACGTGTCGCCGGATCGCGGGCATCGCCTCGATCAGGACGTCTTGCCCCTTGCGCGGCACGAGCCGGCTGACGCAGACGACGAGCGGCCGGTCGCCGATGCCGAGCGCGTCCCGGAGCTCGTCGACGGGAAGATCCGGTCGGAACGCCTCCACGTCGGCGCCGGGGTACATCACCGAGACGGGAACGCCGTCCGGGACGGCCGTTCGGACGACGCGGGCGACGAAGGCGCTGCACATCACCGCGACGCGGGACGCGCGCGACGTCGCCCGCCGCATCAGCGCGTGGGTGCCGGGCGAGATCGAGAGCCAGTACTCGAACCCGTGCGCCGCGGCGACGTACGGGGTGCCGGCCTTCGCCACTGATGGACCGAGCAGCGCCAACGGGTAGGTGGCGCCGAACAGCACGACGCCCGCATCGAACTCGCGGACGGCCGCCCGAACACGACGGGCCGTCTCGCGCGTGGGCCAGAGGAACGTTTCGGCCTGGCGGAACACGCGGTACGGGGCCTGCGCGTCGAACCCGGCGGCGCCCTCCGCCCCCGGGCACAACACGGCCACGCGATCGGCAGGGAACCGACGGACGAGCGCCTCGAGCGTGCGCTGGATCCCGCCGACCCGCGGCGGGTAGTCGTTGGTGACCATCAGCGTCCGCGGAACGTCCACGGCGGCCTATCCTCGCAGGTGTGAACCGAACGGACCGCTCCGCGCTCGAACGTGAGGTCGCGGCCCTCGACCAGGCCCGGGCGCACGCGGATCTGGATGGATGGAGCACGACCGAGGTTCGGGGGCCCGACGCGGCGGTGTGGCTGAACGACCTCGTCACGGCGGAGGTCGAGCGGCTCGAGGCCCCCGGGCTCCGGCGCTCGCTGCTGCTCTCGCCGACCGGCAGGATCCGCGCCGACTTCCTCGTCCTGCGCCCCTCGCCCGAGCCCGCCTTCTTCTTGCTCCAGCCGCCCGGCCAGCCGTCGACACTGCTCGATCTGCTCGCCCCGTACGTCCTGTCATCCGACGTCGAGGTCGTGCCCGCCGACGTCTCCGGCTGGTTCGTCGCGCCCGAGGCCACGGGCGGGTGGAGGCTGCTCGAGGATCGCGGGGAGCTCGCCGCACGCGCGGACGCTCTCGACGCGTGGCGGATCCGGCACGGGTTGGCCCGCTTCCCGGTGGACGTCGATGTCGACTCGCTCCCGGCCGAGGCCGGCCTCGACCGCGAGCCGCTGATCGATCGGACGAAGGGCTGCTACCTGGGGCAGGAGTCCGTTGCCCGCGTCCGCAACCTCGGTCATCCTCCTCGCGTCGTGCTGGCGGCCCGAGCCGCCCCGGTCCCGGAGCGCGGCACCGCCGTGATGGCGGACGGCAACGCGGTGGGCACCGTCACCAGCGCGGATCCGGACGACGGAGCGGCGCTGATCCGCATCCGTTGGGACGCAAGGCGATCTGCGCTCGCGACGTCCGACGGCACGGTGCTCGAGGTTCGCGAGCCCTGAGAGGGCCGCCGATACTACGGCGCCCCGCACTTTTCAAGACTGGTATCCGCCACTGGCCGCCGGTACAACGATGGCCTGCGCGCACCGGCCCCCCCAGGGTCGCTTGCGCACCCGCCGAGGCACGCAGGAGTGGACGTGACCAGAGAACGCATCGCCGGAGTTGACCTGAAGACCCTTCCCCCGGACCCCTCACCCCCCGACATGTGGCAGGAGCACGCAGCCTGCTACGGCATCGACCCAGACACCTTCTTCCCGACCTCGGAAGAGGAAGCCGGCCCGGCGCTGGCGTTCTGCTCGGCGTGCCGGATCCGGCAGACGTGCCTGGCGTGGGCCCTCAAGAACGGCGAGCGCTACGGCGTGTGGGGCGGCCTGACCGAGCAACAGCGCCGGCGCGTCGTCCGTTTCGTCGCCTGACCGTCCGGCCGACGGTCGCGTGTCGCGACCCGGGCACGCCACCATACTGGCCCGGTGAGCGCCGAGACGATCCGCGCCAGCGCTCCCCTTCGGATCAGCTTCGTCGGGGGCGGCACCGACTTCCCTCACTACTACGAACGCCACGGTGGCGCCGTGGTGTCGGCGACGATCGATCATGCGGCCCACGTCGAGATCACGCCGCGCACCGATCGTCAGGTGCGCATCCGGTCGCTCGACCTCGGGCACCTGGTGGCGTACGGCCTCGCGCACGGGCCCGTCTACGACGGCGTGATGGACCTGCCGAAGGCGGCGATCGAGCGGTTCGGCGTCCGGACCGGGATCGACGTCGACATCGCGTCGGATGCTCCGCCCGGAAGCGGCCTCGGCGGTTCGTCCGCCCTCGTGACCGCGTGCGTCGGCGCCCTCGCGATGCTCACGGAACGCTCGATGTCGCCGCGTGAGGTGGCCGGCCTCGCGTACGCGATCGAACGCGAGGATCTCGGGATCGCCGGGGGCTGGCAAGATCAGTTCGCCGCGTCGTTCGGCGGGTTCAACCTGCTCGAGTTCGCCGCCGACGGCGTGCGCGTCCGCCCGCTGGCGCTCGACGACGAGGCGACGCGGCGGCTGCGCGACCACCTGCTCCTCTGCTACACGGGCCACGTCCGCACCGACCTCGGGCTGATCGAGACGCAGATCCGGATGTACGAGGACGGGCGCGAGGACACCATCATCGGGATGAAGCAGCTCCACGCGATGGCGTATGAGCTGTCCAACGAGATCGAGGCCGGCAACCTCGACCGCCTCGGGCCGCTGCTGCGGGAGGCGTTCGAGAGCAAGCGGCTCATGAACCCGCACATCGCCGACGGGACCCCGATCGAACGCCTGCTCTCGGTCGCACGCGACGCCGGCGCATCCGGCGGGAAGATCTGCGGCGCCGGCGGCGGCGGGTACCTGCTCCTCGCGTGCCCTCCGCGGCGCCAGCGGGCGGTCCGAACCGCGCTCGAACGCCTGGGCGGGCAGTTCGCGGACTTCGCGTTCCGCAGCCACGGCGTCGAGGCACGGAGCGGCGATCGAGTCTGGAGACCGGCGTGACGCGCCGGTTCGTGCTGCTCGATCGCGACGGCACGATCAACGAGGAGGTCGGATACGTCCTGCGCCCGGACGAGCTCCGGTTGATCCCGGGCGCCGCCGAGGCCCTGCAGGAGCTTCGGGCGCTGGGACTCGGGCTGGTCGTCGTGACCAACCAGTCCCCGATCGGGCGCGGGACGATGTCGCTCGCCGAGCTCGACCGGATCCACGAACGCCTCCGCGCGCTCCTCGGCGAGCACGGCGTGACGCTCGACGCGATCGAGATCTGTCCGCATCGCCCCGACGAGGGGTGCGCGTGCCGCAAGCCCGGGACGCAGATGGTCGAGCGTGCCGCAGCGTCGCTGGGCTTCGACCCGGCGCGGTCGTGGTTGGTCGGCGACCACGGATCCGACATGCGACTCGGCAAGGCCGTCGGCGCGAGGACGATCCTCGTGCGGACCGGTCACGGGGCCGAGGAGCTGGACCGAGGTGCGGGCGCGCACGCCGACCACGTCGTCGCCGATCTGCGCGAGGCGGCCGGCGTGATCGCGGAGGACGTCCTCGCGGGAGCGCAGCCGTGAAGCTCGACAGGGTGCACGGGTACCTGCTCGAGACGTCCCGAACGGCCGTCCGCACGGCCGAGGCCTGCGGCGAGGAGATCCTCGGCGCGACGGCGGCGATCGTCGAGTCGCTGCGGGCCGGAGGCAAGGTCCTGCTCTGCGGCAACGGCGGCAGCGCCGGCGACGCACAGCACCTGGCGACCGAGTTCGTGAGCACGCTCACCGTCGACCGCCGCCGAGACGCGATCGCTGCGATCGCGCTGACCACCGACACCTCGCTGCTCACGGCCGTCTCGAACGACTTCGGTTTCGAGGGCGTGTTCGCGCGGCAGGTGGAGGCGCTCGGCCGCGAAGGCGACGTGCTGATCGGCCTGTCGACCAGCGGCAACTCCCCGAACGTCGTGCGGGCGTTCGAGCAGGCCAAGGGACGCCGTATGCGGACGATCGCGCTCACGGGTCAGGACGGCGGCCAGCTGGGACCGCTCGCTGACGTCGAGATCAACGTGCCGAGCTCGGAGACCTCGCACATCCAGGAGGCGCACATCGCCGTCGGCCAGCTGATCGCGTTCCTCGTCGAGGACGAGCTCTTCCCGCAGGGGTGAGGGTCGTCAGCGGGGAGGACCTGAGCGGACCCGCGCCCGGATCCGAGCCTCCCACCCCTGCGTGCCGTCGTCGGATTCGAGCCACCATGTCGCCCCGACGTCCTCGAACGGCGCGACCGTCGCATGGTCGCCGTCGGCGATACCGTTCGCGACCACGTCGAACGGCTCGCGCGACGTGCGGTGCTGCGTGATGTAGCCGAGGACCTCGACGAGCTCGTCCGGCGTCAGCGGCCCGGGTTCGCCGTCCGGGTGGACCTTGATCGGGTAGACCCCGTCCCAGCGAGCGGCGCGGCGCATCGGGCCGCGGTTCGGCCACATGCCGCCGACCCAGATCGGGATGCGCGGCCGCTGCACCGGCGTGGGGACGAAGCGCGTCTGCCGAACGTGGAACCGTGACCCCTCGAAGTCGACCTCCTCGCCGCTCCACAGGCGCGTGAGCACCTCGAGCCCCTCGTCGAGCTTGGCGGCCCGCACGCGCTCGTCCGGGTCCTCGCCCAGCAGCTCGAAGTCGGCGTCCGGCGGGAAGCCGAGCCCGACGCCGAGCGTGAGCCGTCCGCCCGAGACGTGGTCGAGCGTGACGGTCTCGCGCGCGAGCTTCCACGGCCGGCGCCGGGCGACCGGCGTGACCATCGTGCCGAGGCGGATGCGGTCGGTGCGCTCTGCCACCACGGTGAGGAGCACCCACGGGTCGAACAGCGGCACGGGGACGCCGACCATCAGGGCCATCTGATCCCAGACGAAGAAGCCGTCCCATCCCGCCTCCTCCGCCTCCACCGCGAGGTCGATCAGACCGTCGAGGTCACCGAGGTTCGGGACGGAGATGCCGTAGCGCACCATCGAAGCCTAACGATGCTTCGCGACCGCCTCTTGACCACCGAACACGTGTTCGGGTAGCGTCGTCGGCCCCGCGGCCCCGGCGGGAGGCCGGTGTCACGCGAAGCGCTCCAGACCTCGCTCCTCGAGGACGCGGTCGCGCTGTCCGATGTCGAGTTCGTCGTGGTCGATCTCGAAACGACGGGCGGCTCCCCCACCGACTCGGCGATCACCGAGGTCGGTGCCGTGAGGATGCGCGGTGGCGAGCGGACCGGCATGTTCGAGACGCTCGTGAACCCAGGCGTGCCGATCCCGCGAGCGATCACGCACCTCACCGGGATCGACGACCTCGACGTCTCCGGCGCGCCGCCGATCGCATGGGTGCTTCCCTCGTTCGTCGAGTTCGCGCGCGGATGCGTCTTCGTGGCGCACAACGCCCGCTTCGACTTCACGTTCCTGAACGTGGCGCTCGAGCGTCTCGACTACGATCCGCTGCCGCCGCCGCCCGTCTGCACCGCGCGCCTGGCCCGCCGTGTCGTGTGGCCCGACGTGCCGAACGTGCGGCTCCAGACCCTGGCCCAGTACTTCCGCACGGCCGTGCGGCCCGTGCACCGGGCGCTCGCCGACGCCGAGGCCTGCGCAGAGGTCTTGCACGGCCTGCTCGAGCTCGCCGGGCGGCTCGGGATCCTCACGCTCGGCGACCTTCACGCGGCCGTTCGCGCCCGCGGCCGTCCGAACTTCGGGAAGATCCGCATGGCCGACGCCCTGCCGGCCACACCCGGCGTGTACCTGTTCAAGGGGCGGGACGGCGCCGTCCTGTACGTCGGCAAGTCGACCAACCTACGCTCGCGCGTGAAGAGCTACTTCTACGGCGACGGGCGGAAGAAGGTGGACGACCTCCTCGCGGAGACCGCGGGCGTCGAGGGCATCGCATGTGGATCCGAGCTCGAGTCGCTCGTCCTCGAGGCGCGGCTGATCCGCCGGCACGAGCCGAAGTACAACCGCCGAGGCAAGACCTGGCGGCGGTACGCGTACCTGCGGATCGACGAGGCCGAGGCGTTCCCGCGCGTCAAGGTGGTGCGCGAGCCGAACGGCAGGGGGGCGCACCTCGGCCCGTTCGCCTCCGCGCACCACGCGCGCCTCGCGAAGGAGGCGCTCGAGGACGCGTTCCCGATCCGCCGGTGCACCAAGGCGATGCGCGCGACGACGCGATTCGCGCCGTGCGCGCTGGCAGACATGCGGCGATGCCTGGCTCCGTGCGATGGGCGCGCCGGCCCCGAGCGCTACGGCGAGCTCGTGCGGTCCCTCGTCTCCTCCCTCTCCGCGCCGGCCGGGCTCCTCGGGACGCTCGAGGCCAGGATGGGTGAGCTCGCCCGCCAGGAGCGTTTCGAGGAGGCCGCGCTCGCACGCGAACGTCTCCGAGCGCTCGCCGAGGCGCTCGCCCGCGCCCGCGTCGACGGCTGGCTCCTCGGCCTCGACGAGCTGGTCCTTCGGGACGCGAGCGGGCACCGGTTCCGGGTTCGTCGAGGTGCACTGATCCGGGCCCCCGAGGACGAGCCTGTCGGGGCTCCGTGTCCGAGGGATCGGGCCGACGAGCTCGCCGCCCTCCGGTCGTGGGTCTCGCGCAACGACGTCCGTCTCGAGGCGGCCACCGTACCGTTCGCCGAACCCGTGGCGGGTGGGGCGCAGCTCCACCGCCTCCTCGCGTTGCTGCGCGCACCGCAGCGCGACGGGCCGCGCGAGCGTGGACACCCCCGCGCCGGCGACCATCCGGCCGACGGCTAGACTGGCCCGGATGGAGACCGCGGTCATCATCGAAGGCGCTCGGACGCCGATCGGGAAGTTCCTCGGCGGCTTCTCCGAGGTGCCGGCCGTGGATCTCGGCGTGCTCGCGGCCACCGAAGCCATGCGCCGCGCCGCGGTCGAGCCCGAACGGATCGAGCAGACGATCTTCGGCCACGCCCGCCAGGCTGGGAACGGCCCGAACACGGGGCGCCAGGTCAGCGTCCGAGCCGGCGTGCCCGTCGAGGTCTCCGCGTACAACGTGAACATCGCGTGCGGGTCCGGCATGAAGGCCGTTCAGCTTGCGGCGCAGCAGATCGCGCTCGGCGACTCGCAGGTCGTTCTCGCCGGCGGCATGGAGAACATGACGCGCGTTCCGTTCATCCTGGACCGGATGCGGACCGGGTACCGGATGGGGGACGCGCGGGTATACGACGCGATGTACCGCGATGGTCTGCTGGATCCGCTGTGCGGCCTCATCATGGGCGAGACGGCGGAGAACCTCGTCGACAGGTACGGGCTGTCCCGCCAGGAGCAGGACGAGTTCGCGCTGGAGTCGCAGCAGAGGGCGGTCGCCGGCCGCGACGCGCGCGCCGCAGAGATGTTCGCGGTCGAGGCGCCTGCGGCCAGGGGCACGATCACGGTGAGCGAGGACGAGCATCCGAGGCCGGACACCACGCTCGAAGGGCTCGCGAAGCTGAAGCCGGTCTTCCGCGGCGACGGCAGCGTCACCGCGGGCAACGCCAGCGGCATCACCGACGGAGCCGCAGCGATGGTGCTGATGTCCGAGTCGGTCGCCCGGGCCGAGGGCCGCGAGCCGCTCGCTCGGATCGTCGGCATGTCGTGGGCCGGTGTGCCGCCCGAGGTCATGGGCATCGGGCCGGTGCCCGCGACCAGGAAGGTCCTCGACAGGACGGGGCTCTCGCTCGCCGACATGGACCTGATCGAGATCAACGAGGCGTTCGCGGCGCAGGTCATCGCCTGCGAACGCGAGCTCAAGTTCGACCGCGATCGCCTGAACGTGAACGGCGGCGGGATCTCGCTCGGTCACCCGATCGGGATGTCCGGAACGCGGATCCTGCTCTCGCTGGCCTACGCGATGCGCGCCCGAGGCGCGAGCCTCGGCCTCGCGACGCTGTGCATCTCGGGCGGTCAGGGACTCGCCGTCGTGCTGGAGCGCGCGTGACGGCCGCGGGCGACCGGCTCGAGCCGGAGAGGGGATGACGACGACGGTCCACGCGGTCGTGTTGATCGAGTGTGAGATCGACGAGATCTCCGAGGCCGCGCAGGCGATCGCCGACCTCGACGGCGTGTCCGAGGTCTACTCCGTCGCCGGCGAGTACGACCTCGTGGCGATCGTGCGGGTGGCCGAACACGGGGACCTCGCCACGGTGATCCCGGGCGGCATCGCGAAGGTCGAAGGCGTGGCGCGGACGGAGACGCTGATCGCGTTCCAGGTCTACTCGAAGCACGATCTCGAGCGGCTGTTCTCGATCGGGTTCGACGAGGGCTAGGCGGGCGGCTCGGAGGGTTCGCCGGCGGGCGCCGCCTCGGCAGGTCGGGGCAGGTCGATCGCGACGGCAAGCGCGGTCTTGCCCCACGCCTGCAGATCGCCCGTGTATCCGGGCTCGTACTTCTCGAGTAGCAACCGGCGTGCGAGCGCGTCCTCCTCGGGATCGTCCACCAACCTCGCGCGGCAGATCTGATCTCGCTCGCCGAGCCGCAGCGCCACGGTCGGGTCGCGTCGGATGTTCTTCACCCAGTCGCTCGCGTCACCGCCACCGGCGAGGAGGTAGACGACGTCTCCGTGCAGCGCGAACCAGATCTCGATCGTGTGCGGCGATCCCGAACGCCGACCCTTCGTCGTGACGTAGCAGTACTCGAGGGCCGCGAGCGGGTCGGAGGTCACCTACCAGACGGCCCAGACGACGAGCGCCGCGATCACGACGAGCCCCGCGACGAAGAACAGGACGTCGCCCCGCTTGATCCGGCCGGGCTGCATCGCATTGAACCCCATCGCTCACGCCCCTTCCGTCAGCCGGTAGTACTCGCGGAAGCGCGGCTCCGAGAGCCATCCCACGTGCTGCGCAACCGTCGACGCGTACAGGCGCGCTTCGCGTTCGTCACGGCACGCGCGGACGACCGCGTCCCGGCCTTCGGGATCGACGATCGCCACCGTCCACCCGCGCTCGTCATGTCGCACGTCCACGCCGTATCGGTTCGCTCCGCTCACGGCTCCCGGACGCCGTGCATGCGTTCGAGGCGTTCGAGATGCCCGTGCACGTCGTCGAGCACCGACCCCTCGTCCAGGACGAACTCCGGCTCCAGGTCGGCCAGCTTCTCGAGCGCGTTCTCCAACGTGTTGCCGGCGTTCTCGGCGTCGCGGAGCGCGTCGACCAGGACGACGGCGTAATCCTTCTGGAACGGCTTGCCGTCCCAGGGGCATCGACCCCCGTTCTGGATCACCTGCTCGACGTAGAACTCTCGCCCGCAGCGCCTGCACGTGCCCTTGATCTTCACGCCGTCTCCTTCTGCCTGCCCGAGATCAGCTCGACGAGGCGGTCCGCGAGCTCGAACGGATCGATCGGCCGGACGAACCACGCGTCGGCGCCGGACCAGCGAGCGAGCCACACGTCGTGCTTGCGCTCGAGGAGGATCACGATCGGTCCGTCGTACGGGTCCGGGGCGCCGCGGAGATCCCTCGCGAGCGAGAAGGCGCCGGCGCGCGACGCGATCTCGTCGGCCACGACCGCGTCGGGCCGCTCGCGAAGCCCGATCCGGGCGCCGTGCTCGCCGTTCTCCGACTCGATGAACGACACGGGCTCCCCGAGGCGCCGCTCGATGCTGCCGACGGACACGCGCATGAGGTCGCGCGCGTTCGCATCGGCAGATACGAGCAAGATCCTCACGCGGCGCATCCTATCAACGGCTCGAACGCGACCGGCGCGGCGGACGGGCCGAAAGGCACGTCGTTGAGTCGGCCCCGAACCGCCGCTATCGTCGTCGCAGCGCTACCCGGCCGGAGGAGGCGACTCGTGGAGAACACGGCGAAGGCGGCGATAGCGGAGTTCGTGGCGACGTTCGCGCTGATCTTCATCGGCGCCGGCGCCGTCATCGCCACCGGGCTCGGGCTCGACCTCACCGGGGTCGCGCTCGCCCACGGCCTCGTGCTCGCGATCATGGTCTCGGTCACGATGCACATCTCCGGCGGTCAGGTGAACCCGGCCGTCACGATCGGCCTGTGGGTGGCGGGCAAGATCGCGTCTCGACGCGCGGCGGTCCTGATCGTGGCGCAGCTCCTCGGCGCCGTGGCGGGCGCGCTGCTGCTCAAGTACCTGCTCCCGACGTCGCTGTACGATGCCACGACGGGCGGCACGCCAGCGCTCGCCGAGGGCATCGCTGCCGGCAAGGGCATCGTGATCGAGGCCGCCACGACGTTCTTCCTGGTGTTCGCCGTCTTCGGTACCGCCGTCGACGAACGCGGCCCGCTCGCGATGACGTCGGGCTTCACGATCGGCCTCGTGATCGCGTTCGACATCATGGCGTTCGGTCCGTACACCGGCGCGGCGATGAACCCGGCGCGATGGTTCGGCCCCGCCCTCGTCTCAGGGGGTTGGGACGACTGGTTCGTCTGGATCATCGGCCCGGTCGCCGGAGGGATCATCGCCGCGGTGCTGTACGCGACGGCGTTCCTGAGGGAGCGGGAGCCGGTCACGCCGTAGATCCGACGCCCATTATCATGGCCGTCCGCAGATGGCGACGGCGACCAGCACGTACCTCGATCACGCGTCGGCGACACCGCTCGACGAGCGGGCGCGAGCCGCGATGCTGGCCGCCCTCGACGAGTTCGCGGATCCGCTGCGCGTTCACGGCGGCGGCCTCGCGGCCCGACGACTGCTCGACGACGCTCGGGCGACGATCGCCGAGACCCTGGGAGCCCAACCGGACGAGATCGTGTTCACGAGCGGCGGAACGGAGTCCGTCGCGCTCGCGATCTGGGGAGGCGTCCGCCCGGTCCGCGAGATCGGCGACCGGATCGTCACCACGACCGTCGAGCATCCGGCGGTCGGCGGGGTCCTCCACACCCTCGAGACGGATGGTTTCGAGTCCGTCCTCGTCCCGGTCGACGGCAACGGCGTCGTCGACCTGAACGCGTTCGCGGACGAGATCCGCAAGCCCGGGACGCTCCTCGCCTCGGTCCAGCACGCCAACCACGAGGTCGGGACGATCCAACCGATCGCCGAGGCCGCCCGGTTGTGCCGTGAGGCGGGTGTGCTGTTCCACACCGATGCCTGCCAGACGGTCGGCCACGTCCCGGTGAACGCGGTCGCGGTCGGCGTCGACCTACTCTCGATCTCGGCCCACAAGTTCGGCGGCCCGCCCGGCGTCGGTGCCCTGTACGTTCGGCGCGGCGTCCCGATCGCGGCGTATCCGTGCGGCGACGATCGCGAGCGGCGGCGGCGCTCCGGCGTCGAGAACGTCCCCGGGGTCGCCGCGATGGCGGCCGCGCTCGCTGCTCGACTGGAGGACATGGCCGACCAGGCGGCGCGACAGTGGGCGCTCACCGACCGCATCCGCGCCCACATCGCCGAACGCGTGCAGGGCGCCCGGCTGCACGGTCACCCGACGCAGCGCGTCCCGCACCTCGTCTGCTTCTCGGTCGCCGACCTCGACGCCGAGATCTTGAGCATGGCGCTGGACGACCGAGGGTTCCGCGTCGCGGCGGGTTCGAACTGCTCCGGCGCCGCCGGCGAGGCATCATCGGTCCTGGAGAAGATGGGGGTGCCGTCCACGCCGAGCTTCCGGATCGGGGTCGGCTCGGACACGACCGATGACGACGCCGACCGCCTACTCGCGACCCTCCCGGGATTGGTGGCGGACCTGCGCGAGGTGCGTTCGGCGGCGGAAGCCGCGATGGATCGCTATCGCACGGACGGAGCCTGAGCGACCCGGGAGGGGCTCAGGACACGGTCCAGGTGTCGCCCGAGTACAGCAGCTTCTCGAGGCTGCCCGCCCCCAACCGCTGAACGGCCCCCTCGATCTGCGCGGACATGGCCTCGCCGTAGACGGGCCGATCGACCTCGCGGAAGACGCCGATGCACGTGGGCTCGCTCGGGCCACGCGAGAGGTGCGCGAGCGCGAAGGCGAGCGACGGGCGCCCGTGCGTATCGTGCACGACGATCGCGTCGTCGGGCGTGCTCGCGGTATCCGTGATCACCAGCCGCCCGTTGGCGGCCACGGACACGCACCGGTTGCCCTCGTCGAACACGATCGGCTCGCCGTCCTCGAGCCGGATCTGGTTGTGCGCGCCCTGCGGTTTCTCGCGGACCAGATCGAAGGCGCCGTCGTTGAAGACGTTGCAGTTCTGGTAGATCTCGACGAACGCGCTCCCTCGGTGCGCCGCGGCCTGCCGCAGGACCTGCGACAGGTGCTGACGATCGTTGTCGATCGTGCGTGCCACGAACGATGCCTCCGCGCCGAGCGCCAGCGCGATCGGGTTGAACGGGTGATCGACCGAGCCGAACGGCGTCGACTTGGTGACCTTGCCCTCCTCCGACGTAGGCGAGTACTGGCCCTTGGTGAGCCCGTAGATCTGGTTGTTGAACAGCAGGATCTTGAGGTTGACGTTGCGCCGAAGGGCGTGGATCAGGTGGTTCCCACCGATCGAGAGCCCGTCGCCGTCCCCCGTGATGACCCAGACCGAAAGCTCCGGTCGGGCCGTTGCTATGCCGGTCGCGAGCGCCGGAGCGCGCCCGTGGATGCCGTGCACGCCGTAGGTGTCCATGTAGTACGAGAAGCGACCGGAGCACCCGATGCCCGAGACGAACACGGTGTTGTCCGGCTCGATCCCGAGCTCGGGCATGAAGCTCTGGACCGTAGCGAGGATCGCGTAGTCCCCACAGCCGGGGCACCAGCGCACCTCCTGGTCGCTGGTGAAGTCCTTCTTGGTCAGCGTGCCGACACCGGTCGAGCCGTTGCCGCCGTTCAACTCGGTCATCCGCCCATCACCCTCAGGATCTCGTTCTCCAGATCTGCCGCGAAGATCGGCTGCCCCTGCACGCGCCCGTAGCTGACGGCGTCCACGAGGAAGGCCGCCCGGATCAGCATCGAAAGCTGCCCCGAGTTCACCTCGGGGATCAGCACCTTCGGGTAGCGTTTCACGACCTCGCCGGTGTTCGACGGGAACGGGTTCAGGTGCATCAGGTGCGCGATCGCGAGCGAGCGCCCCCGTTCACGGATCCGGCGTGCCGCAGCCTTGATCGTCCCGTACGTCGAGCCCCAGCCGAGCACGAGGAGCTCGGCATCCCCGTCGGGGTCGTCCACCTCGAGGAGCGGGATGTCCTCCGCGATCCTGGCCACCTTCGCCGCCCGCAGCTGCGTCATCCGCTCGTGGTTCTCCGGGTCGTAGCTGATGTCGCCCGTCCCGTCCTCCTTCTCGAGCCCGCCGATCCGGTGACGCAGCCCCTTCGTCCCCGGTGGCGCCCAGGGCCTAGCGAGCTTCTCGTCCCGCAGGTACGGCAGGAACTCCTGACCGGCGTTCGGGCCGGTCGCGAACGCGGGGTCGATCGCCGGGAGCGATGACACGTCCGGCAGCAGCCACGGTTCCGAGGAGTTCGCCAGGAACGTGTCCGAGAGGAGGATCACCGGCGTTCGGTACGTCACCGCGATGCGCGCCGCCTCGATGGCCGCGTCGAAGCAGTGCCACGGCGAGCGCGCGGCGACGATCGGCATCGGCGATTCGCCGTGCCGGCCGAACAGCGCGAGGAGCAGGTCCGCCTGCTCGGTCTTCGTCGGCATCCCGGTCGAGGGCCCCGCGCGCTGGACGTCGACGATCACCATGGGCAGCTCGAGCATGACCGCCAGGCCGAGGGTCTCGGCCTTCAGGTCCATCCCGGGGCCGCTCGTGCCGGTGACCCCGAGGTCACCCGCGAACGCGGCCCCGAGCGCAACGTTGGCGGCCGCGATCTCGTCCTCCGCTTGCATCGTCATCACGCCGAAGTTCTTCAGGCGAGACAGCTCGTGCAGCAGCTCGGATGCGGGCGTGATCGGGTAGCTCGCGTAGAACAGCCGCAGGCCGCTCCGCTCCGCCGCGCCGACCAGACCCCACGCCAGCGCCTGCGCCCCGGAGACGTTCCGGTACACGCCCGGTACGGCGGGAGCGGGCTTGATCTCGAACGAGGTCGCGAAGAGCTCGGTCGTCTCACCGAAGTTGTAGCCCGCCTTGAACGCCGCGACGTTGGCGTCGTACACCTGCGGCTTGTCGCCGAACTTCTTGTGCAGCCAGTTCAGCGTGACCTCGACCGGCCGCCCGTACATCCACGAGACCAGGCCCAGGGCGAACATGTTCTTGGCGCGTTCGGCCTCCTTGCGCGTGAGGCCGAGCTCCTCGACGGCGCGGACGGTGATGGTCGTCATCGGCACCTGATAGAGCCGGTACCCGTCGAGGGTTCCGTCGGTGAGCGGGTTGGCGCCGTAGCCGGCCTTCTGGATGTTCCGGTCCGAGAACGCGTCCTCGTTGACGATGACCGTTCCACCCTTCTCGACCGAGCCAAGCTCGGCCTTCAGGGCCGCCGGGTTCATCGCGATCAGGACGTCGGGATGGTCGCCCGGCGTCAGGATGTCCGTCGATGCGAAGTGGATCTGGAAGGCCGAGACGCCGTGCACGGTGCCGGCCGGAGCACGGATCTCCGCCGGGAAGTCAGGCAACGTCGCAAGATCGTTCCCGAGGATCGCCGTCGCGTTCGTGAACCGGTCACCGGTCAGCTGCATCCCGTCACCCGAGTCGCCGGCGAACCGGATGACGACGCGTTGCTTCTCTTCGACCTGCTTGGCCATCTTCCGCCGGGCGTGGCCGGCACGCCTCCTTCTGGGATCCGAACGGCTCGGTCATCTAGCGTACCGCGCACCTGCCGAGGCTCCAGGCACGCACGCTAGATTGGTCGGACCGGGCTACGGCGAGGATCGGAGCGAGGGATGAGGAAGCAGCGCCTGGGGGCCCACGGGCCCGAGATCTCGGTCGTGGGCTTCGGCGCCTGGGAGGCCGGCGGCGGGGCCGAATGGGGCCAGTCGCCTCCGCAGGACCAGGTCCTCGAGGCGATCCGCGCCGTGTTCGACTGCGGCATCGACTGGATCGACACGGCCGAGGTGTACGGCAAGGGGCGGTCCGAGGAGCTCGTCGGCGGCGCGGTCGCCGGACGCCGCGATCAGCTGCTGATCGCCTCGAAGGTCGCCCCGCGCCCGGAGGGCTCGGGCTTCGCGCCCGACCAGGTCCGCACGGCGTGCGAGAGCAGCCTTCGTAGGCTCGGCACCGACCACCTCGACCTGTACCAGCTCCATTGGCCGGACGAGAGCGGCGTGCCCGTCGAGGACACGTGGGCGGCGATGACCTCGCTGGTCGACGGGGGGCTCGTGCGGTTCATCGGCGTGTCCAACTTCGAGCGACCGCTGATCGAGCGGTGCCAGGCGATCCGGCACGTCGACTCGCTCCAGCAGGAGTTCTCGATGCTGTGGCTCCGCGACAGGGAGCTCGTGCGCTGGTGTGGCGAGCAGGGCATCGGCGTGCTGTCGTACGGACCGCTCGCATACGGGCTGTTGACCGGGGCGATCACCTCGGAGACGCGCTTCGACGTCGGCGACTTCCGCGGCGGGGACGACGAGGACGCCACGTTCCTGTTCGGACAGGGCAACCTCGAGCGGAACCTCTCGATCGTCGCCCGGCTGCGCTCGGTCGCCGACCGTCTCGGCGTCGCTCTCGCGCAGCTCGCGCTGGCGTGGAACGTTCACCAGCCGGGCGTCACCGCGGCGATCGCCGGCAGTCGGAACCCCGAGCACGTCCGTTCGAACGCACGAGCCGGAGACATCGCTCTGGACGACGCGACGCTTCGCGAGCTCGACGCGATAGTGTCGGGGGAACCAGCAGCCACCTAGTCACGCAGAAAGGCTCGATCCCGATGGCATACCGACGAATCGTCGTCGCGACGGACGGCTCGCCCTCCGCCGAGACCGCGGAGGCGGTCGCCGCCTCGCTCGCCGCGACGGCAGGCGGCAGACTCACGATCGCACACGCGTACGCGAACCCCGAGCGCGCACCCGACGCCGTCGCTCGCGCTGTGGGGATCGCCGAGCGGCAGGGCATCAAGCACGACACCGTGCTGTCACCCGAGGCGCCCGCGGATGCGATCCTCACGACGGCCTCCGACATGGACGCCGACCTCATCGTGATCGGCAGCGTCGGCTTCTCCACGTCCGACCAACTGTTCGGCAGCGTCTCCAGGCGGGTCGTGACGCACGCGCCCTGCGACGTCTTGCTGACCCGCAGCCAGGAGGGCCGCCAGCTCCCAGAGGGTGGACCGCCCTACCGTCGGGTGCTGATCGCGACGGACGGCTCCTCGACGGCAGACCGTGCCGCGCGCAAGGGATACGCGTTCGCGAAGCGGCTTGATGCATCGGTCACGCTGCTCTTCGTCGGCCACCCGAAGACCGGCGAGCTCGTGCTGAAGGACACGGTCGCGTCGATCGGCGAGGAGACGGGCGTGAACACCGCGATCGAGATCCGGTCGGGGGATCCGGCCGCCGAGATCGTCGACGCCGCCGCCACGGAGGGGTTCGACCTCGTCGTGATCGGCAACCGTGGCATGGCGGGCGCGAAGGCGGCCCTGATCGGGTCGGTGCCGCGGGACGTGGCCGAGTCGGCTCCGTGCGACGTTCTGGTCGCCCGAACCGTGGCCCAGAACCTGTCGGAGATCGCGTTCGGCGAGGGCGGGATCGTCAAGGTCGGCGACCACAAGGTGGCCGTGTACAAGGACCGCAAGGGGAACGTCGTCGCGATGTCGGCGAAGTGCACGCACGCCGGGTGCACGGTCAAGTGGGATCCCTCCGAGAAGGGGTGGCTCTGTCCGTGCCACGGCTCGCGGTACTCCGCCACCGGACAGGTGGTCGCCGGCCCGGCGGAGAGGCCGCTCGCCCCGACCGACCTCTAGGCAGCGTTCGTCAGAACACCTGGAAGGGCTTGTACACCATGAGCCAGGTGATCACGACGAGCACCGCCCCGCCGATGATCGCGTTCCAGAGGCCCACACGCGATCGAAGGATCTCCTCGAGCTCCTCGTCGCTCCGCCGCGGCACGCCCGACGGCCGAACCTCGACGGCCTCCTTCACGCGTTGGTAGTAGGGCCTGGCGACGGCGGACATCTCCCCCGTGACCAGCACCAGCAGCACGACGGAGATCCAGAACCATCCATCGTTCCACCAGTCCCCTTGCACGCCCGCGACGACCCCGAACACGATCAGCCACAGCAGCGACACGTACATCCCGATCACGGACGACCCGGAGAACTGGAGCATCATCGCGATGCGCGCGCGGTCGCGCTCCTTCCGCAGTCGGAGCGCCGCCAGCATCGAGACGCCGTGGAACAGGACGAACGCGATCACGCCCGCCACGTGGAAGAACTTCCACCAGCTGTAGGCGATCGCCAGCATCAAGCGTTGAGCGTCCGCTCCGCGTCGCGCAGCCTTCGAGCGACGACGGCGAGTATCTTCGACGCGACCCCCGGCTCCTGGGTCACGACCTTGTCGAACGACCGCTTGAACACGCGGATCGCCTCGACCGGCGTGTCGGCGACGACCGTGGCGGTGCGTGGGCCGCCGTCGAGCAGCGAGATCTCGCCGAAGAACTCGCCGGGCCCCATCGTGGCGACCGCCCTGTTCCCCCGGACGACCTTCACCTCTCCCTGAACGATCACGAAGAAGGTCCCGCCCGGCTGACCCTCCTCGACGATCCGCTCCTTCGGCCGGAACGAGATCTCGTCCGCGTGCTCGGCCAGCTGCTTCAGATGGCGGCGCGACAGGCCCTGAAACAGCGGGACCTGCGCCAACAGATCGGCCCCCTTCCTGCCGAGCGGATGGTCCGGCCTCGGCCGGCCGGCTCGAGGCGTCGCCACGATGCCTCCGCTCGCGATCGGGTCGGGCACCACCTCGGTGAGGGGCTCGAACACGTCCTTGGCCACGATGTCGCCTCCGCCGATCGACCGACCGAGCTCGCAGCCTACCCCACGCGGGTCCGCGGACGCTGGTCACACGCGAGGCCGGCCGCTAGCGTTACCGCATGCGGGAACGGGTCGAAGCGCTTCTGGCCGAGCGGATCCTGGTGCTCGACGGTGCCTACGGGACGGCGATCCAGTCGCGCTCGCTTACGGACGAGGACTATCGGGGCGAGCGTTTCCGCGACCACCCACACGACGTCAAGGGCGATCCCGACCTGCTGAACCTCACCCTGCCCGACGTCATCGAGGATATCCACCGCTCGTACCTGGCGGCCGGGGCCGACATCGTCACCACCAACACCTTCAACGGCACCGCGATCACCCAGGCCGACTACGGCACGGCGCACCTGGTGCGCGAGATCAACAACGCCGCGGCCAGGCTCGCGCGCGAGGCGGCCG
>JBMDWR010000054.1:0-8548 GCA_048594645.1 Actinomycetota bacterium
GCTCGGATGACGTTCGCACCAAGCGCCAACTCGCGAAGTGGGTGACGCTCGGCGCCACGTACGCTCGCTCACTCCCTGGCAAGGACTAGCAGCCGACGCTGCGGCTTCGTCCGATATCGAGCGTCCGCTGCATCAGCGATCCACGGGCTGCATCCGCGATGCGCCGCTGCACGGCAAGGAGACGTGCCTGCGTGCGATGCTTGCCTTTCCCCGTCTAGGAGGCACGCAGATGGACGTTCCGTCATGGCTCGAGGCATATCGACAAGCGTGGGAGGAGAAGGACGCTGACGCCGCGGCCGCCCTCTTCGGAGAGCAGGCGACCTATCGTTCGAACATCTTCGAGGAGCCGTTCGTCGGACGTGACGGCGTGCGCGAGTACTGGACCACCGTGACCCGCACGCAAGAGGACGTGCGGGTGGCGATCGGGCGTCCGTTCGCCGACGGGAACCGTGTCGCGGCGGAGTTCTGGACGACGATGCGCAACAACGGCGCCGACACGACGCTCGCCGGCTGCCTGCTGCTGCGGTTCGGCGACGACGGGCTCTGTGACGGCCTGCGGGAGTACTGGCACTTCCAGGCCGGCCGGTTGGAACCGCCTCCCGAGTGGGGAGGATGAGGTCGACCGACCGGTCGGTCCGCTCCGTCGAGATGCCGCCGAACGTCGTCCTCGTCGTGACGGACGACCAACGCTCCGAGTCCCTGAGCGTCATGCGTTCGGTCTCGTCCGAGATCGCCGACCGGGGCGTCCGTTTCGAGACGGCCGTCGTTGCCGTCCCGGTGTGCGGGCCGAACCGCGCCTCGCTGCTCACCGGCCAGTACGCGCATGCGCACGGCTGCTACACGAACCCTCGAACGGCCACGGACCTCGCCCCCACGGACGGCGAGCTGGTCGGTGCCTGGCTCCGTCGAGCCGGCTACCGGACGGGTCTGTTCGGGAAGTACCTGAACGGCTACGGCGCGCGACCGGCCGAGTACGTCCCGGACGGCTGGGACGCGTGGGACGCGATCCGCGGCAGGGGCGCCTACTACGACTACGACCTTCAGCACAACGATCAGGAGGGCGGCCACGAGGGGGTCGTCGTCCGCCACGGCTCTGATCCCGAGGACTACCTCGTCGACGTCGTGACGGAACGGGCTCGAGCCTTCATCCGATCGATCCCCGCGACGACGCCGTTGTTCGCGTACGTCGCCTACAACGCGCCACACGCGCCGTTCGTCCCCGCTCCACGGCACGAGGGATCCCTGGGATCGACGCCTCCGTGGCGGCCTCCCTCCTACGACGAGGACGACGTGTCCGAGAAGCCCTCGTGGCTCCGTGACCGGAAACGATGGGATCGCGCGACCCGCGAACGGCGCGACCGGGAGCGCATCGCGCAACTCGAGACGCTGCTTTCGGTGGACGAGGGAGTCGCGGAGCTGATCCGAACGCTCCACGACGTGGGACGCCTCCACGACACCGTGATCGTCTTCACCAGCGACAACGGCTTCCTGTGGGGCGAGCACCGTCTGTGGGGGAAGGAGGTTCCGTACCGAGCGGCGCACGAGGTGCCGCTGCTCGTCAGGTGGGATGCCCGCATCGCCCAGCCCGTGAGCACGACCGTGCCCGTCTCGACGGTCGACATCACGGCGACGGTGCTGGATCTCGCCGGAGCAACGGCGACGCGACCCCTGGACGGCTTGTCGCTGGTTCCGCTGTTCGAGGGCGGAGCCGATCTCGCCCGCGATCGCGTCTTCTTCGAGAAGCGGACGGGCGGAGGCGTTCCCGGGTTCTGTGCCGTCCGGAGCCGGTCGCATCTGTTCGCTCGGTACGCGACCGGTGACGAGGAGCTCTACGACTACGCGGCGGAGACGCACGAGCTGCGGAACCGCGCCGGAGATCGCGGGTATCGAGAGCTCGCGACGGCGCTCCGCTCGGAGCTACGCGGTTGGTGCCGCCCGGAGCCGCCGGGGATGGAAACGTGGGCGTAGCGTGAAGGCATGACCGACACGGCCGAACCGGAAGGGCTCCCCACCGCCGTCGCTCGGTACCTCGCGGCCGCATACCCGCACGAGATCCCCGAGGTGCGCACGGCCCGGATCGAGGGTTCGGGCCGGTTCCGAGAGCGCCCGCTCCCATGGCTCCCCTTCGCCAACACGATCTGGCTCCGGCCCGGCCGGGACCGCGTCTCGGACATGTTCGTCCGTCTCGGGCCGGTCACGGTCATGAAGGTGCTCGATGCCTTCGTCGACGGCCGGGGTATCACGAAGTTCCTGAACAGAGCGGACATAGGCGACAACGTCGACCAGGGGGCGATGCACCCGATGCTGTGCGACGCGCTGATGTTCCCCTCATGCTGGTCGGGGATGGCCGGGTTCGCTTGGGAACCCGTCGACGCGGACACGGCGCGCATGAGCCTGCCGTTCCGCGGCGGCGTCGAGACCGCCACGATCCGGTTCGATCCGAACACCGCGTTCCCCGAGACGTTCGAGACGATGCGCTTCAAGGGCGCGAACGGGCCGAAGGTGCCGTGGCGGATCACGATGTTCGGCTGGCGCCCGTTCGGAGCGGTCGTCGCTCCCGCGAGGATCATCGTCCGCTGGGCCGACGAGCCCGGCCCGTGGCTCGACCTGCGGTACGAGCGCGTGATCACCGGCGTGGACGTCGACGAAGCGCTCACCCGCGCACGCCGCGCGATCGCCCGCGCGTGACGGAGGCGGACCGGCACACGCCGAGCATCACCGCACATCGGTGATCCGCGTCACCCGCCTCACGCGCGACTCCGTGGGAGGCTCATCGCCTGGATCGAGAGGCGGGACGATGCAGCGCATAAGGGTCGAGAGGAAGCCCCGGACCCGTGAATATCGCGAGCGCTACGTCGTGCTCCCGCTCGACCCTCGAGATCCGGACATCCTTCGCGCGAAGCGGCTGGCGACCACTCAGTCACGGTTGCGGACGGACCGGTGATGGGGCCAGAGGATCCCCGCCGCCGTTCGGCGCGTGGGCTTCCTGTCGTCGCGCCCGCCGGACGACTTAGCCGACGACCTCGAACGCGGCGCTCCCGGCGGACCGGTAGCCATCCGTGAGCAGGTAGTGCACCACGTACCCGCCGGGCGGCAGCGGCCAGGGACCGGCCTGCGCGCCATCGTCGATCGTCACCGACCCCGTTACGGACGGGGGCACGGTCCCGGACGCATGCAGGCCCGTGTAGCTCCAGAGCAGGTAGTAGTGCACCTTCGGGTCTGACTTCGCGGCGCGGTAGACGCCGATCCAGTCCCAGCGGTTGGCCGGGCCGTCCGTCCAGCTGACCACGATCGGTTCGCCCTGCTCGTACGTCGGCTTGTCGGTCGTGACCCCGATCTTGGCGTCCGGGTCTCGGATCCAGAAGCCGACGCGCGCGAGCTCCGAACCGTCGGCGCCGAGCATCGCAGCGTCCATGACCACCCGATGCCTCCGGCGTCCGGATCGAGTCACGGCCCTCCTGCGCTCACCCGCGGATGGGCGATCGTACCCCTGCCGGGCCGCGGACGGACGTCGATGCCCCGACGGTTCGTTCTGCGAGACAATCAGGGACGAACGTCAACAGCCGGACCATGCTGGAGCCCACGCACGACGGCCGGAGGGTTCGCACACGCCGTGACGTCCGAAACGATCACACCCACGCTGCCGGAGGAGATCGAGGCAGTCATCTTCGACATGGACGGCGTCATCACCGACACCGCCTCGGTGCACGCTCAGGCGTGGAAGCATCTGTTCGACGCGTACCTTCGCCAACGGGCCGATCGCTCGGGCGAGCCGTTCGTCGCGTTCGACCCGGACGACGACTATCGCCGATACGTGGACGGCAAGCCCAGGTTCGATGGTGTCCGCAGCTTCCTCGCGTCGCGAGGGATCGAGCTCCCCGACGGCGAGCCGAACGACCCGCCCGATCGGGAGACCGTCTGTGGTCTGGGGAACCGGAAGAACGACATGTTCCTCGACCACATCCGCGCGCACGGCGTCGAGCCGTACCCCTCGACCGTCACGCTCGTGCGAGAGCTTCAGGCGCGCGGGAAGGGCACGGCGGCGATCTCGGCGAGCCGCAACATGTCCGCCGTCCTGGACGGCGCCGGGCTTGGCGACCTCTTCCCGGTCACCGTGGACGGCACCGCCCTGGAACGGCTCGGTCTTCCGGGCAAGCCGGATCCCGCGGTGTTCGTCGAGGCGGCTCGGCGCCTGAGCGTCGAGCCGCGCTCGGCCGCCGTGGTCGAAGATGCGCTCGCCGGCGTCGAAGCCGGTGCACGCGGCGGGTTCGGCTTCGTCGTCGGCGTCGACCGAACCGGCCACGCCGACGCGTTGCGGGCGGCCGGCGCCGATGTCGTGGTGTCCGATCTGGGCGAGCTCGATCTGCCTGCCGCGTCGAACGTTCGCGATCTGCCGCTCGCGCTCGAACATCGGCGAGAGATCACATCGCTCCTTCACGGCAGGCGATCAGTCATCTTCCTCGACTACGACGGCACGCTCACGCCGATCGTCCAGCGGCCCGAGGACGCGGTGCTGCCGACCGCCACGCGCGCGGCGCTCGAACGCCTCGCTGCGGTCGCTCCCGTGGCCCTTCTGAGCGGGCGGGACCTCGCGGATGTTCGAGGGATGGTCGGCATCGACGGCATCACATACGCCGGCAGCCACGGGTTCGATCTGTTGCTGTCCGACGGCTCGACCGACCAGCGCGGCCGCGAGTTCCTGCCGGCCCTCGAAGCGGCCGAAAGCGAGCTCCGCGCCGGCGTAGAGAGCATCCCGGGCGCGCGGGTCGAGCGGAAGGCGTTCGCGATCGCCGTCCACGTCAGGCAGGTCGCCGACGACCTGGTGCCGAGCGTCGAGGCGGCCGTCGCGGGGGTCGCCGGGAGCGACCGACGCCTGCGCATGACGGGCGGCAAGAAGGTGTTCGAGATCCGGCCCGCGATCGCGTGGGACAAGGGGAAAGCGCTGCTCTGGCTGCTCGATGTCCTCCCCTTCCCCGACGACGCCTGTCCGGTCTACGTGGGCGACGACGAGACCGACGAGGACGCGTTCGGGGCGGTCCGAGGTCGGGGTCTGGGCGTGGTCGTGCGCGGCGAGGGTGACGACCGCCCGACCCTCGCGCGGTACGCGCTCCGCGACACCGACGAGACGCGGGCCTTCCTCGAGGCGCTGGCCACCGACATCGAGGCGCCGACATGAACGGGTGGTCGCTGGTCTACGACGGGTTCGACCCCGATCAGGAGGCGCTACGGGAGGCGCTCTGCACCCTCGGCAACGGCGTGTTCGCCACGCGCGGGGCGGCGCCGGAGGCGGATGCCGACGACGTGCACTACCCCGGGACGTACGCCGCCGGCGTGTACGACCGGCTGCGCACCGAGGTCGGCGACGTCAGCATCGAGAACGAGGATCTGGTCAACCTGCCGAACTGGCTCGTCCTCACGTTCCGCCCGGCCGACGGCGAGTGGCTGGACCTCGGCCGCGTCGAGATCCTCTCGTACACGCAGGAGGTCGACCTGCGCACCGGCGTGCTGCATCGCGCGTTCCGCTTCCGTGACGAGGCGGGCCGGACGACAGGCGTCCGCCAGCGGCGCCTGGTGAGCATGGCGGAACCCCACCTCGCCGCGCTCGAGACGACCATCGTCCCCGAGGACTGGTCGGGCCGGCTCGAGATCCGCTCGGCCCTCGATGGCACCGTCACGAACGCGGGCGTGGCCCGGTACCGGAACCTCCGCGGCGATCACCTGGTTCCGCGGGACACGCGCGCGTACACCGATGAGATCGTCTCGCTCGTGGTCGAGACGCGGGATTCGCACGTGCGCATCGGCGAGGCCGCTCGGACCCGTCTGCTACGCGACGACGAGGAGGTCGAGGCGGAGCGGACCGTGACGCAGCTGGAGGGCTGGATCGCGCACGAGCTCGCGATCGACGTCACCGAAGGCCAGGAGACCACGATCGAGAAGGTCGTGTCGATCGTGACCGCTCGGGCGAACGCGATCTACGAGCCACGCGCGGACGCTGAGAAGGCGGTGGAGCGCGCCCGCGCGTTCGGGCGGCTCCTGGAGCGCCACGCTCTCACGTGGCACCACCTGTGGCAGCGGTTCGACATCCGGATCGAGGAGGCCGAACGGTCGCAGACGATCCTGCGGCTGCACATCTTCCACCTGCTCCAGACCGTCTCGACCAACACGATCGACTTCGACACCGGCGTTCCGGCCCGTGGGCTGCACGGCGAGGCCTACCGGGGGCACATCTTCTGGGACGAGCTGTTCATCTTCCCGTTGCTGAACCTCCGTCTGCCGGTGCTCACGCGCGCGCTCCTGAACTACCGGTTCCGGCGTCTCGGCGAGGCGAGATGGGCGGCCGCAGCCGCCGGGTACGAAGGCGCGATGTACCCGTGGCAATCGGGCAGCGACGGCCGCGAGGAGAGCCAGACGCTCCACCTCAATCCGCGTTCCGGCCGCTGGCTGCCGGACAACTCGCGGCTGCAGCGACACATCAACATCGCGGTGGCCTACAACATCTGGCAGTACTACCAGGTGACTCAGGACACGGAGTTCCTCCGGTTCCGCGGCGCCCCGATGCTGATCGAGATCGCCCGTTTCTGGGCGAGCGTGGCCACGTTCGACCGGGCCTCGGGCCGGTACGCGATCCGCGGCGTCATGGGACCCGACGAGTACCACGACGGGTACCCCGATCGCGACGAGCCCGGGCTGGACAACAACGCCTACACCAACGTGATGGTGGTCTGGCTGCTCTCGCGGACGCTGGAGCTGATGGAGAGGTTGCCCGAGCATCACCGCACGGAGCTGTGGGAGAGCCTGCACCTGTCGCGCGAAGAGCTCGACCGCTGGGAGGACATCAGCCGGAGCATGTTCGTTCCCCATCACGACGGGATCATCAGCCAGTTCGAGGGGTACGAGAACCTGCGCGAGCTCGACTGGGAGGATTACCGCGCCCGGTACGGCGACATCCATCGCCTCGACCGGATCCTGGAGGCCGAGGACGACAGCGCCAACCGCTACAAGGTCTCGAAGCAGGCCGACGTGCTGATGCTGTTCTACCTGCTGTCGGCCGACGAGCTGCGCGAGCTGTTCGAACGCCTCGGCTACGAGCTCTCACCGGATGCGATCGCCCGCAACGTCGACTACTACCTGGCACGAACCTCGCACGGATCGACGCTGTCTCGCATCGTGCACTCCTGGGTCCTGGCGCGTACCGATCGCGAGCGAACGTGGGAGCTGTTCTCGCAGGCGCTCGAGAGCGACGTCGCCGACGTGCAGGGCGGCACCACGCCGGAAGGCATCCACCTGGGCGCGATGGCCGGCACCGTCGACCTCCTCCAGCGCGGGTACGCGGGGCTCGAGGCACGGGGCGACGTCCTGTGGTTCAACCCGGCGCTCCCCAAGGAGCTCCCGTCGCTCGAGTTCGCGATCCACTACCGCAGGCATCGCCTCCAGGTCCGTATCACGCAGGACCTGCTGCGGCTCGGCACGATCCCGAGCGAGGTCGCACCGATCCAGGTTGGGTTCGGCGATCAGGTGGTCGAGCTGATGCCGGGCTCGACGATCGAGTGGCCGCTCGCCGGGGAGGCGTGACGTCGACCTCGCATGGGGCCAGTCGAGGGGAGGCGTGACATCGCGCTCGACGACGTCCCGGCAAGGACCGGTTGGACGCCCCGTGGCGGAGGACGGCTCGACGGATCAGACTCGAGGATGGCTCCGGACGGAGGCCGACATGGCGGAGAAGACGATCGCGCAGAAGCTGCAGATCAAGCAAGGCAGTGCGGTGTGGCTCTCCGACGCGTCGAAGCAGCCGCTCGTCGAGCCCCTGCCCGATGGCGTTCGCCGCGTCGGAACGCTCGAGGACTCGACCGCGGCGATCCTGTTCGCCGAGGACCGGGCGTCGCTCGAGGAGCTCCTGGCCGAGTCGGGAGCGGAGCGCCTCGCGGGAACCGACCTCCTCTGGGTCGCCTACCCGAAGGGCGGTCGGGCGGACATCAACCGCGACTCGGTCTGGCCGATGCTCGCCGAGCTCGGCCTTCGGCCCGTCTCACAGGTCTCGCTCGATGACGTCTGGTCCGCGTTGCGCTTCCGGCCCCTCAAGCCGGGCGAGGCGCCGTTCACCGGCGGACGGTAGCCCGCACCGGCCACGGCCGGCCCTCGGTGATCATCGCGCTCCCGCTGGCCATCGCGACGCGCCTGCCGGCGGCGTCGTCGATCCGGGCCGTGGAAACCGCGATCGTCCGGCCGCGCTGCTCGACCGTTGCCCTGACGACGAGCTCGCGCCCATCGGGCGTGACGGGTCGAAGGAAGTTGACCTTCAGGTCCAGCGAGCCGAACATCGTTCGCGGCGGTAGCGTCGTCGTCACGGCCGCGTTGAGCGCCGCGTCCGCCATCGCCGTCACCGCACCGCCGTAGAACGTGCCGAAGCCGGTGCAGAACCAGAGCGACGCGCTGGTCGCGAGCGCGACGCGCCCCTCCTCGGCCTCAAGCAGACGCAGACCGAGCAGCGTGCAGTTGGGCGCCGTAGGGCCACCCTCGGCCCACGCTCGGATCAGATCCAGGCCGCTCG
>JBMDWR010000055.1:0-3302 GCA_048594645.1 Actinomycetota bacterium
GCCGGACCGCTGGTTCGTTCCGACCTTTGTGACGAGGCGATCCGATTGAGCCGCCTCCTCGACGGCCTGATGCCGAACGAGGCCGAGGTCAGAGGTTCGCTCGCTCTCATGCTGTTGCAGCATTCGCGGCGCGACGCGCGATCCACAGCCGCCGGTGACCTGGTGCTGCTCGAAGACCAGGACCGCGCCCGCTGGGACCACGACATGATCGACGAGGGGCTCGCCTTGCTCGACGCGGCGATCGCCGCCCGGCGGCCGGGTCCGTATCAGTTGCAGGCTGCGATCGCGGCCCTCCACGCCAGGGCGCCGAGGGCCGAGGACACGGACTGGCCCCAGATCGCCGCCCTGTACGCGCGGCTCGCGGAGGTCGCGCCCTCACCGGTCGTCGAGCTCAACCACGCTGTAGCGATCGCGATGGCCGACGGGCCGGAACGCGGTCTCGTGCTCGTCGACTCCCTCGCGGACGAGTTGGAGGCCTACCACCTGTTCCACGGTGCGCGCGCCGACCTGCTTCGGCGGCTCGATCGCAGGGCCGAGGCTGCGTCCGCCTACGGGTGCGCCCTCGAGCTGGCCTCGAACCCTCAGGAACGGCGGTTCCTCGAACGACGCCTGCGCGAGGTCGGGTGAGGCGCTCGTTCCAGTCGCGGGTGCGCGAACGTCAGACGTCCTTGACCAGGTAGTTCATCACCGAGCCCACCGGGATCGCTCCATCCGAGCCGACCAGGTTGGTGCTCGACACGAAGGGCCCGTGCGCGTGCCGGTATCCGAGCCGCTCGTACAGCGCTCGAGCGGGCGCCGCCTCGGGATCGAGCGAGACCGAGAGGCCCACGCGCCCCATCCCCCGTTCGCGCGCCGCCTCCTCCAACGTGTCCATGAGCGCCCTCGCCACGCCCAGCCGGCGTCGCGGCCGTGCGACGAACACGTCCCGCACCTCTGCAGACCCCTCACGAACGGCCGAGGTCGAGAACTCCTCGTGCTCGGGGAAGAGCACCATGCCGCGGCCGGCGGGGACGCTCCCGAACCACGCGACCGCCTCGACCAGCTCCTCGCGTTGCTGCGCCTGGAGGCGACGCGCGTACTCCTGCGCGTTCCAGACGGGCAACCGGGCGTTCAGCGCGTCGAGGTCCCCGACCGACAGCCGCCGGATCTCGAACGTCCCGATCACGCGGGCCCCCTCCGTCTTCGGCATGGCGCTCCTACGGCTCGTGGATGACGGGGTAGGCACGGCTCCGGTAGTCGTGGAGGTCGTGGACCCCGGTGACGTGCCATGTCCGAGGTGCGATCAACGCCTCGGCCTCCCGCGGGCCCCAGCTCCCTTTCGGATACATGTTCACGGGCGGAGGGTCGTCCAGCACCCGCTCGAGGATCTCCCACGCTCGTTCGACGCCGTCCTGCCGGATGAACAGGGAATGGTCTCCGCGCATCGCCTCCAGGAGCAGGAGCTCGTACGCGTCCGCGATCTCGCTCTGCGCGAAGCCCTCCGCGTAGTCGAAGTCCATCGCCACGCGACCGAGGTGCATGCCGTGACCCGGACGCTTGGCATTGAACGCGATCGTGATGCCTTCGTTCGGCTGGACGCGGATCGTGAGGTGATCGCGCACGGGCAGGTCCATGTCGGACCCCCTGAAGACGTTGAACGGGACCTTCCTGAACTTCAGCGTGATCTCGCTCACCTTCTCGGTGAGCGCCTTGCCCGTACGCAGGAAGAACGGAACGCCGGCCCAGCGCCAGTTGTCGATCGACAGGCCCATCGCGGAGAACGTTTCGGTCGTCGAGTCGGGCGTTACGCCGGGCTCGTCCCGATAGCCCTCGTACTGCCCACGTACGACGCCCCCGTCGATGTCGGCGGAACGCAACGCCTTCACCGTCTCGTCTCGGAGACGGTTCGGCTCGAAGGAGACCGGCGGTTCCATCGCGACGAACGTCAGCACCTGGAACAGGTGCGTCGAGATCATGTCGCGGATGTTGCCGACCTGCTCGTAGAAGGCGCCGCGACCCTCGATCCCGATCTTCTCGCACACGCTGATCTCCACGTGGTCGATGTAGCGGCGGTTCCAGATCGGCTCGAACATCCCGTTGGCGACCCGGAACGCGAGGATGTTCTGCACGGTCTCCTTGCCCAGGTAGTGGTCGATGCGGAACACCTGCATCTCGTCGAACACCGAATGGATCACGGCGTTCAGCTCGCGGGCGGTCTGGAGGTCCCGTCCAAACGGCTTCTCGAGCACGATCTTGGCGTTGTGCTGGAGACCTGCCTCGCCGATCCGGTGCACGATGTCGGCGTAGACGCTCGGTGGGACGGCCGCGTCGAAGAACCGACGGCCCTCGGTGTCGAACTCGCCGTCGACCTTCTCCAGGTACGACGCGAACTCGTTCATCGAGCCGGGGTGGGCGAGCTCCCCCTGGAAGTACGACAGGCGCCGGGCGAACTCGTCCCACGCCTCGCCGTCGGGCGGTCGCGACGCGAACGCCTTGATGTTGTCGAACGCGTACTCGCGGAACTCCTCCGTCGTCATCGGCGAGCGGGCGTAGCCGACGAGCGCGAAGCCCCTCGGCAACAGCCCGTGCGACCACAGGTGCCAGAAGGCCGGCAGGAGCTTGCGTTTGGTGAGGTCGCCGGACGCGCCGAAGATCACCGCCGCCTGGGGCATGAGCTCTCCGGCCATCACGCCGCTCCTTCCGATGGCGGGCCGATCTCGATCCAGTCATCCGTCACACGGACGGCGTATACGGGGACCGGATCCACCGCGGGGCCGTCGATCGGCTCCCCGGTCGCCATGTCGAACTCGCTGTCGTGGCACGGACAGACGACGGTGTCCTCCTGGCCGCCGAGCCTGCCCTCTGCCAGGGAGCATCCCTCGTGTGTGCACTCGTCCCCGAACGCGAACAGCTCGTTCTCGACGTGGGCGACGGCCACGCGCTGGCCGGGCAGGTCGAACGCGCGGATCTCGCCCTCGGGCACCTCCGCCAGAGATGCGACGCGCCGGAACGTCTCGTCCACGGACGCATCTTCGCCCAACGCGCGGCATCTGACACGAGGCCGAGCGTCGCCGCGCCGGCGTTCGGCTCAGATCGTCGGCCACGCGGGCTGGTCCGCCTGCCCATCGCCCGCCGGCGTTTCTCGGGCGTCTCCGGCCGCGCCCGGGATGGCCGCGACGCGCCTCACCGCCGACCACACGCGCTGGCCGAGCGTGACGGCGCCGAGCACCGTGAGGACCGTGAGGGCCGGAAGCAGGGCGCCCGGGACCGGCAGGCCGATCATCATCGCCACGTAGCGTTCGAGTCGCTGGAAGTAGCCCTCC
>JBMDWR010000056.1:0-2563 GCA_048594645.1 Actinomycetota bacterium
CCGGCCTGCGCCACGATCATCGCTTCCTTCTCGTGGTTCTTCGCGTTCAGGACGTGGTGCTCGATCCCGCGACGGTTCAGCAGCGTGGAGAGCTTCTCCGACTTCTCGATCGAGACCGTGCCCACGAGGATCGGCTGACCCTGCTCGTGCCGGTCGACGATGTCCTCGGCGACCGCGTTCCACTTCGCGTCCTCGGTCTTGTAGATCAGGTCCTGGTGGTCGCTCCGGATCATCTCGCGGTTGGTCGGGATCTCGGCCACGTCGAGGTTGTAGACGGACTGGAACTCGGCGAGCTGCGTCTTGGCCGTACCGGTCATCCCCGCGAGCTTCTCGTACATCTTGAAGTAGTTCTGGATCGTGATCGTCGCGAGGGTCTGGTTCTCCTCCTTGATCCGAACGCCCTCCTTGGCCTCGATCGCCTGGTGCAGGCCCTCCGAGTACCGGCGGCCCTCCAGGACTCGGCCCGTGAACTCGTCGACGATCTTCACCTCGCCGTTCGTGACGATGTACTCGACGTCGCGCTGGTAGTGCTCCTTGGCGCGGAGCGCGTTCTGGAGATGGTGGACGAGCGGCGTGTGGACGTGCTCGTAGAGGTTCTCGATCCCGAGGGCCTCCTCGACCTTCGCGACACCGGACTCGGTGACCGCGACGGTCTTCTTGGCCTCGTCGACCTCGTAGTCGTCGTCGCGCTTGAGGCGCGGCGCCAGGCGGGCGAACGTCTGGTACCACTTCGCGCTGTCGGCCACCATGCCGCTGATGATCAGCGGCGTTCGCGCTTCGTCGATCAGGATCGAGTCGACCTCGTCCACGATCGCGTAGCTGTGCCCCCGCTGCACCATGTCCTCGACGCGCATCGCCATGTTGTCGCGCAGGTAGTCGAAGCCGAACTCGTTGTTGGTCCCGTAGGTGATGTCCGCCGCGTAGGCGGGTCGCCGATCGGCCGGGGTCATCTGCGCCTGGATCAGCCCGACCGAGATCCCGAGGGCTCGGTAGATCGGCCCCATCCACTCGGAGTCGCGCTTGGCCAGGTAGTCGTTGACGGTGACGACGTGCACCCCGCCACCACCGAGCGCGTTGAGGTAGGTCGCCATCGTCGAGGTGAGGGTCTTGCCCTCACCGGTCTTCATCTCGGCGATCTTGCCTTGGTGAAGGGCGATCGCGCCCATCACCTGGACGTCGAAATGCCGCTGGCCGATCGTGCGCCTCGCGGCTTCGCGCACGCAGGCGAACGCTTCGGGCAGGATGTCGTCGAGCGTCTCGCCGCGTTCGACCCGCTCACGGAACTCCGGTGTCTTGGCCGCGAGCTCGCCATCCGACAGCTCCTCGATCTCGGGCTCGAACGTGTACACCAGCTCCGCGAGCTGGGCGAGCGCCTTCTTCTTCTTGCCTTCGCCGAGTTGGCCGAGCTTCTCGATCACCATCGCGTCGCCTCGGTGGGGTTGCGGGACCCGTTCGGGAACCCATGGTACCGGAGGTCCTCCGGAGCCCAGCTCAGCGCTCGACGACGACGGCCCGCCTGGGCTCGCGAACGCGGATCACCGACATCATCACCACCAGCACCAGCGCGCCGACGCCAAGCCCGAGCGCCCGGAACCCGGCGCCCTCGAACACGAACGCGCTCGTGACGCCCGCGAACGCTGAGCTGAGGCTCACGACGAGGTCGTTCAGGCCGAGCGCCGCCGCCCGTTCGTTCGGCCGGGTGAGGTCGCTGATCACGGCCGTCGCGCCGAGGAAGCTGCCGGACCAGCCGAGGCCGATCGCGAACAGCCCCACCGCGACGATGCCCGCGCCCGCGTCCGTCGCGGCGAGGACGCACCCTGCGATGCTCACGGCACCGGCCGCCAGGATCCCGGGGCGCCGTCCGAACCGGTCCAGCGCCGCACCGATGAACGGCGAGAGCGCCCACATCCCGGTGATGTGCAGGCTGATCACGGTGGAGATCACGGTCGTGCTCGTGCCGTGATGGTGCAGCGCCACGGGGGTCACGCCCATGACGGCGACCATCGCCATCTGGCCGACCGCCGCCACGATCACCGCCATGCGGAGCATCGGGACCGCGAGCAGCTGCGTAGGCTGGCGCGCCTCGCCCAGGGTCGCCTCGTCATCACCGGCGACGGCGAGGTCCCGAGGATCCGGCCGGAGCCCCAGCGAGCAAAGGAACGCGCCCGCGGCGGCGACAGGCACGACGACCCACGGCAGGACGCTCGGGTCGAACGACCGATCCTCGGCCCACGAGCGGATCAGCGCGACCAAGAAGGGGCTCCCGACGGCTCCGATCGTGCCGACCGCGAGGACGATCCCAACGGCGCGCCCACGATGCTCGGGCTCGTGCATGTCGGCGACGGCCGCGCGTGCCAGGTTGGAGCCGCCGAAGGCGACGCCGAACGCCACGCCGCCGGCCAGCAGAACCGGGAACGACCCCGCCGCGACGCCGATCGCACAGACCACGCCGGCCGCCGCGAGCAGCAGGTACGCGACGGCGAGGCCCGGCCGCCGCCCCAGACGGTCCATCACCTTGCCGAACGCGAACGCGCCGGCCGCCGCCGCGATGAAGTACGCGCCG
>JBMDWR010000057.1:0-19885 GCA_048594645.1 Actinomycetota bacterium
GTCGCCCTCCCCCGGCAGGGTCTGCTCGATCAGCTCGACGATCCGCTCCTCGCCCAGGGCCTCGTACGCGTCGTGCGCGCCGGCATAGAACGGCTGGCGGAAGAGCGTGAGGATCCGCTTGGCCTGCCATCCCATGAGGGCGTACTCCTCGACGAACGTCCGCGCCATCGCCTCGAGCCCGGGGCGGTCGATCGGTCGGTCGAGGACGACGCCCACGATCTCCAGTGGGTCCTCGGGCGCGACGTCCTTGCGCACGCTCATGCCCTGGTCACCTTCACGTAGGCGCCGCGCAGGTACGCGAGCATCGCGGCGTCCTCGGCTCCGGGGGAACGACCCGTCGTCGCGGGCGTCCAGATGCCGCTGCCGTGCGGGCCACCGGCTTCCGCGAACGAGACGGAGACCAGCGTCTCTTTCGGGACGGTGTTCACAGCGTGGTTGTCCGGCTCGTAGCCGAACACGAAGTGGACGGCGTCCTTCGACTTGTGGAACAGGTTGTCGGTCTGGTGCATCGGCATCGACCAGTCGCGGGTGAGCGATTGGTGCGACCCGTACCGGAAGTTGGACTGGTAGCCGGTTCCCTCCGAGATCGCCCTGCCGTCCGGCCGGCTCTCGTGCGCGAGGACGGTTCGTTCGGTCGCGATGAACGGCGCGTGCTTGATCATCAGGACGCCGTAGGGGTACGCGGGGTTGTACTTCGCCCGGATCTTGAGACGCGAGACCTTGTAGAACCAGTCGTCGGGCTTCCACCCGCGGTACGGGCGGTCCGCGGGGTTCGCATCGACGTACACGTAGTCGCCGTCTTCGATCCCCAGATCCTTCGCGGCCTCCGGATTGATGTGCATCTGGTGATCGCCCACGCCGGGCGAACGCTTGTCCATCCGGTACGGGTCGCCGAAGTTGCTCGCCCAGATGAAGTGCCAGTCCGTCACGCTCCACTGCGAGTGCACGCTGTGCCGCGTCTTGGGGGTCACCAGGAAGAACCGCAGGCCCTTCTCCCACAGTGGGTTCTTCGTTCCCTTGACCTCTTCCCACGACAGCTTGACGTTGCGGACGGTCCGCTCGTCCCAGCCCTCCGCGTCCAACGGGATCCCGTAGTCCTCCGGCCGCACGAGCGGGTTGGTCGAGACGATGACGTTCGGCAGGTACGGCGTCGCCTCCGGGCCCTCGCGATGCACGATGAAGTTCTCGCCGTACTCGATCGCCTCCGGGATGTCGCAGTACGCGTTCAGCCGTCCGGTGTCGGTGAAGAACGGAAGGTCGTCGTGGACCTGCTCGAAGAACGGGACGCGCGGGTAGGTCCGGAACATCATCAGCGCAGCGCCGGGCTCGCCGTAGCCGCCCTTCATGAGCTCGTCGTAGTCGTAATCCGCCGTCGTCGCCGAGCCGCCGAGCAGCCGTCGCAGGTACACGTCGCGGCGCCCTTCGAGCTCGAACCGCCAGTGGTCGGCGAAGCGCCGATCGCCCGTCTGGGCGGTGAGCGCCTCCGCGACGCCCGCCATGATCGCCATGTCGTCCTTGGTGTCGCCGGTCGGCGCGATCCCGCCCTTCCAGATCTGGAGGAACGGGTTCGAGCACGAGGCGGTGACCTCGACGTCCTCGAACTCCAGCCACGAGTTGGCGGCGAGGACGATGTCCGCGTACTCGCAGGACGAGGTCATCTCGATGTCCTGCGTGACGATCATGTCGATCTTCGGGTTGACGTTGAAGAGCATGTCGTACGCGTGCTTCGCGTTGTTGAGCAGGTTCACGTTGGTGAACCAGAGCGCCTTCGTCGGCGTGGGCATGTGCGTCTCGCCCGTGAACACCTTGCGCCCGAACTTCGGCGTCTCCACCACAAGCGGCGTGTCGCCGTGGTTCCAGTACGCGGGCTCCTCGCCCTTGGCGTGCTTGAAGTAGGTGATGTCCTTGGGATCGGTGTTCGGGTCGAGCTTCTGGTCGAACGGCTCCTCGTACCACCAGCCGTTGATCCCGGGACCGCTCCAGTGCGTCTCCTGGAACAGCGCCGACTTGTAGTTGCCGGCCCAGGCCTGGACGCCGGCCCCAGGGATGCCGATGTTGCCCGTCAGCATCAGCGGGAGATGGAACGCCCGGTTGGCCTCGGTCGCGTGGAACCAGTGGTTCACGCCCTCGCCGACGTGGATCGCGGCGGGCTTCAGGGTGGCGAGGTCGTCTGCGAGGCGCTCGATCAGATGCTTCGGCGCGTGCGTGATCTCGGCGACCGTGTCGAGGTCGTAATCGCGCAGGTGCCGACGGTAGAGCTCGAGCAGCGGCGCCACCTTCACGCGTGAGCCGTCCAGCAATCGGAGCTCGCGCGTTCCAGACAGCGCGGGGTCGACCGTCATCCTGCGGCCGATGTCGTCGCGCGTGATCGCGACCGGCTCGCCGCTCGCGGCGTCGAACACCACGAAATCGTGCAGCCGTTCGTAGTCCTCCTCCAGCAGGCCCTGCTCCTTGAAGCTCGGACCGTCCGGCCGCAGGCCCTTGCGGTAGCCGCGGAACAGGTCGGCGGGGTCCAGACGCGTGAGCGTGTCGGTCCGGACCAGGATCGGGAAGTCCGTGAACCGCCTCACGAACTCGGCGTCGAAACGATCCTCGTCGAGCATCAGCTTCGTGATCCCGAGGAATAGGGCCGCGTCGGTCGCCGGCCGAACCGGGATCCAATAGTCGGACTTGGTCGCGGGCGGCGAGTACTCGGGCGTGATCGTCACGATCTTCCCGCCGCGCTCCATCACCTCGTGGAACCAGTGCGACTCCGGCATCTTGTTCTCGACGAGGTTCTTGCCGACCTGGATGTGCAGGACCGAGTTGCGCAGGTCGTTGAAGTCGACTTCCGAGTTCTGCAGCCCGTGGACGAACGGCAGGCCGGGGGCCTGGTCGCCATGCCACGTGTAGTTGGACCAGTTGCGGCCGCCGAGGGCCTCTTCCGGTGAGACGCCTCGGATCTGCGCATCCAGGAGAGCGAGCATGTTGTTGAACCGGTACATCCCGTACTTGCCCAGGACGCCGAGCAGCCCCATGCCTCCGCGCATCTTGATCGTTCGCGTGCCGGCGCCCGACATCGCCTCGACCATCTCGGGCTCGTAGCCTTCGGCGAGCAGGCGGTCGGCGCCGCGCTCGCCGCTGAAGTGGTCGGCGGTCGCGACGAGTCCGCCGGCCACGTATCCGTACGCCTCGTCCCACGAGACGCGCACGAACGTGTCCGAGCCGCGCGAGGTGAAGCCGTACTCGTCGCGCAGCTCGCCGGTGAGGTAGGGGTAGCCGTCGTCGGCCCACGCCTTCCACCCCTTGCGGACCATCGGGTAGCGGAGCCGGTACGGGCCGTACACGCGCCGGTGCAGCGTCATGCCCTTGGGGCATCCGCGAGGGTTCCAATGGGCGGTCGCGCGGTTGCCGAGTACGTCCCCGTACCGGTCGACGTCGTAGTTCTGCTCGATCCGGGTCACGACGCCGTTGCGCACGAACGCCCGCATCCGGCACGCATGGGTGTCGTTGGGCGAGCACACGTACGCGAACGAGTCGTCGTAGCGGTATTGATCCCGGTAGACGTCCTCCCACGCTCGGTCCGGGTACGACTGGAGCGGGTTGGCCACCGTGACCGGCGTGAGCCTTCGCAGGGCGAGCCCGGCCTCGCTGAGCAGGAGCACACCGGCGGCCGTGCCTCCCGCCGCTTTCAGGAACTCGCGGCGGGACAGACCACGAGGCGGCACGCCCGACGCGGCGTCGCCGCCTTGCCCGCCTCCTCCGCCCGCCTCGTCGATCGCCGTCGCTGACCGCCTTCCGTTCGGACCGCCGCCGCGCGGACCGCCTTGGTCCTACGACGACGCTAGGAACGCTCACACAGCCGCCGGAGGGTCGAACGCCCCGCCGCCATCGGGACCCATGCCCCTTCGGCTCGTGCCGCTCGTTCAGGGCTCGTGCCGCTCGTACGCTCCGTGTTCCTCGTGCGGGTCGGCGTTCAGGACCTCGTAGACCCTGTTCGCCCACACCTGGAGACCGAGCATCGAGGCCGTGTACGCCCTCGCGGCGTTGAGACCCTGGCCCGCGTGAGCCCGCAGGGCCATGACCTCATCGAGCCGGCTCTTCACCTGATGCTCCAGCGCGTCGCCCAGCAGCCGCGACAGCTCCTCCGGAGATCCCGTCTCGATCGCGCGCTCCGCAGCGGGGATGGCCGGCCCGTGGTCGAGGCCCGCGGGCTTCAGGCCCGTGTACGGCGCCCCCTCGCCGGCCCGGTGAACCCGGACCACCGTCTCCAAGAACGACCGATCGGCAAGGCGGCGCGCCGCGCCTCCCACCTGACGAACGACGACGGTGTCCTCGAACGCGCGGCGGATCTCGGCGTCACCCTCGACGTCGACGAACGGCAGAACGATCTCGACGTCGCGCTCGTCCAGGGCCCGGACCGCCGCCTGCACCACCGGTCCGTCCATCGCATCGCAGTGCGGTGGCATCCCGATCAACTCCTCTCACCACGTAGCTCGACACAGGCAACGTAGTCGGGCGTGGGAGGAGGGATGACGGGCGTGAGACCCCTCGAGCGCGGGACCGGGCTGGGCGATGGCGCGCCGACGATCGCCGATCCGCGGCGAGACGGGGATCAGCGAACGGGCGTCAGGACCGACCGCGCCATCGCGGAACGCGGCACGTGCGAACGCGCCCGCCGGGGCAGCCGAACGGCTCAGGTGAGTGCGAGGCCGACGAAGGAGATCGTCAGCACCACGGCGAGGGTGAGCAGGACGAGGGCCGCGCTGTCACGCATCTCGCGGCCGAGCGTGTCGGTCTCGATCGGCTCTTCCAGGTCGTTCGCGAGGTCGTTGGCGTCTTCCAACATGCTCATGTCCGAGCGTTACCCAGGGCGCCGGGGTCCGACACCCGGCCCGCACCGGGGGTCCCTCGCATCCCCTTGCGGGACACGAGGTTTGAAAGGTCGACGGCGCGGGTATCCGCCGGCTCAGCATCCAGCGAGGAGGAAGCGATGACCATGGGTGTGGGTCTCGAGCGAGATTCGCTCCGCCTGTACGGCAGTCGCCCAGGAACCGCTGGCAAGGGGCCGCGGCTCTACGCATCCGGCCGCGTCTGTGAGGCGCCGAAGTGCACAACCGTTCTCTCCCGATACAACCGTTCCGATCTTTGCTGGCAGCATGAACCTCGCCGAGAGTTCCTTTCGGCCATCCGGGGACGCAGGCCCACCGAGGTCGAGGTGCTCGACGAGCTCGTCCCGCGGGCGTCCTGACAGCCCAGAACACAGTCTTCCCCTGCGATGAAGGCCCGGCTCGCGGAGCGAGCCGGGCCTTCGTGGTTCCTCTGCGAGCGATGCCGAACGTGTCAGGACACGCGGCGAACGCGGTCGTCGTCGTCCTCGACCACGTCGTCCCGATCACGCTCGACGACCGTGTCGTGGTCGAGCGTGGTCGCCTGGAGCTGGGCGTTCGCCGGCAACGTGATCGCCCCACCGATCAGGCCACCCAGACCCGAGGCGACGAACCCACCGAGGATCGTCCAGAAGGACGCCCACAGCGCCGTCCCCACGCCCGAGTCCGTGATGTCGGTGCCCTCGGCGATAGCGAACACGCGCCCGAGGTTGAAGACGTTGAACACGGCCGGGATCCCGATCGCCAAGGCCACGATCAGCAGCAGGCCCCACATCGTGATCCCGTTGAACAGCCCGGAGCCCGCCCCGCGGACCCCGCTCAGCCAACCGGCGAGCAACCCGCCGACGAACAGGCTGGCCACGGCCGTGCCGCCCACGTACCACTCGAGGTTGTCCCTGACCACGTCCACGTTGGAGTTGTAGGCGAGGGCGAACCAGAGCGTCGTCAGCAGGACCATGAGGGCGAGACCGAGGACCGTGCCCGCGAAGACCGCTCCCCAGCGGATCCGCTGCGGGCTCGGCGAACCTGGCATCGGCCCGGTACCCTCGATCGTCCGTACGTTCCTGTCGCGCATGTCGAACCCTCCTTCCGGGTGTCATCGCTGGTCATACCCAGCGTTCGGGGTCCGCATTCGGCCGTAGGCGGGGCCGCTCGTTTCGTGTGTCGTTTGCGCGCGTGCCCGTGCGGGAAACGCACCGAACGGTACGGCCCTGATCGAGGAGCGGCATGGACATCGGTGAGATCGTCCGCGAGGTCGAGGTCCTTCCCGCCGAGGAGCCCGTAACGGCCCCCTCGGTGGAGTCGGCCATCGCGGAGCCCGCGGAGGAGCCCGAACGCGTGTGAGCGCCCGCGAGCTGATCGTGGGCGGCCTGCGCGGGTTCCGTTGGTGGAGGCTCGACCCCGAAGGCTGGTTCGTCTCGCCCTGGCGCGGCGAGCACCGGTGGCTCCCGGACGCGAACCGAGCCGCGTGCCTGTACCGGAAGCGGTTCGGACGATGGCGGTCCGCGCGGTCCCCGCATCCCGAGGGGTCCCCGGCTGCCAGCTGCGATTGCGGCTTCTACGCGCTCAACCAGGTCCCAGCCTTCCGGAGACCGCCGGTGCGGTTCGGATGGGAGATCGGCGTCACGACGTCGGGCGACCCGGAGCACGGTCTGGTGTTCGGCGTCGCGGCCGCGCACGGACGGGTCCTGATCGGAACGGACGGCTGGCGCGCGGAGATCGCTCGGCCGCTCGCGCTGTTGTGGAGCCGAGAGGCGGAGCTCGACGAGCGCTTCGAGCGCATGCAGCAGCGCTACGCGATCCCGACCTACCGGAGCCTTCCGGCACTCGTCGCCGAGTGGGGTCCGGACGAGATCGAACGGGATCTGTCGACGGCAGCCTGAGGTGGCGGACGAGCCGGCCGAAGCGTCGCGAGGCCGCGGGGACGGGGAAGGCCCCGCGGCCTCGCGCACGATCCGCGACGGACCGCGTTCCGCCACCGAAACAGCCGACGTGACGTCGTCCGGTGTGTGACGCAACGGGCCGACGGGTACCCACCGAAGGTCCAGAACCGACCGAATGGAAGGAGCGGAGCATGGAGCCGTGGGTGTGGGTCATCATCGCCGTAGCGGCAGTGCTGTTGCTGCTATTGCTCTTCCGCCGCACGGGAAGCAGCAGGCGTACCGTCGTCGTTCGCCGCCCCGCGAGGCGCCGACGCTGGATCTAGCCGGGATCGCCGGGCCGCTCGAAGAGCGGACCCGGCGTCGCGGTTCGGGTCCGCCCACATGGGCGGTCCCAGACACGAACGGAACGACGTGAACGAAGAGCGAACACCGGACGACGCGGAAGAGCCGTACTCGCCGCCCGACGAGCCCGAGGGCTCGTTCGAGGACGCGACGACGGCCTCCGGCGCGCTCGAGGGCGAGACGATCGAAGAGCGCCTGGCCCGAGAGCGACCCGAGGACGCCCGCGGTCAGGCGGAGCCGGTCGGACGCCTCGCGGAGGAGGACCGACCCGACACCGAGCCCGAGCTCATCGGGGAGCTCTCTGACGACGAGGACGACGATCTGACCAGCGAGGAAGCGGCGATGCGCGTGGGCGAGGACGCTCCGGGTGCCACGGCCGACGCTTCCGACGGATACGTCGATCGCGAGGACGCGTGATGCAGACCGTAGCGCTGTGGACCACGCTCGTGGTCCTCGTCGGCACGTCGGCGTTCCTGCTCGGGATGCTGGTGAACAGCGTCCTGAAGGAGCGACGGGCTTCGCGCATCACGCGCATCTGGCGGAACTTCGGCCTCGGCGTCGCATTCGCGGTGCTCTTCGTGGTGAGCTGGGTCGCCCAGGGGATCACCGAGTGGGCGTCGTACGCGAACGACCAGGCCGCTCATGGCCTCCCGGCACGCCTGTCGGAGTTCTGGGTCGAGTTCGGCCAGTCGACGCTCGAGAACTGGCAGTCCGAGTTCCTGCAGCTGTTCTCGTTCGTCGTGCTGTCGGCCGTGCTGATCCACCACGGCAGCGCGGAGTCCAAGGACGGGACGGACCGCATCGAGAAGACCGTGAACGACATCCGCACGATGCTCGAGGAGTCCGGGGTGCCGCGACCGGCGAAGGCTTCGCGTTGAGCGGCTCTCCCACGATGGCCGACGTGATGCGTGAGCTCCAGCTCATCGCCGCCGCGGCCGAGCGCGCGACGCATCCCGAGTTGGTCGAGGCCTGCAGGCGGGCGCAATCGCTGCTGGCTCGTCTGCGCAACCAGTTCGTCGACGACCTCATCGGGGGCGTGGCGCCGAGCGATCGGGCGGCATGAGGCGAGCGGCGACCGCTACCGAACCGGACCCTGTCGCGTCCTCGTCTCGCCCGAGAGCGTCGACGCGCCCACGGTCGATGGCTGCGCCCGCCCGTTCGGGCGCTCGAACCCGTACACCGCGTACCCCTGCCGGATCACCGTCTGGGCGACGTTGCGGACGCTCACGCCGCCGGGCGTGACGCCGTGCTCGGTCCCGCGGTGCGCGTGCCCGTGGACCGCGAGGTCGGCGCCGGCGCGATCGATCGCCTCCGCCAGCAGGTAGCTGCCGAGGAACGGGAAGACCTCCGGGGGCTCGCCCTCGAGCGTCTCGCGCACCGGCGAGTAGTGCGTCAGGGCGATGCGGATGTCGGCGTCGAGCGAAGCGAGCGCCCCCTCGAGCGCCTCGGACCGGTCCTTCGTGTGACGGATGAAGGACTTCATCTCCGGCTCGCCGAACTCGGAGCCGCTGGCGCCCGGGAACCCACCGCCGAACCCCTTCACGCCCGCGACGCCGACGGTCCCCTCCGGGGTGTCGAGGGTGACGGCGTCTCCTTCGAGCACCGTGACGCCGACGTCTCGCAGGATCGCCGCGATCTCATCCGGACGATCCGAATGGTGATCGTGGTTCCCGAGGACGGCGACCACGTGCACCGGCACGCCGTGCAGCTCGCGCGCGAGTGGCTCCGCCTCCTGCGGCTCGCCCGACTTCGTGATATCGCCGGCCAGGAGGAGGACGTCGGCGCGCTCGTGGACGTTCGCCAGCTGCTCCCGCAGCGCGTCGACGGAATCCGGCCCGACGTGGAGGTCGCCGACGGCCGCGATCCGGATCACTGGACCTTCTCCACCCCTTCGTTCTCCGGATAGCGGGTCACGGTCGTGCGGTTCTCCACATCCAGATCCGGACAGCACTCGCGGACGACCTCGGTCACCGCCTCGCGTCGTTCCTCGGTGGGGACCTGCCCACGGATCAGCACGCGGCCCGCGACGATCGTGACGGCTAGCTCCGGCTCGTTCACCCTCCGGTCGCGCGCGAGCGCCTCCTGGACATGTGCGGCGACGTACTCGGTCTCGTCGCTCATGACGGTCCCCCTGTCCTGATCGCTTCGTACAACGTCTCGATCGGCTCGGCCGGCACGACGATGTCGACCGATGTCGCGAACAGCAGGAGGCTGAGGATCCTCCGCGCCCCGTGCTGTCGGGCACGCGCCACGAGGTAGTCCCAGTCGAGCTGGCTGTGAGCGAGGATCGCGGCGGCGTCGTACCAGTACCGAGAGGTCTCCTCGCTCATCGCGCACGCCTTCATCACGACGAGGTCCTCGGGAGGAGCGACGGGCACCATGCGTCCGCGGAACGGCATCAGGCGCGCGCGCTCGAGCATCTCGTCGCCCAGCATGATGTCCCGGGTGGACCGGAAGATCACGTCGACGAGCACGCCGTGCCTCACGGCCTTCGAGAGCCAGAACTCGTGGACCTCCTTGGTCTCGAAGCCGCGCGCGTCGAGGAGATCCAGCACCTTGTTGGCGACCTCCGGCCGGACGAACAGATCGATGTCGCGGGTCCCGCGATCGCGGCCGTATACGGCCGACCCGATCCCGCCGATCAGCAGGAACGGGATGCTGGCCTGCCGCAGGGCGTCGAGCGCCTCGTCGAGGACCGCGAGGAACAGGTCGACGTCGTCGGCTTCGGTGACCTCGGTCGGGGCTTCCGGCATGCGCATCGGGGCTCCAAGGGTCAGGGACCAAGTGTTTCCCGCAGGTGAGAGCCGGCAAACGGCTCCTCGCCGGTCACGCCGCGGCCAGCTCCGGCGCGCGGTCCTCGAGGAGGTCGAGCACGGCGGCCTCGACAGCGTCCCTGTGCGTCGGGTCGGACACGTCGAGGGCCTCGCCGGTGCCGAGCGCGTCCCGGATCGTGCGACCCTCCTCGTACCGGTCGAACAGACGCGGATCGATGTACGAGGCTCGCGCGACGGCCGGCGTGTTGCCGAGCTCGGCTGCCACCTCCTTGACCGCCTGGACGATGCGCTTGCGTCGCCCGGTGGCCGACTCGGGGACGTCTCCCGAGACCGCGAGCGAGATCGCGGCCACGACGGTCCCGTGCCACGTCCGGAAGTCCTTCGCCGAGAAGCCGTTGCCCGCCAGCTCCTTCACGTACGCGTTGACGTCCTCCGAGCGGACGTCGCGCCATCCCACGCCGTTGCGGTACGCGAGGAGCTCCGGGTTGTCGTCGCGCCGCCGCTTCAGCGTGCGGACGATCCGGACCGCCTCCGCGTCCTCGATCTCCTGGACGCGGCGCTGCCCGCTCTTCGCGCGATAGTCGAAACGGATCAGGGGCCCGGAGGTGCGAACGTGGTCACGCCGGATCGTCGCGAGGCCGAACGAGCCGTTCGCGCGCGCGTACGACTCCGACCCCACACGGAACAGGCCTCGGTCGAGCAGCCGGACCGCCGTGGCGAGAGCCTTCTCGCGCGGCAGCCCGCGTCGGGACAGATCCGCCGCGACGCGCGCACGGATCCCCGGCAGCTGCCGGGCGAAGGACAGCATGCGATCGAACTTCTCGGCGTCGCGACGTGACCGCCAGTGCTCGTGGTACAGGTACTGGCGCCTGCCGGCCGCGTCCGTGCCCGCGGCTTGGAGATGGCCGTCGGGATCCGGACAGATCCAGACATCCGTCCAGGCCGGCGGGATCGCGAGCGCGCGGACACGGGCCAAGGTCTCCTCGTCCGCCACGGAACTGCCGTCCACGCCCAGGTACGAGAAGCCCTGACCGCGCCGAACGCGGGAGAGTCCCGGACCGTCGCTCGAGACGCGTCGTAGGCGCACCATCGCGCCGCAGGTATAGCCCCGGCCGAGCCGCCCCAAACGCTCGTGCATGCGGCAGCCCCATCCGGGTACAGACCCTGCGCCCGAAGCGGCCCCGAGCCGGAAGGAGGATGTCGCATGGACGCGCTCACGCTGCTGAAGAAGGACCACGACCAGGTCAAGAAGATGCTCAAGGACCTGGAGGGGACCACGGAGCGAGCGGTCAAGACCCGTGAGGAGTTGTTCGGGAAGCTCAAGACGGCCCTCACGGTGCACGAGCAGATGGAAGAGACCGTCATCTACCCCGCGATGAAGGAGCACCCGAAGGCCAAGGAGACCATCCTCGAGGCGTACGAGGAGCACGACGTGGTCGACAAGGTCCTCAGCGAGCTCGAGGCCACGCCGTTCGACGATGAGACGTGGCACGCGAAGCTGACCGTCATGCAGGAGAACCTCCTCCACCACATCGAGGAGGAGGAGAAGGAGATGTTCAAGCAGGCCCGCCAGCTCTTCAGCGAGGACGAGCTTGAGTCGCTCGGCCGGCAGATGGAGCAGATCAAGTCGCAGGCCGCGGCGGCCTGACGCGCGCAGGCGACGGCCGGCCGTGAGCGGGCTCGCACCCTCCCGGCCGGCCACCTTCGCGCTCCTTCGTACCAACGAGTGCCAGGCCTGGGCCGAGCCAGCCGCGGCGTCGTCGCATCGACGTTGAGGACCTACGCAGATGGGTAAGCGCCTGGCAGAGACCGAAGGAGGTTCGGGATGTTCATCGGAGAGGTCGAGGAGACGGGCGTCATCGAACCGCTCATCCTGCAGAAGGTCGTCGAGGACACCGATCGCGACACACGCGACGCCGATCGGACGCCCACCGATACTCGGATCGACGAGCCGCTCCTGCCCAACGCGGCGTGAGTGAACCGCCGGCGCTCGAGAGCGGGACGGCCCCCGACGGCGTCGTCCCCCTCGTCGGGTATCGCGAGTGGTCCGTCCGCCGCGAGCACAACGCGCGGGCGCGGCTGGTATCGCTCTTCCACCCGACGTCGTGGCCGAGCGATCGGCCGTTCGCCGCCGTGTGCCTGCGACCCGTGACGTGGCCGTACCGGCCCGTCCAGCCGATCCACGACGAGGTGCCGCACGAGGCGTGTCAGTGCGGCATCTACGCGTTCCGCCAGCCGAGCTTCGAGAGCCTCAACGGGGCGACGGGGCTCAAGGCGCGCGGCATCGTCATCGGGTGGGGCCGCTACGTGCTCGGCGCGATCGGGTGGCGATCACAGATGGCGCGCGTCGTCGCGCTCGTGGAGCAGGAGGAGGGACGCGAGCTCATCGAAGAGGTGGCGCACCGCTACCGTGTTCCGGTCGTGCCGCACCTCGAGCACGTGCGCCTGGACCTTTCGGCTGCGGCCTGACGCGCGCTCACGCGCGGCCGCCGCGTGGAACCGTCAATCGTCGAAGCCGTCCTTGACGGCCTCGGTCGCCTCTGACGCGGCGTCCTTCGTCTTCCCCCAGGCCTGCTTGGCCTTGCCCTTGACCTTGTCCTTCTTGCCCTCGGCCTCGAGGCTCTCGTCGTCGGTTACGTCGCCGACGGTCTCCTTCACGTTGCCCTTCGCCTCGTCGAACCCGCCTTCCATGCGATCCTTCCTACCGCCCATGCCGATCCTCCTTCGGTGCGGTCCTCCGTCCGTCACGGCACGTGTTCCCTGCTGCTCAACCTGCAAACGCGGGATCAGCTCTCGTCGTCGTCCCGCACCCGCCGGGAAAGCGGGATCGCGAACCACACCCACACCGTCAGGACCATCGCGAGCGCGCCGGAAGAGACGCCGGCGACGAAGCCGAACACCAGATCCGCCGTGAGGGCGACGGCCAACGAGATCGAGATCGCAAGGAACCCCAGTCCCGTGATCGCGAAGCGGTTGGACGTCCGGAGCATCCGTTCCTTGTCGCCCTGGCGGAACCGGATCCGGTGATATGCGGTCGGCGCCATGAGCAAGGCCGTGGCGATCGTCGTTCCGACGAACGTCGCGAAGTACACCGCGTGCTGCGCATCGGTCAGCTGGGCGAAGCGTGAACTGAACGGGACCGTGAGGAGGAAGGCGAACAGCACCTGGACGCCCGGCAGCGCGACGCGGAGCTCATTCAGGAGCTCGATCAGCTCGCGGTTCAGTCGCTCTTCGTGACTCTCGTCGGTTGTGGTCGCCACCTCTGCCGCCCGGTCGCGCGATGACGCGCCGCACACAGCGGCGCGGTAGCCTGCGCCGCAACCATACCGTTCGCCGCCCTCGTTGAAACCGAGGCTCGTTTCCGGGCCGCTGGGGACGGGTAATCACGCCTCTGAGCAGGGGAAACGCTCGACCCCCACGACTCACGAGGAGGCGATGACCATGGCCATGCTCGTTCGGCACGTGATGACGGAGAACCCGAAGGCACTGTCGCCCGAGCGCACCGCCGGCGACGCGGCGGGGCTCATGGCGCAGTTCGACTTCGGGGCGGTACCGGTGGTCCAGGGCGACAACGTCCTGGGGATCGTCACGGACCGCGACCTGGTGATCCGCGTGATGGCCAAGCGCAAGGACCCGAACACGGTCAGGCTCGGCGAGATCGTGACGTCGTCGGTGACGACGATCTCGCCGGACATGGACCTCAAGGACGCTCGCGGCGTGATGGAGCGGGAGAAGATCCGCCGGCTGCCCGTGGTGAAGGACGGCTCGCTCGTCGGCATCCTCTCGCTCGGCGACGTGGCGGTCGCCCTGGCGTCGAAGCGGGAGATCGGTGAGGCGCTCGAGGAGATCTCGGAGTCTCCGAGCACTCAGGAGACCAACCGCGGCCCCGCGATCGGAACTCCGCGCGAGGCCCGCACGCAACACGCCCGCGGTTTGTCGGCGTGACGACGCGGGTACACGGCATGCCGAGGTCGCAAACCGCGGCCCAGGAGGTGGAGTGAGAGATGGCCCACCCGAGCTACGACTACCACGAGCACGACCCGGAGCCGGGCTCCGGCATGACGGGCTTCGCCGCGATCAAGTACACGGCGATCGTCATCATCGTGCTCGCGATCCTGGCCTTCTTGGCCTGGTACATCATCCCGGCGTTCGACTGACGGAGGAGGAACCATGTTGGGTCTCATGCTGGCGGCTTCCGAAGGTGCTGCCACGCTGCTTTGGATCCTCGCCGCCATCCTGGTGATCGCGGGGATCGTCACGCTGATCCGCGGCGGTGTGCTTGCCGGGATCGCGTTGATCATCGTGGGCCTGCTCATCGGCCCCGGAGGCGTGAGCATCTTCACCTGACGCGCCGCGCGTCAGAGCTCGTCGGGATCCGCTCCGCGCTCGCGGAGCGGATCCTCTCCTTCTCCCACGGACCTTCGAAGGAAAGCGAGCGTCTGTGACAGGATCCTGCTCACGTGCATCTGCGAGACGCCGACCTCCTTGGCGATCTCGGACTGCGTGAGCCCGCGGAAGAACCGCAGGAACAGGACGCGCCGCTCGCGTGGCGGCAGCTCCTTCACCGCAGGCGCCACGGATGCCCACCCCTCGAGCACCTCGAGCGACGGGTCCTCGCCGCCGAGGACGTCGATCGGCGCCGCGCCTTCCTCGCCGACGGGCGAGTCCAGAGACGTCGTGGAGTAAGCCTGCACGGCCTCCATCGCGTCGAGGATCTCTTCTGGCGAGGCCTCGCAGCGCTCCGCGATCTCCTCGACGGTCGGCGACCGCCCGAGCTCCTGCGCAAGCTCCGGGAGGACCGCGTTGACGCGGAGCCCGACCTCCTGGAGCCGCCGCGGCACGCGGACGGCCCATCCCTTGTCGCGGAAATGCCGCTTCAGCTCGCCGATGATCGTCACGGCTGCGTACGTGGAGAACTGAACGTCGCGCGAGACGTCGAAGCGGTCGATCGCGTTCAGCAAGCCCACGCTCGCGACCTGCACGAGGTCCTCGAGCGGCTCCCCGCGACGATCGAAGCGGCGCGCGAGGTACTCGGCGAGTGGCAGGAACATCTCGACCAGCCGCTCCCGCGCGACGGGGTCGTCCGGAAGCCTGTCGAACAGCGCGAGCTCGGCCTCGCGGTTTGACGAACCGAGCGGGCGGCTCGAGCGACTCATGGCGCGTTCGAGGGCTCGAGCGTGCGCTTCGTCATCCGGATCGTCGGAGCGCCCGCCACCGCGTCGAGCTCGATCGCATCGACGAGCGCGGAGAGGATCTGCCAGGAGAACGCCCGTTCGGGTTCGCTCGGAGGCCAGGCCCGTGCGGTCGCGTCCACGGAGACCACGGCCTCCAGGCGATCCTCCATAGGGCGGAGGCCCAGGGACATCGTGCTCACCGCGACATCCCGGCTCAGCAGCCACGCGCATGCCTCGTCGACGGCCAGTCGTAGATCCTCGATCCCGTCGTACGGGATGCGCAGCCGTGCCGCCACCGACGCCGTGACGGCGCGTAGCACGTGAACGAACTCGCCGCGCGCGGGGACGGAGACCGCGAGGACGGCGCTCTCGGGGGGACCGGCCATCTTCCTATACTAAGGACGCTCGGCCGATCGTCCCGGCGGAGGGAGGCGGCCGCAACGACGGGAGCATGGATATGGACGTCATCGTGGGAACGCGCACGCAGGATCCGTGGACGATCGTAGAGGCCGCCGGAGAGCTCGACCTGCACACCTCGCCGCCCCTTCGCGACCACATGCTCGAGCTGATAGAGCGCGGCACCCTTCGTCTGGCGCTCGACCTGACCAAGGTCGATTTCATGGACTCCAGCAGCCTGGGCTCGCTGGTCACGTGCCTCAAGCGGTTGCGGGAGCGGGACGGCCGACTGGTGCTGATCGGCGTCGGCGGCACCCCCATGAAGGTCCTGACGCTCACGGGATTGGACCGCGTCTTCGAGATCGTGCCGTCGACCGTCGACCTGCCGTCGGACTGACGTCATGACGACAGAGGTCGAGCGTCAGGTCGTCCACGTACCGCCCGACACGGCGCACGTGGCGACCGTCCGAGCGTTCGTCGGAGCGATCGGGCGTCACGTCGGCTGCGGCGACGAGGCGATCGAGGATCTCCGACTCGCCGCGACCGAGGCGTGCGCACAAGCGCTCGAGGAGGGGATCGCTCCCGACGGCATCGAGCTCCGGACGTGGGTCCACGAGGGGCACCTCGTGCTCGAGATCGAGCCCTGTGGAACGTTCGACGTCGCGTCCGACGGCGCGGACGCCGTGGCCGGCCACGGGACGCGCCGGATGCTGATCGAAGGCCTGTTCCCCGACGCGGCGTTCGAGGTGCACGAGGGTCGCAGCCTGCTCCGGATCAGCGTGCCGACGACCGGGTAGGGCCCGATCGCTTGCGGCTGCGCTCACGCGGCGCTCGCCGACGCGCCGGTGACGTTCGGGATGATCCGACGCTCGTAGAAGCGCAGGAACCCCTCCTGGTCGGGGCCGACCTGATGGACGTACACGTGGTCGAACCCGGCCTGCTCGAACCGGTCGATCGCCTCGAGGTGGCGTTCGGGATCCGGCCCGCAGACCACCGCGTCCGCGATGTCGCCCTCGGTCACGAGCTGGGCGGCGGCCTCGAAGTGCTCGGGCCGGGGGAGCTCCTGGCCGAGCTGGCCCTCGAGCGCCCCCGTCGGCCACCACTCGTGGGCCGTGCGACGCGCCTGCTCCTCGCTCGTCGCCCAGCACACGGCGAGCTGGCCGACGCGAGGCTTGCCGACCCCGCCCGCCCCGCCGAACGCCGTGACCAGGTCCTGGTTCGGCGACGTCGAGATCAGCCCATCGCCGAGCCGCCCGGCGAGCTCGGCCGCGTTGCGCGCGCTCGCGGCGACGTACAGCTGCGGCCGTTCGGGGGGAAGCGTGTACAGGCGTGCGTCGACCACGCGATAGAAGCGCCCACGGCGCTCGACCTCGTCGCCCGTCCACAGAGCGCGGATCAGCTCGATCGCCTCCTCGAGCATCTCGAGGCGTTCGGATGCGGACGGCCAGCGGTCGCCGGTCACGTGCTCGTTCAGGTTCTCGCCCGATCCGACGCCGAGGAAGAACCGGCCGGGCATCATCGCCGCCGTCGTCGCCGCCGCGTGGGCGACGATCGCGGGATGCATCCGGATCAGCGGGCACGTGACACCGGTCCCGACGCGGATCCGTTCGGTCACGGTGGCGATGCCGCCGAGGACGCTCCACACGAACGGGCTGTTCCCCTGCCGCGGTGTCCATGGGTGGAAGTGATCCGAGATCAACGCGAAGGAGAACCCGGCCTCCTCCGCGAGTGCCGCATGCCGAACGAGATCCGTCGGCTCATGCTCCTCCGATGACAGTGCGTATCCGAGATCCATCGTCCCTCCTAGCTAGTCGTTCCCGCCACCGGCGCCGTTCCCGGCGCCGTTCCCGCCCCCGTTCCCGTCGTTCCCGCCGCCACCCTGGCCGTTGCCCGCGTCCTCATCGCTCGAGTCCTCGGACGGCGCCGGGGGCACGTACTCGCTCACCGTCGTGTACTGCGACAGCGGCACGTAGATCGGAGAGTCGTACGCGGTGAGGTCGGCGGCAGGGAACGGCTTGATCCGCATATGCCTGGTCGCGTCCTCCATGAAGTCGTTCCAGATCGCCGCCGGGATCGAGCCGCCGGTGACCCCGTACACGCCCTGCACCGAGGTCATCGGGATGTTCCCCTGCGGGTACCCGACCCAGACGCACGTCGCGAGCTGCGGCACGTAGCCACAGAACCACGCGTTGGTGTACTCCTGCGCCGTCCCGGTCTTGCCGGCGACGGGGCGGTCTCCGAGCGACGCAGCGGTGCCGGTGCCCTGGTCGACGACACCTTGGAGCGCCCACGTCACGGTGGCAGCTACGTTGCGCGGAAGCACGCGGTGACCATCCCGCTTGGACGGCCGGTCGAGGAGCGAGCCGTCGCTGTCGCGGACGATGCGGACCGGCGTCGGCCGGTGGTAGATGCCGCCCGCGGCGAGCGTCGCGTACGCGGAGGTCATCTCCAGCGGCGTCACATCGACCGTGCCGAGCGCGATGGAGCAGACGGGAGGCATCGGCGAGCGGATCCCCATCCGATGCGCGGTCTTCGCCACGCGTTCGGGACCGACCGCGACCGCGAGCTGCGCGTAGATCGTGTTCACGGAGTACGCGATGCCGTCTGCGATCGACATCGTCCCCGCGGAGGAGTCGCCGTAGTTGCCGACGTCCCACGGTTCGCCGCGGTGGTCGCATCGCGGATCGTCGATCGTCGCGGACGAGGGGCCGGTGAAGACCGACATCGGCGAGATGCCGCTGCGCAGCGCCGCGGTGAGCACGAACGTCTTGAACGCGCTGCCCGTCTGACGAGCCGCCTGCGTGGCGAGGTTGAACCGGCTACGTTCGAAGTTCCGGCCGCCGACCATCGCGGCGATCTCGCCCGTCCGCGGGTCGATCGCCACGAGCGCGGCCGCCGGCCCGCTCGGATCGGGCAGGTGCGAGGCGACGGCGCGTTCGGCGGCGGCCTGCCACCCGAGGTCCAGCGTGGTCCCGACCTTCAGGCCGCCCGCCAGCGTCTCGCGCCTGCCGTACCGCGCCTCCAGGTACCGGCGGACGTGATCGGCGAAGTACGGCGCAGCAGAGATGTCGGGCTCGCCGCGCGAGAGTTCGAGCGGCCGGGCGGACAGGCGCTCGGCCTTCGCCTGCGAGAGGTACCCCATCTGGGCGAGCTCGCTCAGCACGTAGTTGCGGCGTCGCTCGACGCGGGACGGGTGCCGGATCGGGTCGAACCGGCTGGGCGCCGCGATGACGCCCGCGATCGTCGCCGACTGCACGACCGTCAGCCGGCTGACGTGCCGGTCGAAGTACGTGCGCGCCGCCGCCTCGACGCCGAACGCGCCGTTGCCGAGGAAGATCGTGTTGAGGTAGCGCTCGAGGATCTCGTCCTTGCTGAAGCGTTCCTCGAGGTCGATCGCGAGGGCTACCTCGCGGAGCTTGCGCCCGAACGTCTGGTCGCCCTCCGTGTAGATGTTCTTGACGTATTGCTGCGTGATCGTCGAGCCACCCTCGACCACGCCCCCGGCCCGAAGGTTGGTGATCGTCGCGCGGACGATCGCCTCGGGGTCGACCGCGCCGTGCTCGTAGAAGCCTTGATCCTCCGCGGCGAGCACGGCCGCGATCAGCCCGTCCGGCATCCGCTCCAGCGGAACCACGCGGCGGTCGACGTACTTGTGGAGCGTCCCGAGTGGCTCGCCGGCGCGATCCAGCAGCGTCGTGGTCTCGGGCAGCCGTGGAGGGGGAGGAGCCTCCACCGAGGCGACGAGGAAGCCGAGGTACCCGATCAGCGCCCCGGCCGCGATCGAACCGATGGAGGCGATAAGGACGGCGGCGACGAGGAACAGCCGAAGGAACCGACCCGGCGCGCCGCGGATCAGCGGGGCGACCGGAGACATCGGGGACGATCTGAGGTCGAGCGCCATGTCGGAACAGGGACCTATTCGGGCTGGGATCGTGGTCCTACCCGGCCCGGACACCGGCAAACTGGCGCCTCGCCGGCACGAGGCGGCATCGGCTTCTCTCCGAGTAACGTGGTGGTGAGCGGGTACATGACCGTCACTCCGGGCAAGCGCGTCCGGCCGTGAGAGGGGATCGATTGACCGAACCGGCCACGTCGGTCGAGCAACGCATGCTCGACGCCGAGCGGCATGCGCGCGAGGAGGCCGAACGCGCACGCGAGGAAGCTGAGCGTGCGCGGGAAGAGGCCGAACGCGCGTGGGCCGAAGCCGAGTACGCGCGGCAGCTCGAATCGACCGCGCGAGCGCGACTCCAGGTCCTGGTCGAGGCGGGCGCCGCGATGTCCGCTTCACTCGAGGTCCGGTCGGTCCTCGGCGCCGCGACCGGGGCCGCCGCCCGCAGGGTCTGCGACTACAGCATCGCGTTCCTGGGAGGGCGCGACGGACGCATCGCCTCCGCGACAGGCGCGCACCGCGACCCGACGCGGTTCGGGATGGTCGAACGGATGGCCAA
>JBMDWR010000058.1:0-33632 GCA_048594645.1 Actinomycetota bacterium
AGGTCGTTGAACGCCCGGGTCATGGTGTCGGTGAGCACGAACGTGCCGGCCATGAACCCGACGCCGAGCACCACCGACAGGCCCGTCAGCACGAGCCGGACCTTCCTCGCGAGGAGGCTGCGGATCGCGGCGCGGAACACGCTCAGCCCTCCAGAGACTTCAGGCGGTCCAGCACCCGTTCGGTCGTCGGCTCGAGCATCTCGTCCACGACCTCCCCATCGCCGAGGAACACGACGCGGTCGGCGAAGCTCGCGGCGCCTGCGTCGTGCGTCACCATCACGATCGTCTGGTGGTGGTCCTTCACGGCGGCCCGCAGGAACGCCAGGATCTCGTGACCCGACTTCGAGTCCAGGTTGCCGGTGGGTTCGTCGGCGAACACGATCTCGGGCTGGGTGACGAGCGCTCGCGCGCTCGCGACCCGCTGCTGCTGCCCGCCCGAGAGCTCGGCCGGCCGGTGCGAGAGGCGGTCGCGGATCCCAGTCGAATCGATCACCTGGTCGAACCACGCCTGGTCGGGGTCCTCCCCCGCGATGTCGAGCGGCAGCGTGATGTTCTCCTTCGCGTTCAGGGTGGGGACCAGGTTGTAGGCCTGGAAGACGAAGCCGACCTTCTGGCGACGAAGGAGCGTCAATGCCTTCTCGGACAGCATCGTGAGGTCGACGTCCCCGATGAACACCCGCCCCGAGGTCGGCGCGTCGAGCCCGGCCATGCAGTGCAGCAGCGTGGACTTCCCGGACCCCGACGGGCCCATGATCGCCGTGAACCGGGCGCGTTCGAACTCGACCGAGACGTCATCGAGCGCCCGGACGGCGGCGGCACCCTCGCCGTAGACCTTGCTGAGCCCGACCGCGCGCGCCGCGATCCCGGTCCGAGCCTCGGGCGGCGCGATCTCGTTGGCTGCGGACATCTGCTCTCCCCTCGGACGGCATCGTGCCACTGCCGGTGGGCGCGGCAGGTTTTGAACCTGCGACCTCTCGCGTGTGAGGCGAGCGCTCTCCCGCTGAGCTACGCGCCCGGAGTTCGACAGGGTAGCAACCGAACCTGGGGCCGTCCGAAACGGACCCCGGATAGGAGACGGCGGCGCGTGCCCGCGTCGCGCCGCCGTCCATCGCCCGAGGCCATAGCTCGGACGGTCCAACAGCGCACTATGCACCTGCAACGCGCTCCGGCGCAAGCCCCTTCTCGGTCAACATCCGTAGGCCGGGTAGGGGGCCGACGCGGTCATCCGGATGCCGGCGGTACGCTGCGACGGTGGTCCCCGCCGCGATCCTGTTCGACGACGACTGCGGCTTCTGCCGGTGGTCTCTCGCGCGGATCCTCGCGTGGGACCGGTCTCGGCGCCTTCGGCCCGTCGCGCTCCGGGACCCGGAGGCAGACCGGCTCCTGGGAGGCATGAGCGAAGAACGCAAGATGGCCTCGTGGCACCTGGTTGCCCCCGGCGGGAGGATCTGGTCCGGCGGAGACGCGGTCGCGCCGTTGGCCGCCCTGTTGCCGTTCGGGCGGCCGGTCGCCTTCCTGGCCCGTGCGTTCCCGAGGGCGGCTCGTGCGATCTACGCATGGGTCGCGGCGCGCCGGAACCGGTTCGGCCGGCTCCTCGGCGAACGCGCCTGCACGCTCGCGCCCTCCGTGCTGAACCGGCCGGACCGGCGATGAGCCCTACGTGGTCCCGAGCGCGACGTCGACCAGGATCAGCTCGACCGTGCCCTCGGCCCGGACCGTGACGTTGGGCTCGTCACGGATCTGCGCAGCGTCGCCGGTCGTCATGCGCTCGCCGTTCGCGGCGATCGACCCGTCGATCACGTAGAGGTACACGCCCCTGCCGGCGCCGAGCGCGTGGGTCACCTCTCCACCGGGGTCGAGCCGTGACACGAACACGTGGGCGTCCTGATGGACGAGGACCGCATCGCCGCCGTCGCCGCTGATGACCCTCAGCAGGCGGCCGGTGCGGTCCTCGGTGGTGAACACCTTCTGCTCGACGCCCGGCGGCAGGCCGCGTTCGGCCGGGAAGATCCACATCTGGATGAAGCGCATCGGCTCGGTCTCACTGGCGTTCTGCTCCGAGTGCCACGCTCCAGATCCGAGCGTCATCCGCTGGACGGATCCCGCCGGGAGCGGTCCGGGCGGCCCGCCGACGTCGTCCTGATGCCGGAACAGGCCCTCGACAACGTACGTCAGCCCCTCGATGTCGCGATGGGGGTGCATCGGCCAGATCGCGCCGGGGATCAGGCGGTCGTCGTTGAACACGCGCAGCGTCCCGAAGCCCATGTACTCGGGATCGTGGTACCGGTCGAACGAGTAGTGCCATCGGGCGCGGAACCACTCGCCGTCGATGTCCGGGATCTCATCGTCGCGCCGGATCTTGAGCACGGCGCCGCGGGACTCAGCGTTCCTCGAACCGGGCGAAGCCGGCGTGGTGGTCGTGGACGGCGATCGTGGCGTCCCCGAGCATGTCGACCTTCTCGCTGAGCCGCCGGAGCACCTCTTCGCTGGGTTTGCCATACACGTCCACCGAGACCAGCTTCAGGAGATCGGCGAACCGCCCGAACCTCGGTCCCGCGACGTCCAGGTGGAACTCCATCGAGCCCGCGTCCGGGTGGATCTGCATCACGGTGACGCGCATCCACGGCTCATCGATGTAGACGTTGTACGCGATCGGACGCGGCTCGTGCGTCTCCACGAACCCGGTCAGCTCGTGGAACGCCGTCTTGACGTCGTCGAGCTTGCCGTCTCGGATCTGCGACGTGTCGACGAGCACGATGGGCTCGGACATCGGCCTCCCTTCGTCCAGGGGCCCGGCGTCCGCCAAGCGTAGGAACCGAGGCGTCGGCGCGCAAGCCCAGGGCGTGTCGTTGTCCGCGCGACGCCCTACAGCGTAGTGTCCGGACCGTGAGGGACGAAGGCTTCCAGGTCGAGCTCGACGGCGCGTGCCGCGCTACGCTGAGCGGCGAGCTCGACCTGTCCGCGTACGACGACGCGACCAGGGCGCTCGCGCCGTTGTTCGGGGCGACGGACGACGTCACGCTAGACGTGTCGGGGCTCTCGTTCGTGGACAGCAGCGGCATCCGGCTGCTGATCCAGCTCCACCAGGGACTCAACGGCGGCAGGCTGATCCTCCGATCCCCTCCCCCGCATCTGGCCAGGGTCCTCGAGATCGCCGGGCTGCCGGACCTGGGCGTCCGGATGGTGGACGCGTGACGCCCCGCACGATCACCCGTGTGTTCGCGGCCGAGCGCCGGGTCCTCGCCGACGTTCGGCGCTTCGTCGCCCAGGAGGCGAACCGGCTCACGTTCACGTCGTTCGTGAAGGACCTTGAGCTCGCGGTGACGGAGGCGTGCGCCAACTCGATCGTGCACAGCCAGACGGAGGAGATCCGCGTCTCGGTCGCTCGCTTCGGTCCGTGCCTGGAGATCACGGTGGAGGACGACGGTGTCTACCGGGAGACCTTGCCGCTGCCCGAGGCGGACGGACGAGGGCATCGTGGGATGCACCTCATGGCCGCGATGGTCGATACGTTCTCGCTCCGTCGCGGCACCAACGAGCGCACCGGAACCACCGTCCGGCTCGTGAAGTGCGCGGCCTGAAAGGACCGTTCAGCGCGCACGCAGGACGAGGATCGCGATGTCGTCCTTCTGCTCGTCGGCGATCAGGTCGTCCACGTACCCGCGGATGCGCTCGGCGACCTCGGTCGCCGAGACCGGCGGTGCGCTCTGGAGCACCTTGATCAGCCCCTCGGGCTCGTCGCCGAACGCCTCCTCCTTGCGGAGGATCCCGTCGGTGAACAGCACGAGCGTCTCGCCGGGTCGCAGGCGCATCTCGACGTCCTCGAGGTGAGGGTCGTCGGTGATCCCGAGGAGCGTCCCGTGACGCCCGACGGGCGTCGTCATCGCGTCGGCGGACACATGGTGCGGCAAGGGGTGTCCCCCGGACGCGACGCGCAGACGCGCCCCGTCGGCATCCGGCTCGATCAGCACGTACGCGACGGTGCAGAACCGGCCGTCGAGGTTCTCTCGAAGGAGAGCGCCGTTGAGGCGGGCGAGCGCCTGGCTCGGACGTTCGACGTCCGACGCTGCCCGCAGCGTGTGGCGAGCCAACCCGGTGAGCGCGGCGGCCTCCACGCCCTTGCCGCAGACGTCACCGATCACCGCGGCCCACCGACCGTTCGACGTCTCGAAGACGTCGTAGAAGTCGCCGCCGACCTCGTACCCGCGGAAGGCAGGCAGGAACAGCGACTCGACGTCGAAACCCGGCACCTCCGGGAGGTCCGGGGGCAGGAGGCTGCGCTGGAGCGTCCGCGCCACGTAGTCCCGTTCTCGGTACAGGCGCGCGTTCTCGATCGCCCGCGCCATCCGTCGAGCGACCTCTCGGGCGAACTCGAACTCGTCCTGGCGCCGGAAATCACGACGGGGCTCGCGAACGACCAGCGCTCCGATGTTGGACCCGGCGATCGTGAGCGGCAGGACGATCCCATCGGGGTCGTCGGCCTCGGTGCCTTCCAGGAGCAACGGGGATCGCCGTTCGATCGCCTCGTCGATCGACGATGCGATCGCCTCCGGTGTCTCGATGCTCGAGGTCACCGGGTCGCGCACGACATGCACGCCTGAAGCGTCACCCTGCGCCGCGAGGACCAGCCTGTCCCGCTCGCGCAGGTGCAGGCTCACGTCCGTTCCGAGGTGCTCGACGGCCAGCCGCGCCACCGTCCCCAGCGTCTCGTCGTGATCGAGGCTTCGTGCGAGCGCGCGGGACGCGTTCGCCAACGCGTTGAACCGCGCACGCGTCTCGCGTTCGCGCCTGATGGAGCGCGCGCGGTCGATCGCCTGGGCGCACTGCTCCCCGATCGCGCGCAGGAACGACAGATCGGCCTCCTCGAAATCGGTCTCGGGAGCGTACGAGGCGGAGAACCCGCCGATCGCGTCGCCGGCGAGCAGGAGGGGGAGGCACACGAGCGCGTGGTCCCGTTGTTCGCCCCTGCCCCTCAGCGCCGGGTAGCGACGGTCGCGTTCGGCCGTCGTCGACACGACGACGGGCATCCGCTCGCGGATCGCCTCCGCCATGGGCAGCTGCTCGTGCAGCCCGAACGAATGCCAGTACGGGCTCTCGTCGAGCTCGTAGCCGGCGATCCCGACGAGGTCGACGCGATCGCCGTCGGCCACCAATCCGACCGTTGCCGCCGCGGCCCCCGCCAGGCGGATGCCGCGTTCGAGCATCGCCGTCATGACGTCCTCGACCGTCGCCGCCGAACCGAACGCCGCCGTGACGTCCTTCAGGACCTCGTTCCGGCGGGCGTCGGCCGTCGCGGCCGCGCGAGCGTCGACCTCGGCGGCGAACAACTTCGCCGTGTCGATCGCGAGCGCGGCGCGGTCGGCGATCTCCTCCGCCAGTCGCAGGTCGTCAACGCCGTACCGCTCGTGCGTCTCGGCCCCGACGAGGGACAGGGCGCCGAACGTCCGACCGCGCGCCGTAAGGGGAACCGTCATCGCGCACCGCAGTCCGAGCCTCCGAACGAGTGCCAGCATCTCCCGATCCGGCACCAGGGCCTCGAGCATCTCGTCGGGGATCGTCTCGAGCAGCTCGGACGCTCCCGTCCGGATCACGTTCATCACCCCAGTGGTCGCTTCGGGGTCGATGGGCATACGGCGCTGGAGCTCGTACGCGAGCTCGATCTTCGCCGGATCGGGATGGACGACGAGAGGTCGTCGAAGCTCACCGTCCTCGAGGAGGTTCACGGAGAACCAGTCGGCAAGCCGTGGCACGAGCAGGTTGCCGAGGTCGCGAAGCGTCGCCTCGTAGTCCTGCGGGTCGGCGAGCAGATCGCCCGCACGTCCCAGCAGCTCGAGTCGCTCCGTCGCCGCCGTCGCCTCGCGGGCCGCGACGTCCCGTTCGGTGACCAGGTACGAGGCCAGGATCGCCGAGCCCGCGTAAAGCGCGAACGTCCATGCGAGCGTGGCGCTGATCTCCAGGCTGGCTCCAGGAGGGATGAAGTTGTAGTCGAGCAAGATCAGAGAGATAACGGTGGCCAGGAGACCGACGGTCAGTCTGCCGAGCAGCGCCGCAGCCATGATCACCACGATGAACGGGGCGCCGCGGAAGTTGTCGAAAGGGTCCTGCGCCGCGATCGCGAGCATCAGGAACGGACCGACGACGGCAATCGCGAGGGCTGCGAAGCCGCGACGGGAGCGCGGGACGGATAGCACGTCTCGAACGTGGAGCTGTGCCATCCGGCAGCCGCCCGTCTGCTTGGGTCATGCATCGTACGTGCCGCCCTTCGCCCCGGCAATCGGACCTTCGATGGTCCGCCCTGGCCGGATCGAGGGGGTTCATCGGGACCGTGCACGGGTATCCGCTCGCCGTGGGAGCCGCGAGACCACGGAGGTCGACGACCCGGATCTCTTCTGGGCGGCGTTGGCGGCGCTGAGACTCGCCGGGTTCGAGACGGAGCGAACGGACCCCTCGTGGCTCTACCAGGGTCCCAGGGATGGCGTCTTGGTCGACGTCGTCTTCCGCCCGAGCCGCGGGTTCGCCCTCACCGATGACCTGATCGAGCGGCGTCTACGCGCGGACGGAAGGGATCGCGGTCCCGGACGACGTCGTCACCCGCCTCGCGTCCGGCGGCGTCCCCGCCTGATCGCGGCGCTCATGGCGGCACGGTGCCGGCGTCGTCACGACGTGGGCCGGCGCTCGCCGAGTGGATAGCCCTCCATAGCTTCTCGGGTGTGTACGGCGGGTCCAGGTGGCGGATATGGAGCGGCGCGAGCGCGGCGGCGACGGCGTTCGCGATCGCCGCCGGAACGGCGATCGACCCGCTCTCTCCGATGCCTTTCGCCCCGAGCGGGTTGAGCGGGGAGGGCGTCTCGAGAAACTCGGCGTCGATCGTCGGCGCCTCGCCGGCACCGGCGATCCCGTAGACCGTGAAGTTGCCGGTGAGCGGCTGCGCCTCGTCGTCGAACGCCATCTCCTCGAACAGCGCCTGACCGACCCCCTGGACGCTCGAGCCGATCACCTGGCCCTCGGCGAGCAGGGGGTTCACGATCCGCCCCGCGTCGTCGACAGCGACAACGCGTCGCACGGTGAGGACGCCCGTCGCGGGGTCGATCTCGACCGCAACGGCATAGGCGCCGTAGGGGAAGACCGGGGCGGGCAGCGAGAATCTGGTCGCTTCGACCAGACCGGCTTCCTTGTCCGGTCGGAGGTTCTCCGGCTCGAGCGCGGCGCGGGCGACCTGCGCGAGCGAGACCTCCCGTCCGCCCGCCGTCGCGCACGCCCCTCGCCACTCGACCTTCTCCGGCTCCGTTCCGAGGAGCCTCGCCGCCACGCGGGTCGCGCGCTCCTTCACGCGGCGCGCCGCCGTCAGGACGGCCGATCCCCCGACCGTGACCGATCGGCTCGCGAACGTCCCGACGCCCTCCGGCACGGACGCCGTGTCGCCCGCATCCACGCTCACCTCGTCGACGTTCACGCCGAACACGTCCGCGACGATCTGGGACAACGTCGTGGCGTGTCCCTGGCCGTGTGAGGTCGAGCCCGTCCGGACGGCGATCCGCCCGTCCGTCCCGACCTCGACCGCGCCCGACTCCCACAGCCCGGCGCCCGCGCGCTCGATGAACACCGCGAGGCCGATCCCGGCGAACCGGCCCTGGGATCTCGCTCGCGCCGCGACGGCGTCCGCCTCCTCGTATCCGATCGCGGTGCACGCGCGGTCGAGCGCCGCGGCGTAGTCGCCCGAGTCGTAGGTGAAGCCCAGCGCGGTCCGGTACGGCATCGCGGACGCCGGGATCAGGTTCCGCCGCCGGATGTCGGCGGGGTCCAGACCGAGCTCGCGAGCCGCGAGGTCCGCCATGCGCTCGGCCACGTACGCTGCCTCGGGCCGCCCGGCTCCGCGGTACGGCCCCGTCGGGACCTTGTTGGTCGCGACGCCGACGACCTCGACGTCCACATCCGGGATCACGTATGCCCCCGTGACCAGCTTGGCGGCCGTCATCGGCGGTGCCGGCGTGTTCGGGAACAGGTACGCGCCGAGATCGGCCAGCAGGCGCGCCCGAAGCGCGAGGAACCGTCCGTGGGCATCGACGGCGAGCGCCGCGTCCGCTCGGAACCCGCGCCCTTGATACGCGGCGAGGAAGTTCTCCGACCGCCCTTCGATCCACTTCACCGGCCGCCCGAGCCGCATCGAGGCGAACGCGGCGACGAGTGCCTCCGTGGCGGCCGGGCCCTTGCTGCCGAACGCGCCGCCGACGTCCCGGACCACGACACGGAGACGTTCCTTGGCTCTGCCGAGGACGGCGGACAGATCGGCGAGCGGCCGATACGGGTCCTGGCTCGACAGCCAGACCGTGAGCAGGTCGGCATCGTGGTCGTACGAGGCGACGGCGCCGCGCGTCTCGATCGGCGCCGCGACCAGGCGAGGCATCTCGAGCCGCTGCTCGATCACGCGGAACGCCGACCCGAACGCCTCCGACACGCCTCGCGTTGCGTGCCGCCACCGCACGAGGATGTTGTCCGGCGCCGCGTCGTGAAGGATGACCTCCGAGCGGAGGGCGTCGTCCGGCCGCGAGACGGCCGGGAGTGGCTCGAGGTCCAGCTCGATGAGCTCGGCGGCGTCCTCGGCGATCCCGCACGTCTCCGCCACCACGGCCGCGACGGCCTCGCCGGCGAACCGAACGCGCTCCCCCGCGAGCAGCGGAGGAGGGACGGGGACGATCTCCGTACCTTCGAGCGCGAGAGGGATCGGCGACACACCGCCCAGGTCGGCCGCCGTCAGGACGGCGATCACGCCGGGGAGGGCGAGAGCGCTTCTCGCCTCGATGCCGTTCACGACGCCATGCGCGAGCGGGCTCCTGACGAGGACCAGGTGCGCCATGTCGGGAAGGACGACGGTGTCGACGAACCGGCCGCGTCCACGGACGAGCCGCTCGTCCTCCCGGCGCAGCTCCGGTCGCCCGATCCAGCGCACGCTCGGGTCGCGATCGCTCACGCGATCCGCTGGACGCCACCGTTCGCCGCGGTGGTGACCACCCCGTCGATGACGCGAAGGGCGGCGAGTCCCTCGGGTGCGCCCGTCTCGGGTACCTCGCCCGTCCGGACGCACCGCCCGAACTCCTCGAGCTCGTCGACGAGCATGTCGCACGGCTCGAACGGCACCTCGGCCGAGCCCGCGTCGTCCGAGATCGTGAGCGTCGTGGCCTCGTCCATGCGCTCGGCCTGGGGCCAGATCGACATATCCGTGCGGTAGTCGAGGTTGGCCTTCGTCCCGTACACGCGGATCCGATACGTCTTGGGCGAGACGTAGCTACACGAGATCACCGAGCGGGCGCCCGATGCGTGCTCGAGCAGCGCGACGGCGACGTCGTCGATGTCGGCAGCCGCCGCGAGATGCGTCATGGAGCCCCTGACCGTGACGGCCGGACCGATCCACGCCTGGAGGGTGTCCGCGTGGTGCACGCCGAGCTGCGTCATCGGGCCCGCAGGCAGCGTCGCCCTGCTCGAGCGCCACGCGCCCGGCGCGAACGAGCCCGCCAGCGAGAAGTTGGCCTCCACCAGGACGACGGTCCCGAGCGCGCCGTCGGCGATCGCGGCGGCCGCCGCGCGCGCCGCGCCCAGCCTGCGGAACGAGTGACCGACGTAGAGCACGACCCCGGCGCGCTCGCACTCCTGGGCCAGGCGCGTCGCATCGTCGATGCGGTCGGCGATCGGCTTCTCGACGAACGCGTGCTTGCCGGCCCGGGCGGCAGACCCGGCGATCGACGCGTGCATGTGGTTGGGGGTGACGACCAGGACGGCTTCGACCTCCGGATCGGCGAGGAGCGCATCGAGCGAATCCGCCGCGCGGCAACCCATCTCGCGAGCGGCCTGGGTTCGCGCGTCCGCGTCGCGCGCGAAGCCTGACACCAGGTGAACCCCGTTCGCGCGCTCGGCCGCGGCGGCCAACCGCCGGCCCCACATGCCCACGCCGACGAGACCAAGGCCGACGGACGTCATGCCGCGGCGACCACGGGCTCGAACGGGATGTCGTGCAACGACCGCGCCCCCTCGTCGGTGACGATCGTGAGCGCCCCGAGCTGGAGGCCCATGCGCTCGTCGGGCGTGATCGGGTTGGGCTGGATCACGATCGCCATGTTGGCTTCGAACCCGCGGCCCGGCGGCGCGGGTGCCGCATCGTCCCACGGCCAGTACCGGCTGCAGGATCGATCGATCACCGGCGGATGGATGTCCACACCGTAGCCGTGGATCAGGTCGTCGTAGATGTCGTAGCCGCGTTCGCCGATCACCGACGCGGCACGGATCACGTCGGCTTCGGTCGCCCCCGGCCTGATCGCGTCGGCCATCGCTCGGTAGGCGTCGAGCGCCGTGTCGAACATCTGTTGCCACGCATCGGTGGGGTCTGCGGCGACGAAGATCGGCCGGTGGATCTGTCCCGAGTAGCCCCAGTACGAGGCGCTGATCTCCGTGATGATGACGTCGCCTCTCTCGATCCGACGATCGGACGGGTCCTGCGCCGGCAGGCAGCCGTTGGGCTCGTCCATCGGCATCGACCGGATGAACGCGATGTGGGGCAGGCCGCCGTCCGAGCGGTACGACCCCTCGATGATGCCGAGCAGCGCGTACTCGGGCATCCCGGGCCGAACCTGATCGCGCAGCGCCTCGATCGTCCGATCGGTGAACGCGGCGGCCCGACGGAGCCACCGGATCTCCTCGTCTGACTTGACCGAGCGCAACGACGCGAACGCCTTCGTGAGGTCGACGAGCTCGAGGTCCGGGAGCGACGCGCGCAGCGTGGCGTGGTGCTGGTGGGGCATCCCCATGCCGAACGTCGCGTTCACCCCCACGAGCCCGAGCCGCCCGCGTTCGAGGCCGATCGTGCGGAGCCGCTCTACGAGAGCGACGGCGGGGTCGTAGCCACCCCACTCGACGATCGGCACGTCGGTCGCCGACCGGGCGTTCGGGACGTGGTTGACCAGGCCGGTGTACAGGGCGGGCTCGATCGACGGGTCGCGGGGCGCGACGAGGTAGCAGTGGTGGAGATCGAGGTGGTTGGTGAGCCAGAAGACGTTCGCCTCGTTGTGACGGTTCACGCCGGAGTTGCCGAAGATCAGGAGCGCGTCGACGTCCTCGCGTTCCATCGCCTCGCGTGCGAGCCCCCACCGCCGGGCCATCTCCACCGGCGAGAACCTATCCCGCATCGAGCAGCCGCTCCCGGGTCCAGTCGGCCGCGAGCGGCCGGTACTTGTACGGGATGTTGTTGCAGACGTGGTTCCCGTCGGCGTACATCACCAGCTCCGCGTTCGGCGCTTCGGCCGCCACGCGCTCGGCCTGCTCGGGCGGGATCAGGCGATCGCGTCGGCCGAAGATCACGAGCAACGGCTGCTCGACCTTCGGCAGCACGCCGTCGAGGCTGAGCTCGAGCGCACGACGCCTGCCCTCCTCCTCGTCCCGCGCGCCGGAGTGGTGCACGAACGTCTCCCGCGTGAGCGGCGGCAGGTCGTCCCAGAACGCACCGAACGTGTGCGGCCCGCCGATCGCGACGGCCGCCCTGATCCTGGGCTCGAAGGCGGCCGTCCTCGGCGCGTAGTACCCGCCGAGCGAAACGCCGACGACGCCGACGCGCTCGAGATCGAGATCCTCGCGACCGTCGAGCGCGTCGAGCATCGCGGACGGGCCTACCTCGTAGTCCGGCCGGATGTGGGAGTGGTAGCCCGTCTCCCCCTGCCCGGGACCGTCGAGGGACAGCGTCGCCATCCCGCGCACGAGGAACACCTCCTCCCAGTGGAAGAACTCCTCCTTGGTGGAGTCGAGCCCCGGGAGCAGGAGCACGAGGGGCGCCCGAGCGGGCTCGGACGGCCGTCGGAGGTTGGCCAGCATCGTCCCGTCTCCGAACGGCACCTCGATGCGTTCGGCCGAGGGATCGAGCGAGGCGTGGGCCTTCCGGAGCGCGTCGACGGCGCGGTCGGCCGCCCGGCGATGCGCCTCCATGTCCACCATCCAGACGAACTTCGCGAAGTGGTACGAGAGCGCCGCGTGGACCCACGCCTCGCCGGCCGAACGGGCTCGGCCCGCGGCCTCGGCATCCCGGGCGAGCTCAGCGTGCATGTCGCCGTTGGCCGTCCACGCGGGCAGCCATCCCTCCCAGCGCTCGAGCGGACGCGTCACGGCCGCGAAGTCGTTGGGGTCGACGCCTTGCGACGTGAACCGTGGGGCCCAGTTCGCGATCGCCGCTTCGATCCGCTCATCAGGCACGCGCCACCACCTCCTCGATGCTCGTCCCGAGGTCCCCCAGCATGACCGCCGCCGCGTTGCGGCCCGGGCCGGCCGAGACCGACCCGCCCGGATGCGTCGTCGCCCCGGTCTGGTACAGGCCCTCGATCGGCGTCCGGTGCGACGCCCATCCCGGCGCCGGACGCAGCGCACCCGACTGCGAGACCCCCTGCTCGCCGCCGTGGCACGAACCGTGCCAGTTGTGGGCGTTGAAGCGCTCGAGCCCCAGGGGGCTCTCCACGACGCGCGCGAGGATCACGTCGTCGGTCAGGTTCGGGGCGTACCGCCGGAGGTGCGCGAGGTTCGCGTCCGAGACCTCGTCCTCGATCTCGTCCCAGCGTTCGGGTCCACCGGGCAGGTCGTACGGCTGGAAGCCCACGATCTTCAGCGTGTGCTTCCCGTCGGGAGCGCGCGATGGGTCGGCGACGGTCTGGCAGAGGACCAACAGCACCGGATCCTCGGTGGCGACGATCCCTCTTCGGAAGTCCGAGCCCACGTGCAGCATGCGATCCACCGAGACCGGCGTCCCGGAGGCCGACGACTCGAGCACGTCGTCGCCGGTGGTGAACCTCGGGGGTTCCTTCGTCGCGTAGTGCGTGACGAACATCGAGACGCCGGCTCGCCACGTCTCAACGCCGAAGCGGAAGTCCTCGTCCCACGCCTCCTCCGGAGCCATGTCGATGAGGTGCTTGACGTGGATCGTCGACAGGACCGCCTTCGCGGCTCGGTGCGCCTCACCGTCGTCCGTCCGGACGCCGACGCAGCGATCGCCCTCCACGATCAGCTCCGACACCCGGCGGCCCGTGAGGATCGTGCCGCCGCGCTCCTCGATCACGCGAGCGAGCGCGACGGGGAGGGCGCCGGAACCGCCCTTCGGCAGCGTCCAGCTGTGACGCTGTCGACCGAACACCAGCGAGGATGCCAGCACGCCCGTCGACGGCAGGTCCGGCGGCTGGACCGTCATGAACGCCATCCACAGCATGAACGCGCGGGGATGCTCGTCCTCGAACGCGTCCTCGATCACCTCCCACGCGCTCATCGCCTGGCGTCGGGACCACACGGGGCCCTCCGGGTGCTGCGCCAGGAGCTCGGGCAGCGTGGGGCCGAACCCGATCGGCGTGTACCGGTACGACGAGAAGACGGGCGCCACGCGCTCGTACTCGTCGAGCAGGCGCCGGTAGGCGTCGGCGTCCGGCTTCGAGAACTTCGCGAACTCCTCGGCGGTCCGATCGACGTCGCGCCACTGCGTGAGCCACGCGCCGTCCGGGAACGGGATGTGGACGACGGGGTCCGGCTTGATGTACTCGAGGCCGTACTCGCCGAGGTGCAGCTCGTCGTTCCGCAGCGTCGGGCTCGCCTGGATCAGGTTGTGCGCGGTCGAGCAGCTGTCGTGCCGGAATCCCGGAAGCGTGAGCTCCTCCGTGCTGGTGTCCCCGCCGATCTCGTCGCGCGCCTCGAGCACCAGGCACCGGAAGCCCGCGACCGAGAGGTACGCGGCGGTGATCAGGCTGTTGTGCCCAGCACCGGCGACCACGACGTCGTGTTCCTCGCCCATGTGTCCGCTCCTCCTCACACCTCCCAGATCCGGTACGCGGCTCCCACGTTCATCCGTCGCCTCAACCGTCCTTCAGTGCCAGCAGTCGCACGGCGTTGCCGCCGAGCACGGCGTCGCGCTCGGCGGACGGCAGATCGATCTCGTGGACCTCGTCCACCGGCCGCGTCGTGCCCATGTCGAACGGGTGATCCGACCCGAGCAACACGTGATCGCTGCCCGCGTACGCGATCAGCGAACGAAGCAGCTCCGCGTCGTGCGTCACGGTGTCGTGGTACAGCCGGGCGAGCGACGCGTCCGGCGAACCCGTCAGCCTGGCGCGGGCCTGCGGCTGGAACGTGTGCGCGTGCCGGAGGCGGCCCCGCACGGCCATCAGCGCGCCTCCGCCGTGCGCGAGCACGATCCGGAGACGCGGGAAGCGCTCGAGCACCCCCGCCATGATCAGGTGCGCCGCCGTGACGGCCGTCTCCACGGGGTTGGCGACGGTGTTCCAGAGGTAGTACTCGCCGAACACCGGCAGGTCGAACCCCTTCGTCGTCGGATGGACGAACACGACCGCTCCGAGGTCCTCGGCCGCCTCCCAGAACCCGAGTAGGCGGTCCGCGCCCAGGTAGTGGCCGCGGACGCTCGCCGCCACCTCGACGCCGCACATAGCTGGAAGCCGCATCAGCGACCCGAGCTCTCGGGCGGCCAGCTCGGGCTCCTGCAACGGGACGGCCCCGAACGCGCTGACGCGCCCGGGATGGGCCTCCGAGGCGGCCGAGAGCGCCTCGTTCTGGATCCGCGCCACGCGCGATGCATCCTGCGCGTCGAGCGCGTATCCCAACAGGTTCACCCACGGCGAGAGCACGACGTGGTCGATCCCGGACGACCGCTCCTGCTCGAGCACTCGGTCCAGGGCTACGAACTCGCGCACCGCCGAGCGGATCACCTGCCCTGCGAGCTCGACCAGCTGCACGCCGTCCTCCCAGCGGACCGAGGGCCGCCACGGTTCGTCGCCGCCGGCCTCGCGGGTGATCTCCGGGACGATCACGTGCGCGTGGACGTCGACGATCATCGGCTCACCCCTGCGCGATCAGCACGAGCGACCCACCGACGACGAAGGCGGAGCCGACGACCACCGGTAAGGTGATGCGCTCGAGGTGCCGTCCCGCGAAGATCGGCGCGAGGAACAGCACGGTCGGGACGGCCAGCAGAGCCAGGCTCAGGACGATCGCGACGCTCGTGAACGTGAGCGAGTACCAGCGCGCCCACGTAGCGATCCCGACCAGGACCCCTGCGACGGCCTTCCACGCCAACGAGCTCCGCGACGCCGACAAGATCGAGGCCGGGCGGCCCCGGATCAGCAGCGCGATCCCGAAGGCGAACGTCGCCGCCACGACGCCGAGCGTCACACCGAGGATCGGCTCGTTCAGCTCGTCGAGCCCGTTGCGGATGAAGATCGGGCTGACCGCCCAGGAGAACGCGGCGCCCAGGCCGAAGAGCGACCACCAGAGCGGCGGGCCGGTCGTGGACGGGTGCGTCGACACCGATCTCTCGAGGGAACCCGTCGAAGGCAGGGCCTCGGCCGAACCGGTCACCGCGGCCCCGCCCGCGGAGCCGGGCGCGACCGTGGTCGGGACCTGGGCGCGGTCCATCTGCGCGAGGTACACCCCGACGACGATCAGCACGATGCCCGCCATCTCGATCGCCCCGGGCACCTCGTCGAGGGTGAGCGCGGCGATCGCCGTGCCGAACAGCGGTGTGGTGGACAGCAGCGGGCTCGTCCGCGACGCACCCAGCTTCTTCTGACTGAGGTTCAGGAGCGTCCAGCCGGCGAGGAAGTGGATCAACCCCGCGACGGCGAAGTTCGCCCCCGCCGAGACCGTCAGCAGGCCGATGGCGCTCGCATCGTCGATCAGCAACGCGCCCACCATGAAGACGGAGCACACGAGCAGCTGGATGAACGTGGACGCATAGACGTCCATGTCGACGAGCGCGGCGCGGTTCACAGCCTGGAACACGCCGAACAGCACGCCCGCGACCGCGGCCCACAGCACGCCGGTCATGACGCGTTCGGCTCGGGAGCCGAGACCTCCCCGGCTTCCCTGATCGTCCCCCCGAGGTACAGGTCGGCGATCTCCGGATCCTCGAGGACCTCGGCAGCCGGACCTGTAAGCCGGACGCGGCCGCTCTCCATGACCACGCCGCGGTCGGCCACGCCGAGGCCCAACCGGACGTTCTGCTCGACGAGCAGGATCGTGCGGCCGGCGTCGCGCATCTGGAGGATCAGGTGCCACACCTGCTTGAGGCTCCTCGGATCGAGCCCGAGCGACGGCTCGTCGAGGAGCATCACGGACGGATCGAGCATCAGGCTGCGCGCGAACTCGACGGCGCGGCGCTGACCGCCCGAGAGGTTGCCCGCCCGGTCGTTCGCCCGCTCGGAGATCAGCGGGATCGTCGTCGCGACCTTCTCGTATCGCTCGGAGACCAGGCTCCTCTGCCGGCGGAGCGTGTAGGCGCCCATGAGGACGTTCTCGCGGACGGTGAGGTTGCCGAAGAGCGCTCGCTGCTGCGGGACCTGCGCCACGCCTTGCGAGAGGATCTCGGCACACGACAGGCCGTGGATCGGCGTGCCGTCGAGCTCGATCGAGCCGCGAGCCGGCCGCACGACGCCGCTGATCGTCTTGAGCAGGGTGGACTTCCCCGCGCCGTTCGGCCCGATCACGCACGTGATGCGGCCGCGGTCGACCTCGAGGTGGACCCCGCGCAGGACCTGTGCGCCCGCGTACCCGGCGTCGACGTCGCGCAGCCGGAGCGCGGCCTGCGTCACGCCTCCACCTGTTCGGTCGCCTTCCCCCACTCCTGCCCGAGGTAGGCGTCCAGGACGGCGGGGTCGTTCTGGATCGTCCCGGGTCCCCCTTCGGCGATCACGCGCCCGCGCGCCATCACGAGGATCGGGTCGCAGAGATCCAGCACGACCGGCATGTTGTGCTCGACGATCAGGAACGTGATCCCATTGCTGTTGAGCGCCCTGATCAGCTCCGAGATCCTGTCGATCAGCCCCGGGTTGACGCCTCCAGCCGGCTCGTCCAGCAGCACGAGCCGTGGCTCCAACATCAACACCTGCGCGAGCTCGACCAGCTTCTGCTGTCCGAACGAGAGCTGGCCCGCGGGCCTCTTCGCGAAGTCGGCCATGCCGACGAACTCCAGCAGCTCCTGCGCGCGCTCGGCTTCGGATCCGCTGACGGCGTCGGCGGCAAGGTCCCGCCAGTGGAATTCGCGGAGCGGAGCGACGACGTTCTCCACGACGGTCAGCTGCGGGAACAGACGCGTGATCTGGAAGGTCCGCCCGAGACCCAGGTACGCCCGGTTCCATGGCAGCATCGTGTCGATCCGTTCCCCCTCCAACCGGATCGAGCCGCCGTCCGGTCGCATCATCCCCGTGACGAGGTTGAACACCGTGGTCTTTCCGGAGCCGTTCGGGCCGATCAACGCCGTCCGGCTCCCCTCGCGAACGGTGAACGTGCATCCGTCGACCGCCGCGAGGCCGCCGAAGCGCCTCGCCACACCGTCGAGCTCGAGCAGCGGACGGTCGCGCTCGGCGATCTCGACGTGCTCGAACGCCGGGACAGAGACGGCTCCGGGCCGGCGCTCGAACGGCGACACCGTGCGCGCGCGGCGCTCGAGGAACGACCGGATCGTCGGGATGACGCCACGCGGGAGGAACAGCACCACCGCCATGAGCGCCAGCCCGAAGACGAACAGCCGGACCCCCTCCCCCGTGGCGATGCCGACCGTGTACTCGTTGAGCGGGACGATCGCGAAGGCCCCCAGCACGGGGCCCCACAGCGTGCCGCGCCCTCCGAGGAGGCACGCGAGCACGATCTGCACGCTGATCAGGATGTCGAACATCCCGCGCGGATCGATGAACGTCAGGAAGTACGCGTAGACGCCGCCCGCGACGCCGACCAGGACGCCGCTGGCCACGAACGCGAGGATCTTGTAGACGGACGCGCGGACGCCGATCGCCGCGGCCTTGTCCTCGTCCTCCCGGATCGCGAGGAGCCCCATCCCCAGCTTCGTGCGCCGGATCCACCAGGCCATCAGGACGGAGAGCGCCATCAGCCCGAAGAAGACGTAGTAGAAGGGGATGTTCCCGAGGTCGGCGTCCCATCCGGGCAGCGGAAGCGTGATCCCGTTCGACCCGCCGGTGAACTCGGGGAAGTTGAGCGCCAGCGTCTGCATCAGGAACAGGAACGCGATCGTGATGATCACGAACGCGTGCTCACGCGCTCGCATGATCGTGAGGCCGAGCACCACCGCCACGACGGCCGCCACCACGCCCCCCAGCGGTGACAGCAGCATCGGCGATACCTCGACGTAGCGCGAGAGGATCCCCACCGTGTACGCGCCCAGCCCGAGGAACGCGCTCTGCCCCAGAGAGACGTAGCCGGTGTACCCCGCGATGATGTTCCAGCCGACCGCCATGATCGCGAGCAGGAAGATCATGATCAGGACGGTGTGCCGGTACCGGTCATCGGGGCGGACCAGCGGGTACACCGCGAGCGCGATGGCGAGCAGCGCGATCACGACCCGCCGGACGGCGTTCCCCGAGGTCATGCCACCACGTCCCGGCGGAGGCGGGCCCCCATGATCCCCTGCGGCCGGACCAGCAGCACGACGAGGATCACCACGTAGAACACGACCACGGCCCACTGCGGTCCGATGTACCTCGAGGTCAGCGTCTCGGCGACGCCGAGCATCAACGCGCCGATGACTGCCCCCGGAACGCTCCCCATGCCACCGAGCACGACGATCCCGAGCGTCCGCGAGATCCACAGGTAGTGCGACGCGGGGAAGAACGAGTAGATCAACGACAGGATCGATCCCCCGGCGCCGGTCGTCGCGATCCCGACCGCGAACGTGAACGCGGCGACGGCCCTGATGTCGACCCCGACCAGCTGAGCGCCCTCGAGGTTCTCTGTCGCGCCCCTGATCGCCCGGCCGGCCCACGTACGCGTGAGCAGCAGGTACAGCGCCAGCAGCACCACCACCGCGAGCGCGCTGCCGAAGACGAGGCCCTTCGGCAGGAAGAACGGCCCGAGGTGGAACGACTCGTTGTAGTACCCGGGCGTCACCGAGCGGAACACGTTCTTCCACGTCATGCCCATGATCCCCTCGAGCGTGATCGCGAGCGCGAACGTCAGCAGGACCGACATCGACACCGGAGCCGTTCGGATCCGTGCGACCAGCGTGCGGTAGATCAGCCACCCGATCGCGAACATCATCGGCGTCGTGATGAACACGGCGACCAGCGGGTCGAGCCCGACCCGGCGCCACAGCTCGAACGTGAACAGCGCCGCGAGCACGAGCAGCGCGCCGTGCGCGACGTTGATGATGCGCATCACCCCGAAGATCAGGGTGAGGCCGGATGCGAACAGCGCGTAGACGCCGCCGATCAGCAGCCCGAGCAGAATCGTCTGGAGGAGGCGGGTCACCGACGCATCACCCGACCACGCTCGAGCGCCGGCGCCCGGCGCCCGCCTCCACCATCGACGATGCCTCGATCAGGACGCCCACTCCGGCTTGGGGTTCACGATCGTGTCCGTCGTCGCGACTTCCTCAGGGAGAACGATCTCGGCCTGCGGCCCCTGCCACTGGGCCAGCAGGAACGCCTGCTGTGGGGCGCCGGTCTCGTCCCACGACAGGGTGCCGAGCAGCGTCTCCACCTCGTTCTCGTGCAGGTAGTCCTTGATCGCCGTCTGGTCGATCTCGCCCACCGCCTCGACCGCCGTCTGGAGCACCTGGGCCGCCGCGAACGCGTCCGCGGCGTCCTCGGCCGGGATCGCACCGTCGAAGCTCTCGGCGTACGCGGAGACGAACTCGGCGTTCATCAACGTGTCGGTGTCCTGGTGCCAGCTCACCGCGTAGAAGACGCCCTCGGTGTTCTCGGTCCCGATGCCCTCCGCGTACTGCTCACTGTTGGATGGGGCGGAGGTCTGGAACAGGATCGACGGGTTGTAGTCGATCCTCTGGAACGAGCGGACGAGTCCGACGCCGTCTTCGAACACCGCACCCTGCGCCACGAGCTCGGCCCCGCTCGCCTGGATGTCCGCGGCGATCGTGTCGAAGTTCGTGGTGTCCGGCGGGTAAACCGTCTCGTACACGACCTCGATCCCGCCGGCCTCGAGCTGCTGCTTGATGCCGTCGATCACAGGGGCCGCGAACGGGTCGTCCATCGTCGGGAAGGCGGCGGTGGTCGGCCGCTCACCTTCTGGGAGGGACAGGACCCACTCCGAGAACAGGTCGGCCTGGTGGGGCGCCGTCGCCTGCTGCGCGAAGAACAGGTACTCGAACCCGCGCTCGAACATCTCGGGCGCGCCGCCTGCCGGCTCCACGTACACCATCTGGTTCCGTTCGGCCACCGCCGAGGCCGGCAAGTTGAGCAGCGACGAGAACGTTCCGAGCAGGAGGTCGACGTTCTCCTGGTCGATCAGCCGCTGGTAGTCCGACACGACCGTGTCCTGGCTGCTCGCGTCGTCCAGGATCACGAGCTCGACCGGCCGGCCGAGGAGGCCGCCCGCGTCGTTGGTCAGGTCGCGCCAGATCTCGTATCCGCGCTCGGCCTCGCCGCCCGGCTGCGAGAACTCGCCGGTGAGCGGGAGCGAGATGCCGATGCGGATCGGCTCGCCGCCCGCGTCGCCTCCGGTCTCGGCACCTCCTCCGTCACCGTCGTCGCCACACGCCGCCGCGACGAGCAGCATCACGGCAAGGGCCGTGATCGCCTTGAAGCGGATCCTGTTCATCGCCCCCCCTTCGTTCGGCGTCCGACATCGGACGCGCCTGCCCTCGGACGCCGTGCACGCTCACGGCTCGCCCATTCCTCCACCGGAGCACCCTCCTTCCTTCCTCGTACGTACCGACGGCCCCCGCGGCTCGCGACGAGACGGATCCGGCGCGAGCCGATCATCGCCCCGATCCCGACAGCATCACCAGCACCTCGAAGACGGCGGCGAAGTCCTTGTCCTGCAGTCCCATCGCTCGAGCCGCGGTCAAGAACTCGTTCGTCGTTGCGGTCGTGGGGAGCGGGACGTCGAACTGCCGCCCCGCTTCCATCGCGAGCAGCAGGTCCTTCTGCATCATGTTCACGTTGAACCACGCCTCGTCCGGCTGTTCGAGCACGAACGGCCCGCGGTACCTCACCATCGGTGAGGCGATCACGCTGTTCAGCAGCACCTCGACGGCCGTCCCGCGTGCGATCCCGCCCTTCTCGGCGAGCAGGACGGCTTCGCTGAACGCCAGCATCTGCACGGCGAGGTTCAGGTTGGTCGCGATCTTCATCAGCACGGCCTGGCCGTTCGCGCCGACGTGCGTCACCTTCGGGCCGATGTCCTCGAGGACGTTCCGAACGCGCTCGAGCGCATCCTCGTCCCCGCCGACCATGATGGATAGGCGTCCTTCCTCGAGCGTCACGACGCTGCCGGACACCGGCGCATCGAGCATCGCCCCTCCCCGGTCGGCGACCGCCTGCGCGAGCTCGCGGCTCGTCGACGGGCTTCCGGTGCTCATCTCCACCCACACCTTGCCGGGCCCGATCCCCGCGAGGATCCCGTCGGGGCCGTCGGCGATCGCCCGCACGGCCGGGCTGCTCGTCACCATCGAGAAGATCACGTCGGTGGACTCGGCCACCTCCCGCGGCGTGTCCGCCCACTTCATCCCGGCGTCGACCAGCCACGCCGCCTTGTCCCGCGTCCGGTTGTGCCCGGTCACGTCATGACCGGCGTCGAGCAGACGCCTGGCCATGCGGCCGCCCATCGTGCCGAGACCGACGAAGCCGACGTCAGCCATCGGCCTCCCCACCGCCGGCCGGGTGGGACACGAAGTCACCCTCGACCCTGCTGAGGTGCTCACGCGTCAGCCGACGCGCCTCGTTGGGGTCCTGTGCGAGGACCGCCTCGAAGATCTGGCGATGCTGCTGCATCGACCGCTCGGGGCTGCCGGGGATCTGGTACAGGGACATCAGGCCGCGGCGCATCACGCCTCGGATCGCGTGCATCACGTCCCTGGCGATGCGGTTGCCGGTCGCGGCGACCACCGCCTGATGGAACTCGAGATCGCCGGTGATGTAGCGGTCGGCGGAGGCGAGTCCGGCATCCATCGCCTCGATCGCGCCGCGCATCCGCGCAAGATCGTCGTCCGAGCGTCGCTCGGCGGCGAGGGCGGCCGTCTCGACCTCGATCATCTTGCGGACCTCGAAGAGCTCGCGCAGGTCGCCGTCTCGCATCTCCACGAGCAACGCGAGCGAGGCGTTGAGCGGGTTGCCGTAGTCCGCCACGGTGAACGCGCCATGTCCCACGGCCTCGATCAGGCCTCGGGACTCGAGCATCCGGAGGGCCTCGCGGATCGACGACCGGCCCACCTCGAGCGACTCGGCGAGCTGACGCTCCGTCGGCAGGACGTCGCCGGGGACCAACCGACGGCTCGAGATGTCCTGGACGAGCCGCTCGGCGACGAGCTCGTACACCTTGCGGCGCTCGATCGGTCCGAGTTGTTGCAGCGGCTCGCTCCCGAGTTGTACAGACCGACAACGGCTGGTCTGATGGTCTGATAGTGACAACACCGACTGGACGGTTGTCAAGCGGAGCTCTCCGCTCGCGGAGGTCCGTGGGCCGGGCGTCTCGAAGATCGGGGGCCGTCCGAGCGTGGCGTCGCGCGCCGGCGGGGAGCAGGGTGGAGCCGAGGCACGTGATAGGGAGGCAAGGCATGTCGTACGACGTCAAGATCAAGGAGGTTCCAGACCAGCTGGTCGCCTCCGTCCACCGCCGGGTGTCCATGGTGACGATCGGCAAGGAGACGCCGGAGGCGTTCCACGAGCTCGCCGAAGCGGTCGGCCCCGTGGGGTTCGGTCCCGGGATGCCGGGCGTCGAGTACCTGGGCGACGTCGGGCCCGACACCGAATGGGACATGGAGATCTTCATGCCCGTGGCGGCGCCGTTCGAGCCGCCGGAGGGGATGCGCGTGAGGATCCTGCCCGGCGGGCGATACGCGAGCACGATCCATCACGGACCGTACGCCGAGTGCAGCGCGGCCTACGACGCGCTCACATCGTGGATCGCGACCAACGGACACGTGATCGTCGGACCGCCGAGGGAGCTCTACCTGAACGACCCCAAAGAGGTGGACCAACAGGACGCGCTCACCGAGATCCGGTTCCCGATCCGATAGCGCTCGTTCCGTTCCCCCACGCCGCGACGATCAGCCGTCAGGTTCGGCGACGCCCGCCGGGCGCTTACGCCGCTCCAGTCACGACGGCTCGACCGCGATGCCAGGCGACCTCGTGCCCGACGTGCGCGAGGCACCTGCCGTCACCGCCCCGACGTGGCCCAGGCCGACGGCGCCGATCCTGATGCGGCCACCTCGGCATGCGCCGTGACCGACGGCCGCGAACGCGTCAGCTCGAGCGTCGAGGCGACGACGTCTCCGGGGCGAACCTTGCGAAGGCAGTCGTGGTGCCCCATCGGGCACACGCTCGCATAGCAGTTGCGGCACGGCACGTCGTGGAACAGCACACGGCTCTCCACGCCCCACGGTGTGTGCTGCGGGTTCGTGAGCGCGTACAGATCGACGACCGGCGTCCCCACGGCCGCCGCGACGTGGACCGGCCCGCTGTTGTTGGCGACGAGCACGGGTGCGAACGAGAGCACGGCAGCGAGGTCCTCCAGATCCGTCTGCCCGGTGGCCCGAGCCGGACCCCCCTAGAAAAGCCCGGGGGAAGATGTGTAGTGTCACTGATCGGTGAGGGGCCTCCGTTCAGCAACTGTGATCGGTCTCGTACGTATCGGCGGCGTCGTCGTCCCTGATACGCAGCCCACGCACGGCCCCTGGCGCACGCGAACTCGGCCCAACGCTTCGGCCGCGGACGCGGGCGAGCCCCGGAGGAGGGCGTGACCAAGACCCTCATCCGCGGCGGCTGCGTCCTCACGCTCGGCACGAGGACGCCGAACTTCCCACGAGCCGACCTCCTCATCGACCAGGGCACGATCGCCGAGGTCGGCACCGGCCTGCGTGCGCGCGACGCCGAGATCGTGGATGCGACCGACGCGATCGTGATGCCCGGGTTCGTGGACGCCCACCGGCACGCCTGGCGGTCGCTCTTCCGCAACCAGGGATCGTCGGATGGGGCCGCAGCCGGCGAGCGCTACTCGCCCGATGACGTCTACGCCGCGACGCTGATCGGCCTGCTGGGCGCGGCCGAGGCCGGGATCACGACGGTCGTCGACTGGTGCGACGTCCCCGAAGGCGACGGTTCCGCGGAGGCGGCGCTCCAGGCACACGCCGACGCCGGGCTCCGGACGGTGTTCGTCCACACCGTCGGTCGCGACGAACCGGATGCCGACACGGCCGTCCGCGAACGCATCGAGGGCCTCCGCGCCCGCGCGGGATCCTCGACGACCGTCGCAGTGGGCTCCGCCCATCTGAGCCCCGCCGACGTGGCCGGGGTCGAGAAGGACTGGGCGGTGGCGCGCGAGCTCGGTCTCCACATCCACGCGCACGCCGGCGCGAACGCCGGCCGGGGCGCGGTGGCGACCCTCGGCGCGGGGGGGCTCCTCGGCAAGGACGTGACGCTGGTGCACGGCTCGGACCTCGGCGATGCCGACGTCGACGCGATCAGCTCGTCCGAGGTCTCGGTCACGCTGACGCCGGCGGCCGACATGGCGATCGGCTCGGGGTCGCCGCGGATCCAGCCGCTGATCGATCGAGACGTCCGGCTGGCGCTCGGCGTCGACGACGAGCGCGTCGCGCCCGGCGACCTGTTCGCCCAGATGCGCGCGACGATCTCCATGCAGCACGCCACCGTGTTCGACCTCAAGCTCGCGGGCAAGGCCGGACTCCCCAAGCTGATGAACACCCGAGACGTCATCCGGTACGCGACGATCGGCGGCGCGCACGCCGCGGGGCTCGCCGGCGTGACCGGTTCGCTGGAGCCCCGCATGAAGGCCGACGTCCTCATCCTTCGCACCGACCGGCCGAACATCTTCCCGGTCAACGACCCGATCGGGGCGGTCGTATGGGGCATGGACACGTCCAACGTCGCGTGGGTCTTCGCGGAGGGGCACATCCTGATGCGGGACGGTGTTCTCGAGGCCGACGTGCAGCATGCGCGCGGCATCGCGACCGCGGCGCGGGAGCGCGTCGGCGATGCGTCCGATCGGGTCGTCGAAGCCGCACCGATCGGTGAGGCATGAGCGAGCGGACCGCACCGTCGTCCGCGTTGACGTCGTTCGTCGTCGCCTCCCGTTACATGCCGGTGTACATCGCCCTCGTCCTCCTCGTGATCGTGGCGTCGATCTGGGCTCCGGCCACCCTCGGACGCGTCGCGCTGCGCGCGATCGCTCCCTACGGAGCGGTCCTGGGCATCACCGCCCTCGGCCAGATGCTGGTGGTGATGACGGGCGGGATCGACCTCAGCGTCCCGGGAACCATGAGCCTGGCAGCGGTGATCATGGTGGGCGTCGGGAACGGCTCGGACGAGAACATCCTCGTCGCCGTCGTCACCGCGCTCGCGATCGCCGCACTCATCGGGCTCGTCAACGGGATCCTGATCGGCGGGCTGAAGCTGAACGCGCTGATCACGACGCTGGCCGTCGGCCTGATCGTGATCGGCTTGGTGAATCGCTACGGACGCACGTTCCCGGTCCAGAGCCCCGTGCCGCGCGGTCTTTCCGAATGGACGTCCACGCGCGTCCTCGGCGTCAGCCCGGTCTTCTGGGTCGGTGCCGTCGCCACGATCCTGCTGATCCTCGGCCTCCGGTACACGGCCGTGGGTCGCAGGTTCCAGGGCGTCGGCGCCAACCCCGTGGCGACCCACGTCGTGGGCGTCCGCGTCAACCTGAACCAGATCCTCGTCTACGTCGTCGCGGCGGTGTTCTACGCGACGGCCGGTGTGGCCCTCGCCGGGCTCCTGCGGAACCCAGGCGTCGCCGTCGGCACGCAGTACCTGCTGGGCCCGATAGCGGCGGTGGTCATCGGCGGCGCATCGCTCACGGGAGGGCTCGCCAGCCCGCTGTCCACGTTCGTGGCCGCGTTGTTCCTCACGGGGCTCAACCAGATGCTCCGGACGATGGGCCTTCCTACGTCGCTCCAGTTCGTGGTGTTCGGGCTCGTCATCATCGGGGGCATGCTCGTGTCCGGCGACCGGATCATCCGCGGCGTCGAGCACCTGCTCCGGGAGCGGAAACGACCTGGGTTCGTCCAGACGCCGGTCGGCAACGGCTCGAGCGACCGAACCACGTGAGAGAGCACGTAAGAGAGGAGGAAGGTATGTGAACGGCTCCGGAGATCGGAGGAGACAGGACATCGTCCCAGGGGGGAGGAGCATGCAGAAGACCATCAGGATCATCGGCCTCGTCGCGGTCCTCACGCTGATCGCGGCGGCGTGTGGAGGTGGCGACGAGGACGACACGACGGCCACCGGTGCCACGGAGGGCGGCGCCGCCACCGGCGCGACCGGTCCGCTGGCCGAGTTCGGCGAGACCACCGATGCCGACCCCGCCTTGATCGAGAAGGCGCTTGGGCCGGTAGAGCCGTCGGACGAGGCGAGCTGGAACATCATCCTTGCTTCGATCGCGCGGGCCGAGCAGGACCTCGATCAAGCGACCATCGACAAAGCGATGGAGTGCTGGAACAACCAGGAGTGCGACACCGGTACGGGTGGCGAGATCGTCATGGGCTACGCCGACGGCGGCGGAGACACCGTCAACGTCTGGCGTGCGGTGAGCCACATGGAGGCGATCCTCCAGGCGCTCACGTATGAAGAGATCGGGACGATCGTCTCCACCGAGGCCGACTTCGACCCCGACCCGGCCGTCCACGCCAACGACATCCGGTTCCTGATCCAGCGCGGTGTCGACTTCATCGTCGGCTACCCCGACATGGGTGTGGCGATCGCCGATGCGATCAAGGAGGCCGACGAGGCGGGCATCCCGTACGTCTCGTTCTCAGCGGGCTGGGTCGGTCTCCCCGACCAGGAGGGCGCGCTCGTCCCGGGCGAGGATTACCTGTCCGTCGTGGGCGAGGACCTGTGCGCACTCGGCAACAGCTTCGCGGAGGTCCTGAACGAGGGCGTCAGCGACGGCGAGGTGGCGATCCTCGGCGGAACCCCGGGCAACGCCCTGTCGCTCGGGTGGCAGCAGTGCACGATCTCGTCGCTCGACAGCGGCCTCGATCTGGTCAACCCGCCGGCCAACGAGAACAGCACGACCGGCGACACCAACTGGTACCCGCCGGCGATCCCAGGCGTGTATCAGGGCCTGCTGACGACCAACCCTGAGATCCGCGGCTGGGCGTACGAGTACGCCGACGGGATGTACATCGGCCTGCAGACGTACGAGGATCTGGGCATCCCGGTGAAGAACCTCACCGTCGCGCTCCGCACGGACGAGCAGAACCTGTTCTGCGACTGGGCGGAGAGGGGTGAGCCCACCTACAAGATCTGGTACTCGGCCGGCGGCAACTTCCAGTCGCGCGTGGGCGTCACCGCGGCGATGATGTCGCTGAACGGCGCGGAGATCCCGGGCGAGGTCGTCGTGCCGCACGTGATGCGCGAGGTGACCGAGCAGGACTGCGATCCCAACCGCGTTCACGAGGCCGTGTCCGGCACGTCGCTCGCGCCGAACTCGGTCCTGGAGTTGATGTTCAGCAAGTGACGGAACGAGGCGATACCGGAGGAGGGTCGCCCTCGGGCGACGTGGTCCTCGAGCTGAGCGGCGTTTCTCGGCAGTTCGGGGCGGTTCGAGCGCTGACCGATGTCAGCTTCGACTGCCGCGCCGGCGAGGTGCACGCCGTGGTCGGCGAGAACGGGTCCGGGAAGTCGACCCTCCTCGGGATCGCCAGCGGGTTCGTCGACCCCGACGTGGGCACGGTCACGATCGGAGGCCGGCGCCTCCGCCGGGACTCCCCCGCCCTGGCCAGGAAGCTCGGCCTGGCCATGGCGTACCAGGACACGTCGCTGATCCTCGCCGAGCCCGTGAAGAACAACCTCTTCCTGGCGGCTCCCGAGGACCGGCGGCCGCCGTACTGGCGGAGGAAGCGGTGGGCGCGGAAGCTGCTGACGGAGTTCGATCTCGACCTCGAGCTGTACCCCGACCTGCCGGCGGGCTTCCTCTCGCTGTCCGATCGCCAGCTCTTCGAAGTGGCCAAGGCCCTCGTCACCGACCCCAAGGTCCTGCTCCTGGACGAGCCGACCACGGCGCTCGGTCCGGACGAGGTCGAGGCGCTCCATCGGACCGTCGCGGCATGCAGCCGTCGCGGCGTCGGCGTGGTGTACGTGAGCCATCGCTTGCCCGAGGTGCTCGAGATCGCCGACCGCATCACGGTCCTTCGCGACGGCAGGAACCGAGGGACGTTCGACGCCAAGGCAACGACCGAGGCGCAGCTCGTCGAGCTGATCGTCGGTCGTCCCTTCGAGGCTGCGTTCCCACCGCCGGCGCCGGTCGTCGATGACCGCCGCGAGGTGCTCGTCGTCGACGGGCTCCAGGGGCAGTCGTTCGGTCCTGTGAGCTTCACGCTCGAGGCCGGCGAGATCGTGGGCATCGCGGGCGCCGAGGGCAACGGCCAGCTCCAACTGTTCGACTGTCTCGCCGGTCGGCAGCCTCCGAAGGCGGGGCGGGTCGCGTGCGGCGGGAAGGAGCTGTCGCTGATCTCGACCCATGAGGCGGTCGGAGCCGGGATCATGCTGTTGCCCGGCGATCGCAAGCACGAGGCGCTCATGTCCGTCCTCGGCGTCAAGGTGAACGCCACGATCCAGGCGTTACGACGGTTCTCGATCGCGGGGCTCCTCAGGCGAGGCAGGGAGCGGCGCGCCGTCACGGACCTCGTCAAGAGGTTGGAGATCCGGACGCCGTCCCTCGAGCAACCGGTCGAGTTCCTGTCGGGAGGCAACCAGCAGAAGGTGTCGGTCGCCCGGACGTTCCTGAGAGAGCCCGCGGTGATCCTCGCCTACGAGCCGACGCAGGGCATCGACGTCGGCTCGCGCTTCGACATCTACCAAGCGCTCCGTGCGCGCACCAACGCGGGGACGGCGATGCTCGTCAAGTCGAGCGACCCCCTCGAGCTCTCGGGCCTGTGCGACCGGGTGCTCGTCATGTCCCGCGGCCAGATCGTCGAGGAGATCCCGGGCGACGAGCTGAACGAGCTGCGCATCGTGGAGGCGGTGGTGCGCGGCCCCGGGCTGTCGAAAGCGGGACGCTCGCCCCTTGGCGTCGCGATGCCGAAGGCTCCCTCGACAGGGTCATGAGCGACCGCGTCGACGCCGCCCGGCGGGCCGTCCGGAAGGTCCTGCGGGACGCCCGCGACAAGAACAAGTGGCGCAAGATCGTCAGGTTCCGCCTGTGGATGCCGGTGGCGCTCCAGATCCTGCTGATCGCGACGTTGCTCTGGTACACCAGCGCCCGGTTCCCGGGATTCATCAACGCCTACAACGTCGAACAGATCCTCATCCTGGCGCTCCCGTTGATCGTCGCCGCGATGGCGCAGACGCATGCGCTCCTGGTCGGGTACCTCGATCTCTCCGTGGGCGGCATGATCGGCCTCGGGGTGGTGATCGGTTCGTTCCTGATCCGAGCCGAAGCCTCCTTCGCGCAGATACTCGCCGGAGCCGGTGTCATCCTCCTGTGCGCCGTCGCGCTGGGTCTCGTGAACGCCCTGCTGGTCCGGGGCCTCAAGATCCCCTCGATCATCGCCACCTTGGCCACGTTGAGCATCCTCGACGGGATCTCGCTGACGATGCGACCGACCGCCCAGGGGGTCATCAGCGAGGACCTCGCCTCGACGCTCACGGCGAGCGTCGGACCGATCCCGGTCGCGTTCATCGTCGTCTTGGCGGGAGCGGGGCTCGCCGACCTGTGGCTGCATGCCTCCGGATCGGGCCTCGAGTTGCGGTCGGTCGGGTTCGACGAGCGCTCCGCCAAGCGCGGCGGGGTTCGGACCAACTGGGTTCGGGTCCGCGCGCTGCTCCTGTCCGCTCTGCTCGCCGCCGTCGCGTCGTTCTTCGTGATGGCCCGATCCCCGATCGGCAACGCGACGGTCGGTTCGACGTTCGCGCTGAACAGCATCACCGCGGCCGTCCTCGGAGGGGCGTCCCTGGCGGGCGGCCGGGCGACGTTCATCGGGGGCACCGTCGCGGCGATCCTCCTCGCCTTGATCCTCACCGTGCTGCCGTATCTCGGGCTGTCCCCAGACGACGGGCCGATGATCATCGGCGTCCTGGTCCTGCTCGGCATCGTCCTGTTCCAGCTGGGGGACATCAAGGAGCTCGTGAAGCGCAACTACAAGCGGGCGAGACGACTCGTCGTCGGGAGCCGGCCTCCCAAGAGCGTCGATCTGCCCGCGTTCTATCCCAGCGGGACGGACTTCCGCGTGGTCCCCCCCGGCCGAACGCTGATCCGCGGCGGCTCGGTGCTGAGCCTCGACCCGAACGTCGGCGACCTGCCCGTCGGCGACGTCCTGATCGAGGGAGACCGGATCCTCGCGGTCGGGCCCGATCTGTCGAACGGCGAGGGGGACCGGGAGGCTCGAGGAGCGAGTGCGAACGCGCGAGCGGTAGCCCCCCGGGATGGTGAGGTCGACGTGATCGATGCCACGGACATGATCGTGATGCCGGGGTTCGTCGACAGTCACCGCCACATCTGGGAGGGCCTGCTCCGCAACATCGGGACGGACGTTCCGCTCGAGGGCAGATCCAGCTACATCTCGTTCGTCCTGCACAAGCTCGCACCCGCCTACCGGCCCGAGGACGCGTACATCGGCAACCTCGTGTCGGCGCTCGGCGCGATCGACGCCGGCATCACGACGCTGCTCGACTGGTCACACATCCAGGGCTCGCCCGCGCACACGGACGCCGTCATCCAGGCGCTCAAGGACTCGGGACTCCGAGCGGTGTTCGCCTACGGCTTCCCGTGGTGGGGCAAGTGGGAGGAGCGGCAACCGAGCTGGTTCGTGCGCGCCGCGACGGAGCATTTCTCGAGCAAGGACCAGAAGCTGACGCTCGCGCTCGCGGCGCCGGGGCCGGAGTTCACGGACTTCGAGGTCTCACGCGACCACTGGAAGCTCGCGCGGGAGACCGGCGCGCGGATCACGACGCATGTCGGCGTGGGCTCCTACGGGCACGACCGCAAGGTCCAGGAGTTCGGCGAGGCCGGGCTGCTCGGGCCGGACACGACCTACATCCACTGCACCACGTTGAACGACACCGAGCTCCAGATGATCATCGATACGGGCGGGACGGTCTCGCTCGCTTGCCCGGTCGAGATGATGATGGGCCACGGGATGCCGCCGATCCAGAAGTTCCTCGACCGAGGGCTGTCCCCCAGCCTGAGCGTGGACGTCGAGACCAACGTCCCGAGCGACATGTTCAACCAGATGCGCTCCGTGCTGACGCTGCAGCGGGCGATCGCGACCGCCCAAGGCAAGGCGCCGCTCACCCCGAAGGACGTCCTCGCCTGCGCCACGATCGAGGGAGCGCGCGCGAACGGCCTGGACTCCAAGGTCGGAACGCTCACGCCTGGCAAGCAGGCCGACCTGATCCTGCTGCGGACCGACCGGATCAACGTGACGCCGCTCAACGATCCGGCGACGGCCGTAGTGGCCGGCATGGACACGGGCAACGTCGACACGGTGTTGATCGCGGGACACGTGATGAAACGCGACGGGAAGCTGCTCCACGTCGACTGGGCAGCCGTCCGGCAGACGGCCGCGGAGTCGAGGGATCACGTCATCGCCAAGTCCGGCTTCAAGCTCCCGAAGATCTGAGAGGGCACGCGGCCCGGTTCGCCGGCGCGAATCACCTACGCCACGTGAGGAGCGAAGCGAATCCCTAGGACCGCGCGCCAGCCGTCCCGGGGCCATGAGGGCTTCTGGCCCTCGGCGTTCGCGACCATCGACGTAGCGTCTGCTACGAGGGAGGTGGTGTTCCGTGGCGACGTATCAGGGTGCGTTCGAGCCCGCACATGTACGGCGCATATCGGCCGTCGACGTCGTGGCGTCGGTCGTCGGGTACGTGCTGACGATCACGTTCATGGCATCCGTCCTGGCGTTCGCGGCGTTCGGGATCGCGTTCGCGATCGAGGAGATCTCGGACTGGGCCGTGTAGCGACCGGGGAACGCGGGTCGTCAGGTCGGGCGCCGCGTTCCTTGCCGCTCGTCGGGGTGCGCTATCAACCAGCCGACGACAACCAGGACGACACGCCGAAGGCCTCCGGCTGCAGCTCCCGCCAGGCAGCATCGGTTTGCTATCGCGTGATCAATCGGCTGCATAGATCGTGTAGAGCCTGTCGTGATCCCTGTCCTCGACGGACAGGAGCGTCAAGGATCGCCGGTCGGTAACGGTTCCGAACAGAGGCTTACCGCCGCCGAGGAGAACGGGGTTCACGATGAGCCGGATCTCATCGATCAACCCGACGTTGATCATGCTGGAGACGAGCAGCGCTCCGCCAACCACGTAGATGTTCTTGCCGGGACGTTGTTTCAGCTTTCGGATCTCTTCAAGATCCGAGACGACGCGTGAGTTTCCCCACGCAACATCTATCGGCTTGCGCGAGACGACGATGTGGGGCGTCCTGGAAGCCCACGTCGCATACTCGATCTCTTTGGGGGTAGCTGATTTCCCGCTGAAGGGCAGCGAGGATTCGGGATCTTCCAGAACCGCCGTCCAGTAGCGCTCATAGCCTGGATACGTGACGCTCCCCAGGACGCAAGTATCGACCTCATCGAGGAGTCCATAGTCGTCTTCCCAGTTCTCAACCCAGTCTTGCTTCGCCTCGGGGTCCTCGATGAATCCATCAACCGACATCTGCATAGCTGAGATCACTCTTCTCATTTCGATCCTCCTATGTCCCCGCGATGTTCTCCCCGAGGTCACGCTCGGAGGCATGCATGAGCATCACGTGCCGAGTTCCACCCTCGTGAACGTGTTGCGCATCCAACGCTGCCATCTGCCGCTTGCATCGCGGAGCCACCACTCGACAGAGAGGGTCCCGTCGCTGTTCGTCTGGATCATGCCGTTCTCATCGAGCACATACTGGAAGCGTGCTGGGCCTCCGAACGTCAGTCGGTCGCCCTCCACCACGCCTCCGTACCGGTTGCCCTCCTCGGTGAAGGGACCGTTGTTGCTGAAGAACATGATCCGGAACCGACGACTCTCACTGTCGTAGCACCAGAAGTTGATGCCCCTTTGCGCCGGTTCGTCGCCGAACACGGTCTCATACTCCTGCACAAGGGTAGCCGCCGTCGAGCCAACGGAACGTTTCGGTGCTCGTGACCGGGACGCCGCGACCCAGGACGCTGTCGCGCGTGTGGTCCGTCGCCTTCCACGTGCCGATCAGCGGATCGAGCCGCCTGAGTTCGGGGTCTGGCGGTGGCGGCTCGGACGGCGTTCTCACCCGATCGGTCATCATCGCTCCCCTCTGTACGGTGGTTCAGCCGCGCCCGAATTCATTCGCCACCACTCCGGCGAACCCCGTGAGCACGACTGCCCCGATCGGCGCGAGGAAAGCGGCGAGCGGGATCCGAGTCGGGTCACTTCCCGTTACGAACTCCGGTGCGACGATCGCAACGATCGCTCCGACCCCCCAGACCACGAGCGTCGCTGAGGTGAGGCCGATCCACGTTTCGCGCACGTCCGTGGCCCGCCTGAGCCTGCCCATCCCCCAGACGAAGATCGCCGTTCCCAGCACACCCCAGAGCCACGTCGTGAACGCCGCGATCGGGAGGCGCTCCTGTTCGGAGCCCGACACCATGTGTGGGGCGAACAGGCTAACGGCGATCACCGCGAGCCAGATGCCGACGAGGCCTGCCA
>JBMDWR010000059.1:0-5239 GCA_048594645.1 Actinomycetota bacterium
CTTCGCCTCCTGCACGTAGCCCAGCACGGCGTTGGCGACGAGGATCAACGAGATCACGATCGCCTCGAACGGCAGCCCCTCCGCGCCGTCGATCGCCCACGTGACGATCGAGATCGCGACCGCGACGAGCAGCAGGTAGACCAGCGGATCGGCGAACTGCGCGAGCAGCTTCCGCCATGCCGGCTCGGCGGCCTCTGGATCGAGGCGGTTCGGGCCCAACCACTCGAGCCGGTCGGCTGCCTCCGCGCTCGACAGACCCGTCGACGGGTCGGTGCCGAGCTCGGCGGCGACGCTCTCGACGTCCGACAGCCACGGACGCATCAACCGTTGTTCTTCGGAGACGACGTCGCTCATGTCCGAGTGCTACCCAAGGTCAGCCTACGGGCGCCTCGTCGACCCGTCGGGCCTCGCGTCCCCGTCCTTGCGAGCCGCGCGGCCCTCGCGATGCGGACCGAACGGCCCGACGACCGTGCCGCGTCCGAGCCTAGCGTGTGCGCAGACGCAACGGGGTGACGACGATGACGCCCGCAGCACAGACGATCCGGGAAGAGCACGAGGCCTTCCGGCCCCACCTTCTCGAGATCCGGAACGTCGCCGACTCGATCGGCACGATCCCGGTCGCCAAGCTCGGTGCCAGAGTCCGTGACGTCGAGGACTTCCTCGCGCACACGGTGATGCCGCACGCCGTGGCCGAGGGCCGTGTCCTGATCCCGCTCGTGCGCCAGGAGGGCGGTGACTCGACGATCGCCGTCCGGATGACAGCGTGCCACGCGCAGCTCGGCCTGCTCCTCGACGAACTCGAGGGATTGATCCCCGACCTGCGCGGCGACCCGCTGCCCTCGACCATCGAACGAGATCTGCGGCGCGTCCTCTACAGCACGGAGGCCCTGCTCACCGCGCACCTGGCCGAGGTGGACGCCGAGGTCGAGCCCCTGCTCGAGGCGAACCTTCCTCCCGAGGAGCGTCGTGCGCTGTTCGAGGCCGTCGAGCGGTGCGCGCGTGAGGTCGCCGACCTGTACGAGAAGTAGCGCCCCGGACGACCTCCGCCAGGACCGACGCGCCCGAGCGCTCAACGTCTCGCGTCGCCGTGAGGAGCGTCACGGTCGCGTCCGAGGCCGTGTCCTTCAGCTCGGCGAGCGCATCGGCCGCTGCGCCGGCCTCGAGCTCCTTCCTGTACCGAGCGGCGAACGCGTCGAAGCGTTCGGGCCGGTGGCCGTACCACGTCCGAAGGCTCGGGCTCGGAGCCACGTCCTTCATCCACGCGTCGAGGGGAAGATCGTCCTTGCCGATCCCTCGCGGCCACAACCGGTCGACGAGGATCCGAACGCCGTCAGCCGCCTCGACCTCGTCGTACACGCGCTTGACGTGGACGTCGGGTGGCCGGCTCATCCCGCGTCGGGCTCCGCCTTCCGAGCCGCAGCAGGCGGTTGGAGCCGCACGCAGCACTGCCCCGGCACCGGGTCGAGCACGACGCCGACCGTCTGGTTTCCGAGGCCCCGGACGATGCCCTCGATCAACCGCTCGTTCATGCCGCACACGAGGTCGCGGTCCTCCTCGGCCAGCGCGTGGAACGGGCAGCTCCGCATGAGAACGTCACCGCGTTCGTCCCGGTACGGCTCGTAGCCGCTCTCCTCGAGGACCTTCGTCGTCGCCGCGATCGCTCGCTCGGGGCCGGGAGGCGCGATGCCGAGGCGCTTCCGTTCGGCCGCCCCGACCTCGCGACCGACCTCGCCCGCCGCTCGACGCGCCGCGTCCTCTCCGCGCTCGCCGTCGCCCTGCGCTCGAAGCGCGCGAAGCAGCACGGAACCCATCACGTCGTACCGACGTTCGGGGATCGAGACGTCGATCTCCCGTTCGGACGGTCGGTAGAACTTCGCGGAGCGCCCGGCCCCTCGACCGCCGCGGCCCGGCGGCCGCGCGTACGCGTACGTCAGCAGCTCTCGATCGACCAGTTTGTCCAGGTGGAACGCGGCGAGCTTGCGTGAGATGCCGACGGCGTCGGCCGCCTCCTCGCGGCCCACCGGCCGCCCCTGCGCCCGCACGTACACGTACAGCCTGCGGCGCAGGTCGTCCTCTAGCGCCCCGAGCGCTTCCGCGTCGCGTTCCAGCCTGCTCAGCATGCCGACATGTTACACCAACGACCGCTTCCCATAGAAGCATCTTCCGGCATACTGTTGCTATAACACCCTTCAGCGTTTGCCTTACAGGGTTGACGTCGTCGCACTGGACCCTGTAGAACGTACCCCTGTAACGCCAGAACTCGCTGGCGTTACGGAAAGGAGGGAGCCATGGCTCTCACGGGAACCATCCGGAGGAAAGGCCTCGCGGCGGCGCTTGCCCTGGCGACCGCGGCCACGCTCGCGTTGGCGACGAGCTCGCTCGCGGCGGCAGGGTCCGAGACCTCGGCAGCGCCGCACCACGCGCCGGCCACCGTCACCAAGCGCGCGTTCCACGACGGGATGCGCCGACTGTGGGTGGACCACGTGACGTGGACGCGGCTGTTCATCGTGAGCTTCGTCGGCGACCTGCCCGATCTTCAGGCAACCACCGATCGGCTGCTGCAGAACCAGAAGGACATCGGCGACGCGGTCAAGCCCTTCTACGGTAAGGCCGCCGGCAACGCGGTCACGGACCTACTGACCGAGCACATCCTGACCGCTGCCGACCTCCTGACGGCGGCCAAGAACGCCGACACGGCGGCGTTCGAGGAGGCGAGCGACGCCTGGTACGACAACGCCAGGCAGATCGCCCGGTTCCTGCACGAGGCGAACCCGGACAACTGGCCGCTTCGCGACCTCCGCAGCATGATGAAGGAGCACCTGGACCTCACGCTGCAAGAGGCCGCCCAGCAGCTCGGCGGTGAGTACGCCGCGAGCGTCGCCACCTACGACGAGGTGGAGACCTCGATCTTGCACATGGCCGACATGCTCTCGTCGGGCATCATCAAGCAGTTCCCGAACGCGTTCGCGTGATCGGAGCGAACCGAGCCCGGCGGCCATCAGGCCGCCGGGCTCTCACGCGCGGGCGGTGCTCATCACTCCGTCTCCCCGAACACCTCGCGCAGCTTGACCTCCTGCTCCTTGCTGAGGTTCGTGTGGATCAACTCACCCTCGGTGCCGTGGAACTCCTCGCGCACCCTGTCGACGACCACGTCGGACGTCAGCAGGAACAGCGCGGAGGTGCCGGGCGTGATCGTCTCGCGGACCCTCTTGATGAAGTCGTCGTCGATCCCGACGTCGGCCAGGGACGACGTGAGCGCGCCGATCGCGGCACCCATGGCCATCCCCAGGATCGGCACGAAGAAGATCAGGCCGAACAGCAACCCCCAGAACGCCCCTCCGAGCGCTCCGACGCCGGCGAGGCTGTGGAGCTGACGGGTCTTCGGCTTCTTCGCTCCCACGGCCCATGAGACGACGGCTGCATCCTCCAGCTTGAGCAGCTCCTCCTTCTGGAGCCGCTCAAGCGTGGTGAGCGCGTTCTCGGCGCCACCGGCGGTGCCGAACTTCCACACCGTGAACGTCGCCATGGACGTCCTCCTCTCTCCCCCGGTCCTCATCCTGTTCGCCGGTCGGGCGGCATCGAGGTGCGAACGGCCCGGGATCCTCGGGCCGGGGTTGTGGCCGAGCTGCGGGGATCACGCCTCGGCGTCGGCCCGGCCGGCGGGGTCGGCGCGGCGCACGGCGTCGTCCTTGCGGACCGTGGTGCCGACGACCAGCGCGGCCGAGATCAGCACGAGGTTCTTCACGACGAACTCGCCCTCGACGGTCAGCATGAGCGGGTTGCCGTCGCGGAAGGTGACCTCGGGCAGGATCACGAACGTGAGGAACGTTCCGACCATCTGCGCGAGGAACATCAGCAGCGTGAGACGGAGCGCCCGGCCCAGCAGCAGCAAGACGCCGACGGTGATCTCGAACGCGCCGAGCGCCGGGACGATGAGGTCGGGATCCACCCAGTACACGGTGCGCGCGACCAGGTCGGAGACCGGCGAGACGTCGAACACTTTGAGCAGCCCAAACCAGACGAACACCACGCCCAGCGACACCCGGAGCGCGGGGATCGCGAGACGCCGAAGGAACGGGATCACCACGTCGTCGACCCGCGCGACCCAGCTCCATGCGGTCCGGGACACCTTGGTCGGCTGGTTCATGGCAGACATGACAGGGCCTCCAGGAGGGTTCGTTCCATCAACTGTACGAGGGGACGCGCGAGGAGCTCGGAGGCGTTTAGCGCCGGATCTCGACCGGGGTCCCGAGGGGGACGTCGAGCAGCAGCTTCAGCTCCTCGTTCAGCACCCGAACGCATCCGTGCGAGACGGCCCTGCCGCGATCGGTGGGGCTCGACGTGCCGTGGATCGCCATCCGCCCACCGCCCGGCCACTCTGAGAGAACGGGCGAGAACCCCGAGAGGCCGAGCGCCGCGATCCCGTACGGCTGGTACGGGCTCGAGTAGCGGACCTTGACCCAGACGTAGAACCGCCCGGTCCCCGTCGGCGTCGCGTCCGTCCCCACGCCGACGCGCAGGCGCTGCTCGAGCCGATCGTGCACGAAGTAACGCAGCACGCGCTCGGACAAGTCGACCTCGATGCGCTGATGCGCCTCGCGGAGCGTGATGTCCTTCTCGCGCACCCACGCGGTGACGCCGTTCGGTCGGATCGGAAGGAGTACCTCGAACCAGGCACGGCCCTCCCGGCGCTTCGCGTCCGCGATCAGCAGCGGCGTGAGCTGCCCGTGCGGGTTCCGCATGTCGAACGTGAAGGCCGAATGGTCGTGAGCCGGGCGCTCCCACATGCGCGTGAACCGCTCTTCCGGGATGGCGAGCATGTCCGCGCCCTCCGGCATCAACGGCGGCCGCGTGACCGCATCGGTGACCGGAGCGAGGCTCGGGAGCGTGACGGTGTCGACGGACACCGATCCGTCATCCGGCCCGACCGGCTCTCCGGCGCCCGACGTGCACGCACCCAGGATGAGGCCGAACGCGACGACGAGGACCGCTCGACGTATCACGCGTCGATGATGCAGACGGCGGCAAACCACCAGGTCGTGCGGGTGGCGAACCGTCTTCGCGCCGCCGGTCAGCGAGCCCATATCCTCCTTGCGTCGACGTCGCGAAGGGTACGCTTGAGCCACCGCGAACGCACGGTTCGCAAGGTACTCCGCGAGAGTGGCGGAACGGCAGACGCGCCGGACTTAGGATCCGGTGCCCGAAAGGGCGTGGGAGTTCGACTCTCCCCTCTCGCACC